>CAUZTZ010000223.1:0-7241 GCA_963582805.1 Alphaproteobacteria bacterium
ATTTCTTGGGTACGCTGTTTTTCGCCTGGCTGGGCGGGCGCTATTCCAAAAATCTGGTGCTGTCGTCCCTCTATTTCTTCCGTTCGATTGTTTTCACTCTGTTCCTTCTGTTTCCGATCAGCAATGTTTCGATCATCCTGTTTGCCGCTTCGATCGGATTCTTGTGGCTGGGAACGGTGCCGCTGACCACCGGGCTGGTGGCCTCCATGTTCGGCGCCCGCTATCTGACCACCCTGGCCAGCATCACTTTCTTGGGCCATCAATTGGGCTCGTTCACCGGCTCCTGGGTCGGCGGGCTGCTGTTCGACGCCACCGGATCCTACGACATGATGTGGATAGCGGTGGTCGCCGCCGGCCTGTTCGCCGCCGCCGTGCATCTGCCCATATCGGGAAAAAGGGTGGACGCCTATGAAGGCGCAAGCGCAGCCGCCAAGGCCTGATACCGGGCCAAGCGGCGGCGCGAACTTGACGGCGCTCCGAATTTGTCCAAATTTGTGCTAGAATTCCAACCGATCAGGTAGAAGGAGCGTCCGGTTGCGGGGATATTTTGGCATCGGCGTTGAGCGTATATCCAAAAGCGTCAATGTGGGCACCTTGATGCGCACCGCGCATGCCTTTGGCGCCGGCTTTGTGTTCTCCGTCGATGCGGTCTATTCGGAGCGCGAAGGCGGCAAATCCGACACCTCGGACGCCACCGGCCATGTGCCCTATTACGCCTTTCCGGGCGTCGCCGACATGGTCTTGCCCGAAGGCTGCGATCTTGTGGGTGTCGAGCTTTTGGATGACGCCGATGATCTGCCCAGCTTCCGCCATCCCCGCCGCGCCGCCTATGTGCTCGGCCCGGAACGGGGCGCCCTTTCGCCGGCAATGATCGAACGCTGCGCCTACACGGTGAAGATTCCCATGCGCTTCAGCGTCAATCTGGGCATCGCCGGCGCCATTGTGATGTATGACCGGCTTCTCAATCTGGGCCGCTATCCGGCGCGCCCGCTTACCCCCGGCGCGCCGCTCGAAGAGTTGCCCGAGCATGCGTTCGGCCCGCCGCGCCTCCGCCGCGCCTTGGAGCGCCACCGGGCGGAACCGCCGGGCGAGGCGTTAGACGATGCAACCGCGTAACCTCTTGTTGGCGCATTTGGCGGCGCTTGTGGCGAGCTTTGCCGTGGCGGGGTTAAGCCTGCCCGCCTTTGCGCAGCAGAAATATCTGGGTGAGTTCAAGGATTGGTTCGCCTACCGGGAAGACCAGGGACCTGAGCGCACCTGCTATATCGCCTCGATCCCCAAAAAAGAGGCCGGGAAATATACCAGCCGCGGCGAGACCTTTATCCTGGTGACGCACCGGCCCGGCGACGCCAAGCGCGACGTGTTCGAATTGCGCGCCGGCTATAGCTATAAAAAGCAAAGCAAGGTGACTTTGAACATCGACGGCGATGTGACCAAGCTGGTCCCGGTTGGCGCCTCGGCCTGGGCCGAGACCGATAAGATCGACCGGGCGCTGGCCGCCGCCATGACAAAGGGCCGCCAAATGATCGTCACCGGTTTTTCGGCGCGCGGCACCAAGACCACCGACACCTATTCCCTGGCCGGCTTCACCGCCGCCTACCGCGCTATCGGCCGGGCCTGCGGCGTTAAATGAGCGCTCCAAACCTCATCGGCCCCAACGTAATCGGCATGTCGCGCGCCGAGCTGACCGACGCCTTGGCCGCCCTCGGCGAAAAGCCGTTCCGGGCGAAACAGCTTTGGCACTGGATCTATCACCGGGGGGAGCGCGACTTCGCCGCCATGACTTCGCTCGGCGCACCCTTGCGCGAGAAATTGGCCGCCGCCCATAGCCTGCAAGTGCCCGAGATATCTCTCGAGCAAAAATCCAAGGACGGCACCCGCAAATGGCTGCTGCGCACCCAGGACAAAAACGAAGTCGAAGCGGTCTTTATCCCCGAAGAAGACCGGGGCGCGCTTTGCGTATCAAGCCAGGTTGGCTGCACCCTCGCCTGTACCTTCTGCCACACCGGCACGCAGAAACTGGTGCGCAATCTAAGCGCCGCCGAAATGGTCGGCCAGGTGATGGTGGCCAGGGATTCCTACGGCGAATGGCCGTCGCCTTCGGGCGGCCGCATGTTGTCCAATATCGTCATGATGGGCATGGGCGAGCCGTTGTTCAATTACGACAATGTGGCACGCGCGCTGCACATCATCATGGACGGCGACGGCCTCGCCATATCAAAACGCCGCATTACGCTGTCCACATCCGGCGTCGTGCCGATGATCGAAAGGGTTGGCGCCGAGCTTGGCGTCGGGCTCGCCATATCCCTGCATGCGGTGCGCGATGATTTGCGCGACGAGCTGGTGCCCATCAACCGCAAATACCCCATCGCCGAATTGCTGGCCGCCTGCCGCAGCTACCCCACGGCCTCCAACGCGCGGCGCATTACCTTTGAATATGTGATGCTGAAAGGCATCAACGATTCGGAAGCCGACGCCCGGGAATTGGCGCGCCTCTTGAAAGACATTCCCGCCAAGATCAACCTCATCCCCTTCAACAAATGGCCGGGCGCGGGTTATGACTGCTCAACCGCGGCAAAGATCAAACGCTTCTCGCAAACCCTGAACGAGGCGGGCCTGACCGCGCCCATCCGGGTGCCGAGAGGCCGCGACATCATGGCCGCCTGCGGCCAATTGAAAAGCGCCAGCCAGCGGGCGCGTGGCAAAAACGATACCGGCGATATCGAATTGCTGGCCGAGGAACGCTGATGGCCGATAGGAACAGGCTGCCGGTTTGGCGGATCATGATCCACACCTACCGGTTCTTCTGGGCCGAGCGGCGGCAATTTTGGCTGCTGGCGGTGCCGGCCATCATCGTGGTCAGTATGCTGTCGGCGCTGGCCGATTGGTCGGTGGCCCGGGCCGCCGCCGAGCGTATCGATATCGTCATCGACGGCCCAGCCTTCCAGGCCTTGCCGGTCTCGGCCATATTTCTGACCGTGATCGCCGCCGCCGGTAGCATCTGGGCCTATGTCAGCTACTCCATCGCCTGGCACCGCAGCTATTTGTATCCGGAAGAGAACGTGACCATCGCCACCTGTTACAACTGGGGCGGACGGCAATGGCGGTTTCTTTGGACCCTGATAAAGATCAGCATGGTTTTCGCCGGCGCTTCGGCATTGATAGTATTCGGCTTATTCCTGTTTTCCGGCACCGGCCTGCGCAGCCTTAGCGGGTTTGGAATCTCGTCCTTCGGCCCCATGGTCTTGACCGCCATGTTGTTCACCTTCGCGTTGATCGGCGCCGTCTATGCGCGCTTGAGCGTCTGGCTGCCGGCGGTGGCGCTCGACCGGACCTTGACCTTGGGCCAGGTCTGGGCCCTGACCCGTGGCAATGGCTGGCGGCTGCTGGCCATTGTCGTGGCGGTTACCATCCCCATCGGCATCGTCTTGATACCGGTGACGGCGGTGATGAACTTCGCCGCCGGCACGGCGCCCGATTACGGGCCGTTGACGTCGGCGCTGGTGCAGAACCTGATGGTGCAATTTTTGAGCTACATCTATATCGCCCTCGGCATATCGGCGCTGTCGGTATGCTACGCGCGGCTTAGCGAAAACAATTCAAGCTGAACCATGACAACACTGACCAAAGAACTGATCTATGTAGGCGATCCGCAATGTTCCTGGTGCTGGGGATTTGCGCCCATCAAAAGCCGGATCGAAGACATGTGCCGGGGGCGCGCGGTGCTGACCCTGGTGGTTGGCGGGCTGCACGCCGATTGGACCGAGCCCGCCGATGCGGAGCGCAAAGGCTTCCTGCGCGATCATTGGCAGGAAGTGGGGGAGCGTACCGGCCAGCCCTTTATCTATGACATTCTGGATATGGAGGGGCTTTCTTACGGCACCGAAGCCTCCTGCCGGGCGGCGGTGACATTGCGGCAATTGGCCGGCAATGATGTGGCGCTTCAGTTCTTCACAGGGCTGCAGCGCGCCTATTACGCCGAAAGCCGGGACGTGACGTCGCCCGATGTGCTCGCCGATATCGCCGCCGAGTTTGGCCACGACCGGGACGAATTCGCCGCTGAGTTCGCCAAACCCGAAACCGGCCAGCGCACCATCGCCGATTTCCAGTTCGCCCAGCAGCTGGGCGTTTCGGGATTTCCCACCGTGCTGATCAACGATGGGCAAGGCTATGCGTACCTCACCATGGGCTATCAGCCGATCGAACAGCTCGGCCATATCGTCGAAGCCTGGCTGGACGGCACGCTGGAGCGGGGCTAGTCTGGCGTCGATTATAATTGGGGTTTAAGAACATGCTGGATAATCCGGTTAGCACAGTCAGCGAACAAAATATCGAAGAGTACGCCCGCGACGGCGTCACCTGTATCCGGGGCGCCATATCCATGGACTGGATCGAAAAGCTGCGCCCGGCCGCCGATTGGGCGCAGGCCAACTTCGGCCCCTATGACGGCGATATTTCGGCGGGCGCCAATGGCCAATTCTATGGCGGCCAGTTCATGTGGCGGCGCAACGATACCTTTCGCGATTTTATTGTCGATGGTGCCGCCGCCGCCATCGCCGGGGCCCTTACCGGCGCGCCGGAAATACGATTGTTCTATGATTTCCTTTTGACCAAGGAGGCCGGCGCCGGCAACCCGACGCCCTGGCATCAGGACCGGCTGTATTATCCCCTGGCCGGTGATGGCGCCGACAATGTCTGCAGCACCTGGATCGCCCTCGATCCGGTGACTCTGAAATCGGGCGCCGTGGAATATATCAAAGGCAGCCACGCCTGGGGACGGTATTTCGCACCGAAATCGTTCAACGATGATGGCCGCTATGGCGGGCTGGGTATCGAAGCCATGCCGGACGTGGCAAACAATCGCGGCGATTACGACATTGTCCATTATGAACTTGAGCCCGGTGATTGCGTTGCCCATCATGTGATGGCGGTGCACGGCGCGCCGGAAAACTCCGCCGACATCCGCCGCCGGGGCCTGTCCATCCGCTGGCTACCCGCCGAGGCCACGTTCGATCCCCGCGACGAAACCCAATACCAGCTTAAAGCCGCCCTCGGCGAAGGCCCGGATAAATTCGAAGCGGGCGAGACCGTCGCCGGCGATAATTTTCCGTTGTTCCGCTTCTAATGCGGCCCCGGCCAGCTTCATAACCGGCGAATGGGCTGAAGATGCACGGCTACACCAGCGAAGATATGGAATATTTGCGCCACGGCGATAAGCCGTTGCTGTTGCGCCTGTTCCGGCCCGAAGGCCCGGGGCCATTTCCCATTGTCGCCGATCTGCACGGCGGCGCCTGGAACAACAGCGACCGCACATCGTCGCAAATGCGCGGCGAGATCATAACCGGCCACGGCATCGCGGTGGCGGCGCTGGATTTTCGGCACGGGTCCGATGGCTATCCCACATCGCTGATCGATATCAACTACGCCATCCGCTGGCTGAAAGACCGGGCGGCAAAATTGGGGCTGGATGGAGAGCGGTTTGGCATATCCGGCGCATCCAGCGGCGGCCACTTGGCGATGCTCAGCGCCATGCGGCCCTTTGATGCGCGCTATACATTGCTTGAACTGGACTCAGGTGGCGATGCGCCCGTCGATGCCACGGTCCGCTGCGCCGGGCTGGTGGCGCCGGTGATCAATCCCTTGTCCCGGTACCGGAATGCCTTGGCCATCGGCCGCCGGCCGGACCCGCCGGAATGGGCGCTCAATGTCCCCGCCAGCCACGATACCTATTGGAAGACCGAGCAAGCCATGGCGGAAGGCAGCCCGGTCCTGGCCTTGGAGCGCAGCGAAGATGTGGCCACGCCGCCGGCCATATATATTCAAGGCCAACCGGACGAAGTTCATATTTACGTGGACCCCGCCCGAGAGGATACAGGCGAGACTGAGCCAATAACCGAGCCGGAGCGTTTTGTCCGCGGCTACCGCAAGGCCGGCGGCGAGATAGAACTGGTCTACATCGACACCGATGCGCGCCAGTCGCCGCTTCTTTACGAGCCGTTGGCCCGGTTTTTTTCAGAAAATCTCTAACCCGCCAGTGCGTCCAAGTGCCCGGCCAGGTCTTCCGGCGCCGACAGGAACGGCGAATGGCTGGTCTGCATGGTGATCACCGGATCGCACCCGGCCCGTTCGATCATGAACTTCTGGGTTTCGATTTTGATCGATTGATCGTCGGCGCAAATAATATAGGCGCGCGGCAAGCGGCCCCAGTTTTCCGCACTTGTGCGCACCGGCGTCGAGGACACAGCCGCCGGCTGCGGGCGAAGCCGCGCCTTGGCCCAGGCCACGGTTTTGGCGTCGCAATCGTGATAGTAGTTCGGCTCGATCACCTCGTCCGGCAGCCAGTAGGTGGATTTATCCTCCGATTGCAGTAGCACACGGGCCGCCGGGGCCACACCTGGCACCACGATATCGGCGCGGGTTTCCCCGTCGAGGGGCAGAAACGCGGTCAAATACACCAGCCTCGCAATGCGGTCCGGATACGCCTCGCCCGACTGGGTGATGGTAAGCCCGCCGAGGGAGTGCCCCACCAGGATGGCTTTTTCGCCGGCCTCTTCCAAAGCGCGCCCGGCGCAAGCCACGTTGTCGGCCAAGGTCACGGAGGCGGGATCGGTCTTGTCTTCGCCGAGGCCCGGCAGGTCCGGCGCGATCACCCGGTGGCCCTTGGCTTGCAGGAGAGGAATGACCCGCTGCCAGCACCAGGCGCCATGCCAGGCGCCATGAATAAGAACGAATGCGGCCATCATCGATCCTCCAAAAATGCGCCTCGGACCAGCATCCACTCTTGCCCCGGCGCGCGCAATGCCTATACTGCGCCGCCTTGCGATAAACCATCAAAACATAAGGACTTTTCGTCATGGCGCCGGGCAAAAAGGGCGACATAAAAAAAGTGGTGCTGGCCTATTCGGGCGGCCTCGATACTTCGGTCATTCTGAAATGGCTGCAAGATACCTATGACTGCGAGGTGGTCACCTTCACCGCCGATATCGGCCAGGGCGACGAGGTCGAAGACGCCCGCAAAAAGGCCGAGGCCGCCGGCGTCAAAGAGATATTCATCGAGGATTTACAGGACACGTTCGTTGCCGACTACGTGTTTCCCATGTTCCGCGCCAACGCGCTTTATGAAGGCACCTATCTTTTGGGCACCGCCATCGCCCGGCCCTTGATCGCCAAGCGCCAGATCGAAATTGCGGCCGAAGTTGGCGCCGACGCCGTCGCCCATGGCGCCACCGGCAAGGGCAACG
>CAUZTZ010000224.1:0-7238 GCA_963582805.1 Alphaproteobacteria bacterium
CACCTTGAAAAAGTTTTGCGAGCGCAAATCCTTGTCGCGGGCCGCGAATCCGGAATAGAAGCTGCCGGTCTTGATATCAACGCTGACCTTGGAATTGGCCACGTTTGCCTCATCAAAGCTAATCGTACCGGCAAAATCCCGGAAACCGCCAACCAGCTTGTTGTAACCCTGGCGCATGATGGTAAAGCCGATGGTCGTGTGTTTGGCATCGATTTTATAGGAATCTGCGGCCAAGGTGGGCGTCGAAGCCAAGGGCAAAAACGCCAATGCGGAAGCGGCAATAGCAAGCAATTTGAAATGTTTTATGGTGAAATTCTTCCCCGATTGGTTCTGTTTTATAGGTTGGTGTCGCCGGTATCCTGTTACATGGCCATCGCGATTGCAACAGCGATTGCGACCGGTATCGCGCTTGTGATCCCGGTGACCACCGGCGCCCAGGCATCGGACTTGGCAACGGGCGTCATGCGCACAATGGCGGGGCACAGGAAAACCAAAAGAACCACCGCCAGCGCCCATTTATTGGTCTCGGAAAAACGGAACATGATGGTGGTGAGCGCGAGGAACGCGCCGCCGGCGCCGAGCACGCCGGCGGCGCCGAAGCGGTATCTGGGCGCCGGCCAATTCCACAACACATAGCCGCCCGCCGCCGCCGCCAAGGCGCCATAACTTTGGCTGAGCGATGAGGTCTGGCCGGCGAAGGCAACCGCCGCCGCACCGATGGAGGCGGCGATGAGCGCCACCGGGGCCACCGGCGCCGCCGGGCCGGGCGCAGCAGCCGCACCGCCTGAACCACCGTCATCATAGAGGAGCCGGAATATCGCCATGCCGGCGATGGCGATCAGCGCCAATCCAAGAAGCGCCGCCGGGTCCAGCGATGTCAGTTGCCGCCAGCCGATCCAGCCGACGATTACGGGCGGCCAGATCAGGATCGATGCGCGCCGCAAGAACGCCGGCCTGGCCAGAAGATCCATAAGGGCGCCCAAAACGGCGCCAAACAAAACCAGGTAGACGGTCTTTTGGCTGGCGGCGATGGGCGGCAAGGACGGCCAGCCGTTTAATGCCGCCGCGCCGGTCAGTACACCAACGGCAATGGCGGCGGCGGCCAGATTTTTGCCGAAGCGCCCGTTCAATCCAAAGCGGATGACTCCGGCGGCCATAAATGCGACAACCAGCGGCACCAACACGCCCTTGAGCAGGGCTTCAATTACAATCTCTTGCATCGCGGCGATTGTTCCTCATTGGGAGCTGCAAAAGTTCTGGCATGACCGCCAAGGATAGGCAAGAAATTGGCGCAACGGGGATGCCTATTTAATGTCTTATGAAATTTATTGGATCAGCGGCAGCCCCTACGCCTGGAGCGTCTTGCTGGCCCTGGAACTCAAGGGGCTCGAATACACCTCGCGCCTCCTGGACCGGGGCCGGGACGAACACAAGGCGCCCCAATTCCTGGCCATCAATCCGCGCGGCAAGGTGCCGCTGCTGAAATGCGGCGAAACGGTGATATCGGAAACCCCGGCGATCCTCGCCTATCTGGAGGCCAAGCATCCCCAGCCGCCCTTGTTTGGCGCCAGCCCCGAAGAGACCGGCCATATCTGGCAACTGGTGTCCGAGATCGAAAGTTATGTGCGCGGCCCGGTGGCCGATGGCGTTTCGGGCCCGATTTTTCGCGGCCAGGTGAAGGACGGCTATGGCGCCGCCATTCTAAAGGCCGCCCGGGGCCCGGCCCACGACGCTTTGAGCTGGGTTGATGAGACGCTGAACGGTGCGGCGTACTTTGCCGGCAGCACCATCACGGCGGCCGATATCATCTTATTGCCGGTGATGCAGGCCTTGGCGCGGGCCGCCGGCAAGGACGTGGCGGCGCATCTGGACTTGGCTATTTTGCCGATGGAGGAAACCTATCCCGGCATCGCCGCCTGGCTAGCCCGCATGGAAACTTTACCCGGATACGGCAATTCCTATCCACCCCACTGGCGGGATTAGGTCAACGCCAATAGCGCATCCTCCCAGGTACCCCGGTTGTAGGTCATGATGCGCAACGGAGCGCCGGGCGTCCAATAGATATCAAAGGCCAGCAGCGGCGCGGCGACGGTGAGCCGATGGCTGCCGGTCCAGGCCCGGTCTTTCGGAACATCGGTCGGATGCACGGTCTCAGGCGGCACGGAGGCCGGCAAATCGGGCCCGGTGAGGCGCAGCTGGAACGTCACGTTCCCCGGCGATTGCAGAGTGCGCTGCCAGCTATTGCGGCCCTCAGCCCCCGCCTCAAGCAAAGCCAGCGCCGCTTCGGCGAGTGCCGCCACGGCCGGATGGGTGGCCGCGGGAACGCCCACGGCGGCGCGGTATTTGCGCTGGTTTGAGCCGTCTTCGCGGACGCTGTCTGGGCTGGCCTCATTGACGCTTTTATAACCCTTGGCCTTGCGCGCTTGCATATAGTCCTTGAACATCCGGCGCTTCAGCCCATCGCCATTTTCCTTGTAGATATAGGGGCAGACATCGACGCAGATATGGCAATAGGGCTCGCGAAAGCGGGAAATCGTGTAGCATTTGTCGATATCGGTCAGCCAGCGCTTGACCCCGTCGGTGACGATATGATCGTCGGGAATGGCATCGCCGGGGCAGTTAATGCGGCAGAGATTGCAGTTCATGCAAAAATCCTGAACACCGAATTCCACCCGCGCATCATAGGCCAGTGGCAGATCGGTGGTCACGAACCCGGGGCGGAAATTGGCGCCGAATTCCTTATGGATCAGGCTGCCGTGGCGGCCCAACTCGCCAAAGCCCACCTCGTTCAGCACCGGGATCGCCTGAATTTGGGTGGCGCCGTTGTGATGGGCGAGCGCGCCGAACCCAAAATCCTCGCGGATCTGGCGGGCCAGTTCGGTGGAGATGTCGGCGCATCTGGCATAGGCGTTCATGGCCTCCACCTCGACCGCGTCGGCGCCCTGACCGGACTTGGCATAATCTTCGTGAAAGATGACGGCGATGACGTTTTTGTAATCCAGCTCGACGCCCAGCTCGACGAATTCGGGGCGGAGGCTGGTCATGCCCACGTCGAACGCGCCGAGCGCGCGGGCGCGGCGCTTGATCTCATCGCTCATATCGGCGGGCGGCATTTGGATTTGTTCCAACCCCACCGGGCCGTCGCGCATGGGCGCCAGTTCGTTCCAATGGTGCATATGGGCATCGCGCGCCGGAAAGCGGCGCCATTGGGGAACGTCGTCCATGCCGCGCTGGCGCAAGGCGTCGACCAGTAGGGCGTCCTGCAGCCCATGCTCGCGTATCCATGCCTTGCCCTTCATTGCGGGCCAACCTTTCCCGCTTGGCCACGAAGCATGGCCGACATTTTGGTCTGATCCTCGTCCATCAGGCCGGCCTCCATGGCCGCCTCGAAGACCGAAAAGGCGCCGTCCGCGACCGGCGTCGCGGCGCCCGCCTGGCGGGCCACATCCAGATAGGCCTTGAACACATTGCGGCCATTGGCCACCCGGGCCAGGGTCGGGGCATCGGCATCATTGATGCGCACCAGACCCCGCTCGACGGCGCTTAATGCGGTGCCGCCGCCCTGCACGATGTCCAGAAACTGGCCCATATCGATGCCCTGGATATCCGCGTGGGCGGCAATCTCGCAAGCTATGGCCATGCCCACATTATAGATGGCGTTGTTGAACACTTTAATGCGCTGGGCGCTGCCCACCGGCCCCACCTGGTGGACCCGTTCGGCGATATCGCTCGGCAGCAGGGCCGCGCGGGCCAGAACCGCATCGGGGCCGGCGGCGATCAATTGCAGCGAGCCGTCGCGGGCATTGGGAGGACCGTTTAGCATGCAGGCTTCGAAAAAGGCGATGCCCGCCGCCTCCGCCTTTGCGCTGAGAGCTTCGGTGATCCCCGGATTGCAGGTGGAAAGGACGGCGGTCATGGTATCGGGTCCGGCGGCAGCCAGCGCCGCCTCGCCGGCCGCCATTACCGCGGTTGGCGGCACAATGATGAACGTCACATCGCTGGCGGCGGCCAGGGCAGCCATATTGGGTTGCTCCACCGCGCCCGCCTGAACCACGTCGTCGATCCGTTCCCGCCGTTTGTGGCCGAGGACGCTGACCGTATAATCTTTTTCCAGCAATTGATGGCATATGCCGTGGCCCATGAGGCCGACACCGGCGATACCCACGCGCGGCTTGCCGGTCATTGAGCGCCCTCCCCGCCGTCCCAAATAGCGCAGCCGGGATAGGTGTAGGAAAAGCCGTACCAGCGGGTGAATAGCTGGAACGGGCGCTCGCCGTCCTCCCAGGCTGCCGCCGGCACCCGGTTTTGGCCGCTGATAGTCACCGCCATCCGGCGGGCGCCCCAATCGAGGCTGATGCCGCCTTGCAAATCGGCCATGTTGAAAAAGCGCGCCTCATCGCCGACCACCACGCCGAGGCCGTGGGCCATGCGCTCCAGGCGCTTATCCTCGGGGCCCATGGTGCCCCGGAAGCGGGGCGGCAGGAAGCCGCCGTGGCGAAACGCGTTGCGGTGCAAAAAGCCGAAGACGCGGGCAAAGGGATGCACCGGGCGCCGCGCCAAGGTGATTTCGGGATCGTTTTCGAGGGCGGCGGCAACCGTCGTCATGTCCACCGGCCAGGCGTCTAGACGCTTGCCCTTCATAGGGCCGTGCACGGCTTCGCCGGTGATGTGGTCCCAATAGGTTTTGCTTTCATCGTCGATCAGCAGCACCAGGCCGTTGAACAATCCGCCGGCGCTGAAATGATGCAGCGCAGCGTCGATCATCGGGGTCAGACCGACCCCGGAATGGCAGACCGGTCAGAAGGCCAGCACATAGGGCTCAGCCCCGAGGACGCCTTGCGCCAGATGATGATAGGCCATCTGGCGCACCGTGAAGGCGCGCGCCTCGCCGCCGCGTTCGATGACGATCAGGTCGGTCTCCGGCGCCAGCCCGGAAGATGCCAACGGCTCGCCGGGCCCATCGGGCACGGTGAAGCGCTGGAACATATCCGGATTTTTCAACATGGCGCGGCCGGCATCGAATTCATAGGCGGGCATGGCGTCTCACCTTTCCCCATTACCTTCGCCGATGATCATAGCATGCTAGGGCCGAAGCCGGCCATGCCTCGCCCTCGATGCAGCGCCGGTATTGATCAGGCGCGTTTGGTGGTAATCAGCCAGGCAAGAATGCCGACCCCGATCAGGCCCACCAAGCCCGCGTCGCCAAGCAGCTTGACGATGTCGAGGAAGGCTTCGGTGATGCCGCCGATAAATGGAATGTCGGGGCCAAAGACCACAACGGCGATGACCGACAAAGCAATAAGCATCAGGCCCAGCTCGGTGAACCCTGCCAAAAACCGTCTCACACTCTGCATGTTGTTATCCTTTGATTGATATGCGTCCGCTTACCAAATTCGGGGATACCCACCCGTAAGGACTACAATATATAGCGGTTTGAAATTGCGATCAACGCTAAATATAGAGGAATTTCCGGATCGCCGGGATTAGTAGTTCTTGGTTTCCTGGGGCCGCCAGCGTGAAAAACGGGCTTCGATGGCGCGCACGATGCCGGTCAGCACCAGCGAAATGGCCATGAATATGATCAGGCCGGCGAAAACCACATCGACCTGAAAGGTGCCCGATGCGCGCACCATGATAACGCCGATGCCCTTCGATGAGCCGCCGAAAAACTCGGCGACCACGACGCCCAAGACGGCGCGGCCGATGGCCAGGCGCAGCCCGGCGATGATGAACGGCAGCGAATTAGGGATCACCACCAGCTTGTTGATCTCCCACTCGGAAGCGCCGTAGGACTTGACCACGTTGATCAGCAGCTTGTCGGCGTTCTTGACGCCCTCATAGGTGTTGATCAAAAGCGGGAACACGGCGCCGATGAAGACGACCACGATCACCGACCACATGCCGATGCCGAACCAGATCAGGATCAGCGGCAGGAACACCAGCCGCGGGGTCGCGTTGATCGAGGTGATGAACGGATCGAGCATGTCGTTGATCAGTTGCGAGCGCCCCAAAATCACCCCGGCGGGAAGGGCAACGATGATGGACAGCGCAAGCCCGGCACCAAACGCGGTCGCCGAGAACTGAACGGCCGGCCAAATTTTGCCGCTTTCGATCAGCTCGCCAAGGGCGCCGACGACCATGGTTGGGGTCGCGAAAAACAGCTGCATGCCCCTGGAAAGGGTGAAGATCGAAGGCACCACCTGCCAGATCACGATGACCAGCACGATGAAGGAGGTGCCGAGGATCAGCGATTCGTTGCGGTCATAGAAGCTGCGCTCCGATCTTTCCGCCGAGGGGGTTTGGTTGGCATTCATCTTGGCAGCCCCTACATGCCGACGCGCCAGGGGAAGGCCGTGCGTTCGGCCCAGCGGATGCCCTCGGTAAAGATCACCGCGATCACCATCAGCATCAGGATATAGCCGAACATCCGGTCCAGCACATACATGTCGCCGTACCAGGCAATGCGGTAGCCAACGCCCTCGGAGGCGGCGAAAAACTCACCCACCAGGACGCCGATCAGGCCGCGCCCGACGGCGTAGCGGGCGCCGGCGATGACGAACGGCAGCACCGTCGGCACCAGCACAATGCGGTAGAGCGCCAACTCGCCGCCGCCGAAGGCGCGCACGGTATCGACCAACAATCGGTCCACCGAGCGCACGCCGGAATAGGAGTTGAACACGAACGGAAATACGCAAAGCACGAAAATGAGGATCGCCTTGCCCGAGATGCCGACGCCGAAAAAGATGATCACCAGCGGCGCGATGGCCACCAGCGGGCTGGCATAGAGGGCGGTCAAAAGCGGGTCCAGGGAATAGCCGACCCGCACCCGCCAGCCCATAACCACGCCCACCGGCACGCCGACCAGGATGGCGGCGCCAAAGCCGAAGAATAACGGTTTTCCCGATACCAACAGATCGCGCCAGATGAGGCCGCTTTCGATGTCCCGGAAGAGGCCGATGAAGATCAGGCTCGGCTTGGAGATAATGAATTTGTTGAGGGGAATACCCCAGGTAAGCAGCGCCTCCCAGAACACAAAGAATAGAGTAACGGCCATAGCGCCAAGGATCACCCGGCGCCAATCGTCATAAAATTTTGCCCAGCCGGTTAGCTCATCCACTTCCATGGCCGCTTCGAGCCCCGCCAATTTGCGCGGCCGTTCGGCTGTCTGTTCCACTGCTTGATCCATTAACTTGTCCCCTATTGGCGCTAGCCCAGATGCGGGCCGCCTTGGGTGTCAA
>CAUZTZ010000225.1:0-7236 GCA_963582805.1 Alphaproteobacteria bacterium
GGCTGAATTGAACAAGGTGGCACGCCAGCTAAACGAACGGCCACGCAAAACGCTGGAGTTTGAAACGCCGGCAGAGAGATTTAACGCATGTGTTGCGTCGACCGGTTGAGGCGGCCCAGCGAAAGCGAGATGACGGCCTTCGCCGATTGGGTCAACAACCTTTAATCCCGGTATTCGAGCCCCAGGGTTTTGCCGCCAATGGCGGCCGGCTTGGCGTCGGTCATGGAAAACACCATGCGCGCCCAGTCCTCGCCAACATTGATCCAGGCATGCATGGTGCCCCGCTGGACAACCACATTGCCGGGCTCCAGGCGCACCCTTTCGCCGCCATCCAGCTCCATCTCCACTTGGCCGATAAGAACAATGCCGTAATCGATGGATTGCGTCCGGTGCAAGGGCGAGCGCGCGCCCGGCGGCATATCGACAAAACGCAGGACCGTGCCGCCCTCGGAGACCAGCCCGGTCTCGCGCGCCGCACCGTCGAAGTCGTCGTTGTTGTCGGCGGGGCTGATATTGGTGGTCCAGACCTTGGTGAAGAGCGCCGCGCCATCGCGAATAGATTCCGGCTCCATAACCGCGTCGATCTTGACCACGGCTTCGCCCTGATCGTTGTGGCCGGTGACGATACGGCGGATTTTGTCCGGCATCGCCCCTACTCCGCCGCCTGCGGCATGACCGCTTCCCAAGGATGCGACGCGACGCGTTCGTTATAAGCGTCCAGCCAATCCTGAGCGTCATCGGCGCTGAAGTGGCCGCCGCGCACCCGGTCATAGAGGGTGTGATCGGCGGCGCTTTTGGGAACGGCACCGGTTTTTTCGAGATCGTGCGCGGCACGGATCAACATGCGCCGCACGGTGGTGATCATCTGGTCCGATGGCGCCAAATGTTCGAGCGAGCGGTCGAGGATGGCGCCCATGCTTTCCTGAACGGCCTGATCCTGCATCTGGACGCCTTCGATGCCGGTGAAGCTTTTGGTGCGCTGCACGTCCCGGTCGATGCCGAAATCATTGTCCCTGTTCAGCTTCAGCCGCCAGCGCCCCAGCCAATCGGTGCTGTTGGGTAGATATGGATAGTTCTGGGTGCCGCCGACAACGCCCCGGGCGGCGGCGGTGGCGCCATTCACATAAGCGCCATCCTTGACCAGAGAGACAATCATCAGGTTTTCATCGTCGATGGGAACATAGGCCCGGGTGAGCACGTTGGTTTCGATGGTATTGATCGGCGGCATGGTCCAGAACGGAAACAGGAAATGTCCGAAGCGATAATAAATCTCGCCGGAATCGCCGGGCCGATAGCCCGCATACATGTAGCCGTAATCGGTTTCCTGAAGTTTGTATTCGGGCGCCCGGTTGGCCACCACGTGGCGCTGGTAATCGTCATCGCCGAACACCTCGGTGCCGACGCTGCCGAAATGCATGATGCCCACATGGGACGTGTCCAGCTCCCCCTCGACGCCTTGCAGCCAATTGCATTCGCGCATTGTGAAACGGATTTCCAGTTGCTCTTCCGGCACCAGGGTGGATTCCACCATGGGCAATTCCGGAATGTTTTTTTGGTCGCCCATAAATACCCAGACAACGCCATTGCGCTCCGCAGTCTTGTAGGCCTTGGCCTTGGCTTTGACTTTATGTTTGAAATCCTGGTGGGTTGGCACGTTGGCCTGGTCCAGACAATTTCCGTCCACATCATACTTCCAGCCGTGATAGACGCAGCGGATGCCGTTCTCTTCGTTGCGGCCAAAGAATAATGACGCGCACCGGTGCGGACAGCGGTGATCCATGATGCCGACGGACCCCGAGGAATCCCGAAAGGCGATCAGCTTTTCGCCGAGCAATTTCAAGCGCATGGGATCGCCGTCGGGCCTCAACTCATCGGACTTGGCGGCCGGAATCCAATATTGGCGCATCAGTTCGCCCATGGTTGTGCCGGCATCGGTCCGGGTCAGAATTTCGTTTTCGGCTTTGGTGGTCATTGGCGTGCTTCCCCACTTTGGTCTTCGGCGGCGTCGGCAAATCCTAGCACGGGCCGGGCGGATTTGAAATCGCCGCTCCCAGGAACTAGAATTAAGCCCCGGAACTCAAAATCGGAAACCGTCATGAGCGAAACAGCCCTCGGAAGCGACCAGCTCTCCTATGTGGAAGCGGACCTTAAATTTATCGTCGATGATGGCGAAACGCCGGTTATGTATGTGGATTGGCCGGAAGAAGCGCACAAGGCGCACCCGCCC
Organism: Alphaproteobacteria bacterium; assembly: GCA_963582805.1. Taxonomy (GTDB): domain Bacteria; phylum Pseudomonadota; class Alphaproteobacteria; order Rhodospirillales; family UBA2165. The sequence goes on from CAUZTZ010000225.1 coordinate 2,228, forward strand.
ATCTACGAGGCGCATCCCTGCCGCATCGCCGACGGGCGCCCCATGGCCGCTGATTTCACGCTGCCGGACTTCGGGTTTACGTTCCTTAACCAGCCGTCCAAGGTCAAGGACTTCTATGACACCGACGAGATCAAAAATGTCTATGACGCCGAGGTCGCGGCCCTGATCAAAAGCCAGATGGGCGCCCGCGACGTGGTTGTCTTCGACCACACATTCCGCACCGCCGATGACGCCATCCAGGCCGAGAACAACACGCGCGCGCCGGTCAAGGCGGCGCACAATGATTATACGTCCCGCTCAGCGCGCCAGCGGGTGCAGGACATCATGCCCGCCGGTGAGGCCGAGGCATTGCTCGAGAAGCGCTTCGCCATTGTACAAACCTGGCGGCCGATCAATCATCCGGTGGTCTCGGAGCCCTTCGCCCTTTGCGACGGCCGCACCATTCCTGCCAGCGGCTTTGTCGCTCTGGAGCGGCGTTACCAGAACCGGACGGCGGAGACCTACCACTTGTGCTATTCCGAAGGCCTCGAATGGTACTATTTCCCGGAAATGGCGCCCGAAGAAGTGCTGGTGTTCAAGGTTTTCGATTCAGACACATCGAAGGGCGTGCCGTTCACCGCCCACACCGCCTTCGATGATCCCACCACGGCGGCGGATGCGCGCGCCAGAGAAAGCGTCGAAAGCCGGGCACTGGTATTTTTCTAAATCGGCCAATTCGGCAATACCCAATTATAAGAAGGAAACCGGCATGCAAATGATCACCGGCGGCATGGGATTTATCGGGCTGCACACGGCAAAAGCGTTTCTGGACGCCGGCGAAGACGTGGTAATCACCCGCTATCGGTCCAACCGCATCCCCAGCTATCTGGAGCCGGAGCTGGATAAGCGCCTGTTCGTCGAGCCGGTGGATTTGGCCAACCCGTTAGAGGTCATCGATGCGGCGCGCAAATATAATGTCGATGGCATCGTCCATCTGGCGGCGCCGCCTTTTACCGGCTGGTCGCCGGCGGAAGATTACCGGGTCAATATGAACGCCCTCATTAACGTGCTGGAAACCGGCCGTATTCTGGAGATGAAGCGGGTTGCCATCGGCTCATCCGGCACCATCTATTCCGGCATCCAGGAAGGCCCATTTTTGGAAACCATGAATTTGCCCATCCATTCGCCCATGGGCTCGACCCCGGCGACCAAGAAATCCTACGAGATCATGGGCTATCTCTATGCGGATCAGACCGGCCTTGATGTTGTCTTTTTGCGCTTCAACGGCGTTTGGGGCGCCGGCTATCAGAGCATGGTCAACCTTCCGAGCCGCATGGTGCATGCGGCCCACCAAGGCGTCCCCGGCCCGCTCCCCGGCCGCCGCCCGGACCCGAAAGAAGACGACGAGGTGCCGTCGGCTTACGTCAAGGACTGCGCCCGGGCCGCCCAAATTCTGCAAATGGCGCCGAAATTGGAGCACCGTTCCTACAACATCGCCGGCGGCGTTCGCCAGACCGCCGGTGATTTCGCCGCCGCTGTGCGCGCTGCTTCGAATAATGCCGAGATCACCCTCGAGCCGGGCGCAACCGCTGGCGCCCGCACCAACGCGTATTTGGATATCTCCCGCATTCGCGATGAGTTCGGCTTCGAGCCGGCTTATTCGGTTGAAGAAGGCGTCGCCGATTATTTCGCCTGGCTCGGCGCCGGCAACGATCGTTAAGCGCAATTATTCTCCGCCGGGAGCTTCCGCCGGGTCCAGTGTCAGCGCCTTGTCTCGGGAGCGGAGGTAAAACAGGAGCGCCAGTCCGGCCACTGAGACGCCCACCACCCAGAGGGATTCGGTGCCCAGCCAGATGGTCGCCGAGCCGATCAGCAAGGCGCCGGCAAGCAGCAAGCTGGCCCAAACTAGGCCAAGCAGCGACGATGCGCTGAAATCCTGCAGCGCCCGGGCCAGCATCCACGCCGCCACCGCCGCCGAAAATATGGCCAGCATAATGGCCGTCGGCGTTCCGATAAAGATCAGCGCCGGGTTATAGACCCAGAGGAACGGCAACAGATAGGCTGCCGCCGCCAGTTGAACGCCCACCAGTCCGGTAATCCACATGTTGGACCCGGCAAGGCCGGCGGCCACGTAAGAGGCTACCGCCACCGGCGGCGTCAGCATGGAAAGCAGGCCGAAGTAAAACAGGAACAAATGCGCCGCCATCGGCTCCACACCCATTTTCGAGAGCGCCGGCGCCAATACGATGGACAAGAGGATATAAACCGCCGCCGTGGGCATGCCCATGCCGAGGATGATCGAAATGATGGCGGTCAGGATCAGCATCACCAGCAGCCCGGCGCTTGATCCCACATCGGCCAATACCAGGGCCAATTGAAAGCCGAGGCCGGTGGAATTCATCACCCCGATAACGATACCGGCGCCGCCGCCGATCATCACCAGGGCCAGCAAATTCTCGCCGCTGCCGAAGATGAAGTCGGCGATTTCTTTTCGCGATATCAGCCTTCGTTCTTTGATGAAGTTGATGGCCATGAACATGATCAGCAACACGCCGATGCCGCGCATCGCCGCAGACGCCGGATTGAAACCCAGCCAAAAAAGGTAATATAAAAGCACCGCGATGGGGATCAGATAGATCCAGCCGGTCAACAGCACGCGAAGCGCGTTCGGCAATTCTTCTTTGGGCAGACCCTTGAGGCCGAAGCGCGCCGAGACCGCGTCCACCTGCAGGAACAACACCACGTAATAAAGAAACGCCGGCACCGATGCCGCGATCACCACGTCCACATAGGCAACTTCCAAAAACTCGGCGATCAGGAAGGCCGTCGCGCCCATGACCGGCGGCGCAATCTGGCCGCCGTTGGAGGCCACCGCCTCGATAGCGGCGGCGTAATGGGCCTTGAAACCGGTGCGCTTCATCAGCGGGATGGTGACAATGCCGGTGGACATGATGTTGCCGACGGTGGAGCCCGACACCATGCCGAAGGCGCTTGAGGCCACCACGGCGACCTTGGCCGGCCCGCCCTGGCGGTGGCCCATCCAGCCGAGGGCCAGATCGGTGAAGAAGAGGGTTGCGCCGCTCACCTCCATCAATTTGCCGAGGATCACGAACGCCAGGACAATGGAGCAAACGACGCGCAAGACCAGGCCCGGCACGCCGTTGCTGTCGGCATAGTTATAAAGAATGGTCTTGGTGACCGAATGATGCTCGGCCTCGAAGACGCCGGGCAAATAGTGGCCAAAAAAGGCATAGGCGATGACCAGCCAGACCAGGATGGTGATCGGCACGCCCGACGCTTTGCGCATGGCCTCCATCATCAAAACGATGGCGAAGACACCCGGCACCCATTTGTCGGGCGTCCGGTCGGCCATGCCGACGATCCAGGCTTCGTAGTGGAGCGCCGACCACATCCAAGCGAAGATGGCGATCAGGCCGAGCAGTATTTCCAGCAGCCCGGCCTTTTCGCCATAAGGATATTTGAGAAAGGAAGCGGCGGCGGCAACACCCAGAATGGTGGTCACCGCCTCCTCGCCGACGACGGCGATACCGAGATAGGTTTGCGGGACGTCGAGAATCCACAACACACCCAATATCGGAATCAGACCAAGATACAGCTTGGTCAGCTTATCGATTGCACCGTCCACGGCAGTTTGCGCCCTTATGTGCGCAGCCTATTTTAGCATCATCTGGTGCTTGTCGTTCTCGGCTGACCAGATGCCGGCTTCCTTGTAATATTTTATGGCGCCGGCGTGATATGGGATCGGATTGATCGGAGGCGCCATGGCATTAACCTTGACGCTGCGGGTTGCCCCATAATCCTTGTTCAAGGCTTTCCAGTTCTGATGCAGGGTTTTGGCAAAAATATAGGCGTCCTCGTTCGAGACGTTGCCGGAGATATTGAGATAGGTTTCAAACGCCGCGATCTTGGTCGGGCCCTTGACGCCGACAAAGCGCTTGGACGGCTTGACGGTCAATGTGCGCGCGCCTTCCATGCCCTTGTGCATGAATTCGTCGGAGGCTTTGGGGCCCAACGACAGGATGCGGATGCCGCCCGGAATGCCCGCATGGGCCTTCAAGAGCACCGGAATACCGAGGGCGGTTACGGCAGCATCGACGCGGCCCTCAACCACCATGTTGATGCCCTGGACAATACCGCCAGATTCCTTGGCGTTGACATCCTTCATGGTCAGCCCGGCAGTGGCCAGAAGTGTACGGTTCAATTGGCCGAGGCTGACATTGGATTTGATGTTGACCTGTACATCCTTGCCGCGAAGATCGGCGATGGTCTTCATGCCGGAGCTGTTGCGCACGAAATAGGCATACGGCAAGGTCCAGACGCGGGCGATGGTGCGCACGTTCTTGGTCGCCTTGGCGTAGGGCGGGCGGGCGTTAAATGCCATGGCCGAATCCAAGCTGGAATTCAGGCCCATGGTGATCTCGCCCTTGTCCAGCAGCGGCAGATACACCGAAGAGCCGGCATGGGGCTGGGCGTTGGCGCGAAGCCCAAGCTTTTCCTGGAACAATTTGGAAAAGGCGCCCGCAAGCACGAAATACATGGTGCCCGCCGGGTTGCTGCCGATGGTGATGCGCTTCAATTTGGCATCGGCGGATGTCGGCGCCGTCAAGGCGAAGGCGCCGGCCGCGCCGGCCAGCATCATGGTTGCAACTGTTTTCGAAATTTTCATCAAACTAACTCCCTGAAAAATATTGAATGAACGTTTTGTAATTGACGGCAAAATAGCCGTTTCCAGCGCCCAGGTATAGCCGAAATAATACGCGCCGTCTCCCTTCCGAGAAATTATTCTTCCTTGGTGCGACGCGACACGGTAATCGGCATGGATATCATCGTCATTTATGTACATTTGTGTACATTTATGGACATTTGAACTGCGCCAGCCAAAGCCGGGCTGGGGATGGCCCAGGGGGCAATATGGGGGACACCCCCAAACCCCCAGGGGGCAATATGGGGGACACCCCCAAACCCCCAGGGGGCAATATGGGGGACACCCCCAAACCCAATGTCGGCCA
>CAUZTZ010000226.1:0-7224 GCA_963582805.1 Alphaproteobacteria bacterium
CAGAATTTCGCTACGCTTACTGCGGCTATCTTCAGCGCTATCGTTCAATAGTCGGGCCTTTATGCGATTGCTGTTCCTTTAGTGCCGCGTCTGCTCGTAAACATCAACCAGAAAGCGCTCAAATTCCCGTACTGCCTGGTCTTGCTCGAACAAGGCCTCGCCGGCCCCCGCAATACGCACCTCCATATCATCGCGCCGGTCTTTATCGAGACCGAAGGATAGCGCAATGTCAGCGCATTCACCGGGGCTTTGGCCGGTAGCATCGATGATGCCCATGGCCCGGTACATGCCGGCGGTGACCCGCCCGCGCATGAATTGACCGTCATGGGCCACCACCGGCTTGCCGAGCGCGAAGGCTTCGAACGAAGTGTTGCCGCCGGAAAAATGCGGCGGATCGAAGATCACGTCGGCGGCGTTCATCAGCGCCAGAAAATCGTCCGGCCCCATGCGCGGAACCGAAGAAACCCGGCCCGCCACATCGGGGATGGTTTCGCTCATACGGTGCGCCACCTGGGCCGTCCAATCTGGCACCGCGCCCTCGACCAGCATAACCTCGGCGTCGCCATCGCCGCGCAAAATGCCGGCGACGATCGCGTCCAAATCGGGATGATGTTTGATGACGCTTTGCGGACACAAATAGATACGCTTGCCGCTTGCCAGGCCCAATTCGTCCCGGGTTTTGAGATTACCGGGGATTTCCGGGCGCAGGTAATAGGTCGGCAGGGTTGTCAGCGGATAGAGGCTTTCCGAATAGTCCGCCTCGGCGCCGTCGGGCTCGATCAGGACGCTGGAGAGGAAATAATCCATGTTCGGGATGCCGGTGGTATCGGGATGCCCCCAGGTCACGCACTGCACCGGCGCCAGGCGTCCAAAGGCCAGGAAATAGGTGCGCACGTCCATGCCGATATCGGCGTAAAACAGAATATCCAGCTCCTCCGCGGCGATGGTGGCGCGGGCCTCGGCCAGATCGGTGGGGATTGAAATGGTTTTGTCGGCGGCGGCTTCGATGGCACGGACAATCGGGTCGCGCTGGCCGGGCTGAGTGATAATGACAATTTCGAAAAGCGCCTTCGGCAGTCTTGCCAGCACCCCTTGCATGAGCCGCCCTACCGAATGGCGCCGGAAATAGGCGGACAAAAATCCCACCCGGATTTTGTCCCGAACAGGCAGCGGATTTTCGACGTGCGGCGCGACGTAATCCAGCCAGGGACAGGATTTCAAATGCAGGCCGGCCACCAGCTCCTGCAAATGCCGGTCGCCGAGGCCATGATAGGCGAGGAAAAATGTGGTGGTTGACGTCTCCTGGCTCGGATCGGTGACCACCAGATCGTCCTCCAACAGCGCTTGAACACGGGTCTCGAAGGCGCGCCGGATATCGGCAATATGGTCCCACGAGCGTTGCACAATGGGCAACGTGGTGGCGCTTTTGATGCGCAGACCATCGTGGCGGCGCCGGGCCAGGAATCTGGTATAGGCATCCCGGGCGGCATCGGCATCGCCTTTCCTTCGCTGCGCATTGCCGAGATTGATGAGGGCGCGCCCGACCTGGCGGTTTTCCGTCTCGCCGGTTTTGGCGGCGGTCTCGAAACAATCGATGGCCTCGTCCAGGCGGTTAAGATCAAACAGGATATTGCCCATATTGATGAGCGTGTCGATGCGTTCGGGCTGTATCGAACGGGCCTGTTCGAACGCCATCAGCGCGGCGTCGAAAAGCTCCATCTGCTTGAACAATTTGCCGAGATTATAATAGGCATCGGCGAAATGCCGATCGATTTTCAGGGCCCGCTCGAAGGCCCGTTTCGATTCGTCATAGCGCCCCAAATCCATCAACACAACGCCGAGATTGCAAAAATAATTGGGCACCTCGGGACCCGCCTGGGTCGCCCGGCGCATGAAACCGACCGCCTGTTTGGCGCGGCCCTGTTGGGCAAGGACGGTGCCCAGCAGGTTCAAGGCGTCGGCATGCTCGGGCTGTTCTTCGATGATCTCCGCATAGACGGCCTGGGCATCGCGAAATCGGCCCGCGTGATGCAGGCTTTGCGCCTGGGCGAACAGCGCTTTTACGGAAGGCACGGGACATCCCCCCTGCCTGGAATTTTGGCTATCGTTGGGGCGGTCAAATCAGCCCGGCAAGGGGCGACGACGGATCGGCGTATTTCTTTTTCGCCATGCGGCCCGCCTGATAGGCGAGGCGGCCGGCCTCGACCGCCAGCTTCATGGCGCGCGCCATCTTGATCGGGTCCTTGGCTTCGGCGATGGCGGTATTCATTAAAATTCCGTCGCAGCCAAGTTCCATGGCAATAGCCGCATCGGAAGCAGTGCCAACGCCGGCATCGACAATGACCGGAACCTCCGATTGCTCGACAATCAGACGGATACCGACCGGGTTTTGAACGCCAAGGCCGGAACCGATCGGCGCCGCCAAAGGCATAATTGCATGACATCCCATATCTTCCAGTGTTTTGGCGAGGATAGGATCGTCGGAACAATAGACCATGACCTTAAATTCTTCCTTAAGCAGAATTTCCGCCGCGGCAAGGGTTTCAATCATGTTCGGATAGAGGGTTTTCTGATCGCCGAGCACTTCCAGCTTGATCAGATCCCAGCCGCCCGCTTCGCGCGCCAGGCGCAAGGTGCGCACCGCTTCGTCGGCATTGAAGCAACCAGCGGTGTTGGGAAGGTACACGTATTTTTTGGGGTCCACGTAATCGACCAGCATCGGCTGGGAGGGATCGGAGACATTGACCCGGCGCACCGCGACGGTGACCATTTCGGCGCCCGACGCCTCAATCGCACGGGCCGTTTCCTCGAAGTCTTTATATTTTCCGGTGCCGACAATCAGGCGCGAGTTGAAGGTGGTTCCGGCAACTTCGAAAATATCATCGGTGGGCGCCGTGCCGGCGCCTTCGGGCAATCCGCCGCCGATGAAATGCACGATCTCCAGCTTATCGCCATCGGTGAGGGCGACGTTATTGTACGTGGAGCGGGGCACGATCTCCAGATTACGCTCGACCGCCACTTTACGGCCATCCAATCCCAGATCACCAAGAAGCTGTGTGACGTTCATCGGCGCGATTACCGAACGCGCTTCGCCATTGATCGTCAAGTCCATTGGATTTTCCGCCATTCCTTGCCAAAACCGAAGAACATAATTATGTGCTTACCAGCGGGCGCTTGCAACCGCCTCGGGGTCGGTTAATGGTTCATTCATTCCCGATCTATAAGCAGACTTTAAGGATAATGAATTGTGGCGGACATGGCGAACACGGTCCTGATACTGAACGGCCCCAACCTGAATATGCTGGGCACCCGCGAGCCGGAGATTTATGGCAGCCAGACGCTTGCCGATATCGAGGCGTTGTGCGCGCACCAAGCCAAAAGCCTCGGCCTCGGTCTCGATTTCCGGCAAAGCAACGCGGAGGGCGAACTGGTTGATTGGATTCAGGGTGCGCCCGAAGCTGCGGCAGCCATCATCATTAACGCCGGCGCCTACACGCACACATCGGTGGCCCTCCTGGACGCCTTGCGGGCGGCCAATTTGCCGGTGATTGAAGTGCATCTGTCCAATATTTTTCAGCGCGAGAAGTTTCGCCACGAAAGCTATATCTCGCAAACTGCGGCCGGCGTTATCTGCGGCTTCGGCGCGCACGGATACGAGCTGGCCTTGCAGGCGGCGGCCAGAATTCTGGCCGATAGCTAGATAACATTTGCTAATCGGCGCAATAAACCCAATGTCTAAGTAAACCGCAACCAACGAAAACGGGCGGCCATGAGCGGATCAGACGAGCGTTCGCGCGAGTTGTTCAAATTGACACCGGATATTCTGCTGCGCGCCTATATGGCCGGCATTTTTCCGATGGCCGAAAGCCGCGATAAGCCGGAGATTTACTGGGTCGATCCCGAAGACCGGGGCATCATTCCGCTCGATAATTTCCACATCTCCAAAAGCCTGAAAAAGACCGTGCGCCGGGGCGCCTTCGAGATCCATTGCGACCGGGATTTCGATGCCGTCATCTTGGGCTGCGCCGGCGGCGGCGGCAACGCCCATGGGGGCCGCGACGAAACCTGGATCAACGAAGAGATCATGCATCTCTACGGCCAACTGTTCCGCATGGGCTTCGTGCATACGGTCGAATGCTGGAAGGATGGCGCGCTGGCCGGCGGGCTTTACGGGGTGTCTATCAAGGGCGCGTTTTTCGGCGAAAGCATGTTCCAGGTGGAACGCGACGCATCAAAAGTGGCGTTGGTGCATCTGGTGGCGCGCCTGCGCCTCGGCGGCTATACGCTTTTGGACACCCAGTTCATTACCGAACATCTGGAACAGTTCGGCGCCCACGAAGTGCCCCGCGATGTCTATCATGGGATGCTCGATCGGGCGCTGACCACGGAGGCCGAATTTCAGGGCGTGCTGCCTTCTGGCGATGGCGATAATGGCGGCGGCGGCTCGGCGCTGGAAGAATTTTTGCAGTCGAGCACCCAGACGTCGTAGACCGGATGCTCCATGGCGGCCAGCGCCGGTGAGGACGCGAACATCCAGCCCCGGTAGACACTGACCACCGCCTCGCCCGGACGGGCCTCCCAAATATCAAGAAACGCGGTGCTTTCAGGGGTTTCCTCCGGCGGGCGCTTGTCGCAGGTGCGGGCGATGATTTCCAAGGTGCCAAACTTGATGGTGGCGTTGACCGGCGCATCGAACGTGGACACCCGCGCGGTCACCTTATCCAAAGCCTGCAGGACCGCGACGTTGTAGGTTTCGGCCAGGGCCGCAGCTGGCGCCGCGAAAACCAACAGAAGCAATAATATGGGCCGGGCCAAATTTATCATCGGATCAGAAGCCGGCTTTGACCGCCTTGAAACGCAGGCGCACATAATCGACGGTCCAATTGCCGTCGCTGTCACAAAGATCGGCGGCGACGGCGTTTTCCACCTCGGCCTTGAGGCCGGCGTGCTCGTCCAAATCAACGGCGGCAAGGAAGCTGCGCGCGAACACGTCCAGCCAATCGGCCAGCGAGCCCGGAATCGGCGTCGGCCGGTCGATCAGTTCAATGCTGTCGACGCGGAACCCGGCCGCTTCCAGGCGGGCGCCATACAATTCGGCGTCGGGGAAATACCAAGGATCAAAGGCTTCGGCTTCGATGCCCCGGCTGCGCAAGGCGTCATGAAGGCTGCGCCGGACAGTGGCGACATTGCCGGCGCCGCCCATTTCGGCAACGAAGCGCCCGGGCGCAGCCAAGGTGCGCCAAACACAGGCCAGCAACGCGTCCTGATCGGCAATCCAATGCAAAGCGGCATTGGAAAACACGGCGTCAAATTCCGCGTCGAAGGGCAATTCCTCGCCGCGCAATAATTGGGCTTCGACGCCTTTGGCACGGGCCGCCGCCACCTGATCGGCGCTGGAATCGATGCCCAGAACGCGGGCGCCGGTATCCATGATGCTTTTGCTCAGAACGCCGTCGCCGCAGCCGAGATCGAGAATTCGCTCGCCTTCTTCCGGGGCCAGCAGATCGAGCACCGGCATGCCCAGATCGGAAACAAAGCGCGCATTTTTTGCGTAACTTGCGGAATCCCAGGTTTGGCGGTCCGGCCCGCCCCGGCTGGGATTACTTGGATTTGTCGTCATTCCCACCGGTCGCCAGGAATATGATTTCCCCGACTTGGCGTTCCAGAGATTGAAAATCCTCGGTTTTGGTGATCGCGCCGCCAGCCTTCAAAATTTCCTTCGATCCGCCCGGCTTCAAGCGCACATAATTGCCGCCGATCAAACCGGCGCTGGTGATCGCAGCGATGGTGTCTTTCGGCACCTTCACATCGGGTTTGATCGAAAGCGTGACCACAGCTTCATAATTTTCCGCATCGAGAATATTGGATATCACGGTGCCGACGGTGATGCCGCTGATACGCACATCGCTGCCGGCCTGCAATCCGCCGGTGTCTACAAAGACGGCTTTGATTTCATAGCCTTCGATCGCCGTCACCTCGGCGGTGGTGGCGAAAATATAAAGAAAGCCGGCGGCGATCAGGATAACCACCCCGCCCAACACCGTTTCCGCTAAATTCCGTCCCACGATCCGCTCCTTCTCATGCCGTTCGCCAGGTTATTTCCTGGCCGCCGCCTTGGCTTTTGCCTGGTTGGATTTGGCTTCGCCAATGATCAAATCCAGGAGGTCCTGCACCACCACCGAGTCTTGGGTTTGATCAAGGGTGTCTCCGGCTTTGATCTCGTCCTCTTCGGCGCCCGCTTCCAGCACGATAAACTTGGTCCCGAATAATCCCTCGGTATGGATGGCGACCGAGGTATCGGACGATAATATCGCATCGGTGTCGATATTCATATCCACGGTGGCTGCAAAATCGGCGTCCAGCCTCATACCCGTAACCTGGCCGATTTTTATGCCGGCAATGCGGACATCGTCGCCCACCTGCAATCCGTCGATGCGGTTGAAAATGGCGTGGATGGTGATGCCGGAGCCGCCGCCTTCGATTTTGCTGCCCGAGAATGACAGGACGCCAACCCACACCAGGACAATCACGGTCACCGCGCCGACGAGAATATTTCGAGTATCTTCGTGCATGGAATTTAACGCTGGAGCCCTATTCCGGCGTCCAGGCTTGGTAATCGCCGCTGGCCGGCGCCCGGGCGCCGCCTTTGAGATCGTGCCCGGCAGGCCGGTAGGCCGCCTCGGTTCCGGTCAGATTGGGCAAATGCGGTTTTTGCCAGTCCTTGGCCGTGGCCGCCTGTTCGGTCAGGGGATTTTCGAGCGTATGATGCAGCCAGGCGTGCCATTCCGGCGGCACCTTGGACGCCTCGGTGGAGCCGTGATAGACCACCCAGCGCCGCTCGCGCCCGTGCAGCTTTTTGCCCTTGCCTTTGTAATAGCGGTTGCCGAATTCGTCCTTGCCGACGAGATCGCCATTCAACATCGTATATATCCAGGTTCCGAGGCTCATGCGTGTTACCCGTCTCAGAAAGTTGCGGCGCACAATATGGCACCAAGCGGGCCAAGCGTCTACCCCGGGGGGATCGGGCATCACCGATTCACAAGTGACTTGACGGTGCTTGCCGGCCAGCGCCTTATGGGCTAGAGCGGTTCCGGATGAAAATGAATCAATTTGATGGGAACAAATCGGTTTTCCGGGTAGGCGCGGTGCGCCGCGCGATGCCTTTGCATCGGGCAAGCGCCGCAACGCCCCCGGGGAGCCGATTTGACCCACCGAAGGCCGGGT
>CAUZTZ010000227.1:0-7199 GCA_963582805.1 Alphaproteobacteria bacterium
ATCCAATGTATTGGCGGACGTATCACCCGTGAGACTGTCATTGGAGTCAGAGCCGGTGGCGTTCTCGATGCCCGACAATGTATCCGCATCACCGTTGCCATCCGTGGCCGAATTGGTGCTGAGATTAACGGTCACCGCCGCCGCATCGCTCGAGTAGTCAACTGTATCGGTACCAGTGCCGCCGGTCAGGGTATCGGCGCCGTTACCACCAACCAGCGTGTCATTGCCGGCGCCGCCATCCAGCGTGTTAGCCGAGGTATCACCGGTGAGGCTATCGTTGGAGTCAGAGCCAGTGACATTCTCGATCCCCGATAGAGTATCCGCATCGCCGTTGCCGTCTGTCGCGGAATTGGTGCCGAGATTGACGGTGACGGCGGCCGCATCGCTGGAATAATCAACCGTATCGGTGCCGGTGCCGCCGGTCAGGGTATCGGCGCCGTTGCCGCCAACCAGCGTGTCATTACCGGCGCCGCCGTCCAATGTATTAGCCGAAGTGCCACCCGTGAGGCTGTCGTTGGAGTCTGAACCGGTGACGTTCTCGATCCCCGATAGAGTATCCGCATCACCGTTGCCATCCGTCGCCGAATTGGTGCTGAGATTGACAGTCACCGCCGCCGCATCGCTAGAATAGTCCACCGTATCCGTACCGGTTCCGCCGGTCAGGGTGTCAGCGCCGTTACCGCCGACCAATGTATCATTGCCCGCGCCGCCATCCAATGTATTGGCCGAGGTGTCGCCAGTCAGGCTGTCATTAGAGTCAGAGCCGGTCGCATTCTCGATACCTGATAACGTGTCCGCATCGCCGTTGCCATCGGTGGCCGAATTGGTGCTGAGATTGACGGTCACCGCGGCAGCATCGCTGGAGTAATCAACCGTGTCCGTGCCTGTACCGCCGGTCAGGGTATCTGCGCCGTTACCGCCAACCAGCGTGTCATTGCCCGCGCCGCCGTCCAATGTATTAGCTGAGGTGTCGCCCGTGAGGCTGTCGTTGGAGCCGGACCCGGTGACATTCTCAATCCCCGACAATGTATCCGCATCACCATTGCCATCGGTCGCCGAACCGGTGCTGAGGTTAACGGTCACTGCCGCCGCGTCGCTGGAGTAATCAGCCGTGTCGGTCCCGGTACCGCCCGTTAGGGTATCGGTGCCGGTGCCGCCGATCAGCGTGTCATCGCCGGCGCCGCCATCAATCGAGTCGTTGCCGGCGCCACCATCCAAAGTATTGGCGGAAGCATCACCGGTGAGGCTGTCGTTGGAGCCGGAACCGGTGACGTTCTCAATCCCTGAAAGCGTGTCCGCATCGCCATTGCCGTCCGTCGCCGAATTGGTGCCGAGATTGACAGTCACCGACGCCGCATCGCTTGAGTAGTCAACCGTGTCGGTTCCGGTGCCGCCAGTCAGCGTATCGGCGCCGTTGCCGCCAACCAGCGTGTCATTGCCGGCGCCGCCATCCAATGTATTGGCGGAAGCATCACCGGTGAGACTGTCGTTGGAGTCAGAGCCGGTGGCGTTCTCGATGCCCGATAGAGTATCCGCATCGCCGTTGCCGTCGGTTGCGGAGTTGGTACTGAGATTAACGGTCACCGCAGCCGCGTCGCTCGAGTAGTCAACCGTATCGGTACCAGTGCCGCCGGTCAGGGTATCGGCGCCGTTGCCACCAACCAGCGTGTCATTGCCGGCGCCGCCGTCTAGCGTGTTGGCGGAAGCATCGCCAGTAAGGCTATCGTTGGAGCCGGAGCCGGTCGCATTCTCGATGCCCGACAATGTATCCGCGTCGCCGTTGCCATCGGTCGCCGAATTGGTGCTGAGATTAACGGTGACCGCCGCCGCATCGCTGGAATAATCAACCGTGTCCGTGCCGGTGCCGCCGGTCAGGGTATCGGCGCCATTGCCGCCAACCAGCGTGTCATTGCCGGCGCCGCCATCCAATGTATTGGCGGAAGCATCACCGGTGATGCTGTCATTGGAGCTGGAGCCGGTGACGTTTTCGATGCCTGTAAGCGTGTCCGCATCGCCATTGCCGTCGGTCGCCGAATTGGTGCCGAGATTGACGGTGACGGCAGCGGCGTCGGCGGAATAATCAGCGGTATCGGTGCCGCTATCGCCGGTCAGCGTATCAGCCCCGGTGCCGCCGATCAGCGTGTCATTGCCGGCGCCGCCATCAATCGTGTCATCGCCGGCGCCGCCGGTAAGAACGTCGCCGCCCACATCAATGCCGCCATATATCGTGTCGTTGCCATCGCCGCCATCGATGGTGTCGCTGCCGGCGCCGCCATATATCGTGTCATTTTCGGCCAACCCGGTGATCGTGTCGTTGCCCGCCAGCCCATACAACGTATCCGCCGACGCGGTTCCGGTCAGCGTGTCGTCGAGATCGCTGCCGACAATATCGCCGCTGCCGAATTCGACGGGCTGGTCGCCGACGATGCCGCTGCCGGTTCCCTGCAGCAATTCCACATACTGAGCCGGCAAACTTATGCTGCTGAAATCGAGGCTGCTGATCTGCCTGTCGTCAAAGTTCAGTTGTACGGTGACGCCGCTTTTCGCAAACAGAACGTTTGGCGCGGAAACCGAAGTTATCTGGCCATTGCCAACGGTATCGTAGCCGCGGATTGCCCCGCTTTGGAAAAAATGGACATCGAACGCCGCCTTGCCGTCCAGGCTGAGGCCTTCATCGCGTACCTCCACATGCACGATATCGGCGCGTACCTTGACGAATTCGGCGGTCATTTCGGTCGGTCGGCCATCCCGGTCAAAATTACGGACCGTTACGGTCTGCGAGTCGCCGACCCGGTCAAGGATGGGAATTGAGAAGTCGGCGGGCCTCGGGACGGGCTGACTTTGCTTTATTAAGGCGTCGCGCGCGGCCTGGCTGGACCGCTGGACAATGGACTGCAGATTGAAACTGCCAAAATCAACTGGACTAAGATGAGACATTACCCGTGCCGGCGCCCGCTTACAGCCATAATATCTTTTAAATGTAGTACTTTAGACGGCTTTTTCCAGGTAAAAATTCCATTGCGGCGCCCGAGAATATTTGGGCGGCGGCATCGTCGGGACATTCGTCTTGGCGCTGCTTGGAAATCTAACCTTAACCTTCCGGCAAACCCGCCAGCGCCAAGTGTTCCAACTCGCGTTCCAGCGCTTGCCCGTCTTGGTAAGGAATGATGGTCCTCAGTGCGGCAAGCGACAAGCCCGGCAGAACTTCCATCAATTCATCAATGACTTTCCTGGCGTCTTCAAGCCGCCCAAGGGCCGCCAGGGAAGCGGCACGGTAGCGCAGAATTTCCGGGTCAGCGGCGCTGGAAGTCTCCAGCATTTCGATCGCTTCTTCGAATTTACCCAAGCTGTACAACACCGCGCAAAAGTTTTTCAAGGCCATCTCCGGGATATGCGGATCCCGGGCAATGGACTCGTTGGTCCACTCCTCAGCCAATTTTAGATCGCCGCAATAGTTGGCAATCTGGGCCATCATGCCCAACCCCTCGCCGTCAAAGGGAAACATCTGGCAGACCGATTTCGCGGTGCGCATAGCATTGGCGTGGTCGCGCCTATGCCATAACAACAACGTCGCCTTTTGCCAAAGCCCATAGCGTTGTCCGGCTTGCGGCAGATTTGGGTCAGCCAGGCCTTCTTCGGAAATTTGGGACGCTTCCGTCAAACAAGCAACCGGATCGGGCTTGTAGCCGTACATAGCATCAATAATATGGGTCCAGGCTACCTTGATCTTCAACAGACCGGAACCCGGTAAACGCGCGAGCCCTTCGGTCCAAATGGCGCGGGATTCTTCCATGGCCTCGGCGGTAAATCCGTAAAAAATACTATGGCCGCGCAAGAAGCAGTCATATTCGTCGAGGTTCGAGGCCGGTTGCGACCAGACGCGTTCATATTCGCTTTTACGGATTTGGCCGTAATCGCCGCCCAGGGTCATGACGATCCGCCGGGTGACCCGGTCCTGAAGGTCAAACAAGTCGTCGCCGCTTTCGTCGATCTTGTCCGCCCACACATGATGGCCGGTATGGGCATCGATAAACTGCCCGGTGATGCGCACCCGCCCGCCGCTTTTGCGGACGCTCCCTTCGAGCACGAAATCGGCGCCAAGGTCGCGGGCCACATCCTGCACCTTGACCGCCTGACCTTTGTAGGTAAAAACCGAATTGCGGGCGATCACGGAAAACTCTTCCCATTTCGACAGCTCGGTAATGATGTCCTCGGTGATGCCGTCGGCGAAATATTCCTGTTCGCTATCGCCGCTCATGTTGTCGAACGGCAGGACCGCGACCGCCGGCTTGGCTTTCGAAATCGTGGCCTGGGGACCACTGGGAGCTGGGCTTTCGCCGCCGCCCGCGGACCAATTGATCCGGTACACCTTGACCGGTGCCGAGACATGCTTGACCGTTTGCTCGCCCATATCTTCGAAATTGGCGTCGATGCGGTTGCGAACCTGCTCATAAACGCCGCCCGAAATATAAATACCGCCGGGCTCCGCCAATCCTTCGAGCCGGGCGGCGATATTGACGCCTTCGCCGTGGATATCCTTGCCGTCATCGACGATATCACCAAGATTTATGCCGATGCGGAAATCGAGGCTGCTGGCATCAAGCCCCGCCTGTAATTGGATGGCGCAGGCGACGGCGTTCTGCACGGACTGAAATTCCACCAAAAAACCGTCGCCGGTAAATTTTATGATCTGCCCGGCGTGATCATTGATCAGAGGCTCAATGGTGTCGTCGCGCGCCGATTTCCAGGCGGCGACGGTGCCGTCGGTATCTTCTTCCATGAGGCGCGTATATCCGGCCACGTCAGCGGCAAGAATAGCGGCCAGTCTCCTCTGGACGTCCTGATCCATCATGGTCTTTCCTGTGGCGACAGCCTACTCCGCCGCCGCTTCTTCGTCCACATGGCGGGGGAAGACGCCTTCGGGCTTGGGCAATTCCGCGCCTGCCGGCCAGCGCACATCAGCGGCCAAGGCGGCAAAGCCGCGCGCATCTTCGGGCACCGCCAATTGGTCCAGCATCTTGGCCGCCGAGCCGGGCATGAAGGGCTGCGCCAATATGCCTAAGCGCCGGATCACCTCGCCCAGCACATAGAGCACGGTGGCCATGCGCGCCGGGTCCTCTTTGCGCAAGGTCCAGGGCGCCTGATGATCGATATAGGCGTTGGCGGCGCGGATCTGGAACCACATTTTTTCCAGCGCCGTGTGGAAGGCCTGCACGTCGAACAAGTCCCGCATTTCCGCCAGCAAATTGACGGCGCCGGCCAGCAGCGCATCGTCATCGGCGATAAGATCGCCGGGCGCCGGCACTTTGGCGTCGCAGTTCTTGTTGATCATCGACAAGACCCGCTGCGCCAGATTGCCGAAATCGTTGGCCAAATCGGAATTGATGCGCTGGATGATGCCTTCGCGCGAAAACGAGCCGTCTTGGCCGTAGGGCACTTCGCGCAGCAAAAAATAGCGCATGGGATCGAGGCCGAACTCGGCCACCATCTCCCCCGGCGAAAGCACATTGCCGAGGCTTTTCGACATCTTCTCACCCTCGATATTCAAAAAGCCATGGCCGAATACCCGCTTCGGCACGGCTATTCCGGCGCTCATCAAAAAGGCCGGCCAATACACCGCGTGGAAGCGGACAATATCTTTGCCAATGACGTGCAGATCGGCGGGCCAGTGGCTCGCAAACGCATCGCTGCGGCCATCGATGCCGGCCTCGGGAAACCCCAGCGCGGTGATGTAGTTGGTCAGCGCATCCAGCCACACATACATAATGTGATCAGGGGCGCCCGGCACCGGCACGCCCCATTTGAACGTGGTGCGCGAGATCGACAGATCCCGGAGCCCTTGCGAGACGAAGGCGACCACTTCGTTCTTGCGCGTCGCCGGCATGACGAAATCGGGCTGCGCTTCATAAAGATCGAGCAGTGGCTGCGTGTACTCGGACAGCTTGAAGAAATAGCTGGGCTCCTCGACCCATTCCGCGCTTGCCCCCGATGGCGCGATCTTGCCGCCTTTGTTATCGGGATCATCGGTCAGCTCGCCCTCGTCGAAATAGGCTTCGTCGCGAACGCTATACCAGCCCGCGTAATTGCCGAGATAGATATCGCCGGCCTCTTGCAGCCGGTTCCAAATGGCCTGGCTGGCAGCATAGTGGCGGGGCTCGGTGGTGCGGATGAAATCATCGTTGGAGATGTTCAGCATCACCGCCATCTCCTGGAAGGTGGCGGCGATCTCGTCACAGAAAGCCTGCGGCTCCTTGCCCGCCTTGATCGCCGATTTCTCCACCTTCTGGCCATGTTCGTCGGTGCCGGTAAGGAAGATGACGTCAAAGCCGTCGAGGCGCTTGAAACGGGCCATCACATCGGTGGAAATGGCCTCATAGGCATGCCCCAGATGCGGCGGGCCGTTCACATAGGATATGGCCGTGGTGATGAAATAGGGTGTTTTATCAGGCAATTGGGCCGCTCCGGTTGACGATCTGCAATTAGCCGCGCGCGGCCTCCTCAATAGCCAAGAAAACTTCCAGAACCACCTGCTTGCGGTCCAGACTAAGGCCCTCGGTCTCGCGGAACAATCGGTTGGCTTTCTCCCACACCCGGAACCATCCTTCAAGGGCGCTGGCCGACAATTCCCGCCGGATGCGGTCCACCAGGCTCCAATCGATCAGCGCGGCCAGGGTGCGAAAACGGTCGCCGCCCCGGTCGCGGGCGACCAGATCGCCGAGCTTGTGCAGCATTGCGATATCGAGGTTGGGCAAGGTCTCCAAGATGGCGGTCATGTCCCGGTAAAGATCAAGCCCGCCTTCATCGGCAAGGGTGAGCGCGCGGCCAATGCTGCCGCCCGCCAATTGCATCAATAGCGCCCGCTCCTCAGGCCCGAGTTCGAACCCGCGCATCTGCGCCTGGTCGGTCAGAAGCGCCGCCATGGCCTGGCCGTCCAAAGGTGGCAGCGCCAGATGCCGGCAACGGGAATGGATGGTCGCCAATAATCGCCCCGGATTGTGGCTGACCAGCAAAAGCACTGTCCTGGATGGCGGCTCCTCCAACATTTTCAGGAGCGCGTTGGCGCCGTTGTCGTTCAAATCATCAACCGCATCGATCACCACCACGCGCCAGCCGCCCTCGCCCGGCGTGTGGTTGAACAATTTGCCGATAGCGCGCACCTGATCGACGGAAATATCGCGCTTCTGGGCGCCGGTGTCTTC
>CAUZTZ010000228.1:0-7171 GCA_963582805.1 Alphaproteobacteria bacterium
GTCGGCCGAATTGATCTCCTTGCGGAACCAGCCGCCCATTTGGACACCGGTGTTGCCGGCCATGATCGCTTTGATGCCGAATTTACCGCCCAGTTCATCCCACAATTGCTGGCCACCGCCGAAGCGGATCCAGGCGTTCATTTCCGTATAAGTGAGACCGAACGGAACCGAGGTGAAGTAACCCCAGCCGGGATGCTTGCCTTTCCAATAGTAGTCGGCGGCGTGATAGGCGTGGGAATTACCGGAGGCCACTTCGTCAAAGGAATCGAACGCGCCGACCCGCTCGCCGGCGGCAAAATAATTTACCTTGATGCGCCCATCGGACATTGTGTCCAGGCGCTTGGCCAGACGCTGGGCGCCGGTGCCGAGGCCCGGGAAATCACGCGGCCACGTTGTGACCATGTTCATCTCGATACGGCTCTGAGCAATTGCGGGCTTCGGGAAAGACGACGCCGCGGCGGCGGTCACCAAACCGGCCACGCCGGCGCTTTTGACAAATTCTCGACGTTTCATGAGTTCACTCCCTTGTCTAAAATTATAATTTTTGCGGACAGCCAGCAAATACGCGAGCCAACCTATGGATTACAGCGAATAATCAACCAAGTATATGAACTTTTTGACGGCGCGCAACACAAAGTGGTGTGCCGGGCGCCAAGCCCAGGTGCGCCACTCCGTAGCGCCGCCCCGGCTTTATTCGGCGTTTTCGAGCGCCTCCGGGTGCGGCGACGACAACCAGCCGTCAGCGGTATAATATTCCAGCGGATTGAAGCGCTGTTTGTAAGACATTTTGGGACTGCCCTCGATCCAATAGCCGAGGTAGACGTACGGCAAATCCATGCTATGAGCGCGCTCGATCAGCCAGAGAATCATATAGGTTCCAAGGCTGCGGCGCGGCTGGCCGGGATCGAAGAAGCTATAGACCGCCGACAACCCGTCATGCATCTTGTCAACCAGACAGGTGCCAACCAGCGCGCCGTCCGGGCCGCGAAATTCGACCACCATGGAATCCACCGGCGTTTCCTCGATCAGTGCCTGGTAGTCATAATAATCCATGGTCGCCATATCACCGCCGGTATGGCGAACGTCCTGGTAGCTGGAGAAAAGCTGGAACTGGTCGGTGGTCGCCTTGGCAGCCATCATTTTGACCTGGATATCCTTGTTGGCGCGCATCACCCGCTTTTGCGACGCGGTCGCCTGAAATTCGTCGACCACGCTGCGCACCGCCTTGCAGGCCGAGCAATTCTGGCAGATGGGCGCATAAATCAGCCCGTGACTGCGGCGAAACCCCACCCGCGACAAGGTGTCGTGCAGGGCCGCGGAGCCCGGCCCGATCAACTCGGCCACCATGCGCCGCTCGGTCTCGCCCGGAAGATATGGGCAGGGCAGGGGCGCGGTAACAAAGAACGGCGTCGGGCGGCTGGTCAGGTTATGCTTCATGATATTCCGATTGTCCGATATGCCGGCTCACTTGGGCTCGGCCGCGGGGTCGCCTGCTGGTTCGCCCGTTGGTTCACCCGCTGCTTCGCCGGCCGGGCCTTCCGCCGGCTCGGCCGCCGCTTTCGGCGCCGTGCCGCGCAACAACACAATGCTCAACCTTCGGTTACGGGCGTTGTTCGGATCGGCCGTCAAGAGCGGCTCGGTATCAGCCTTGCCGACAACCCGCGACAAACGATCGAGGGGCAAGCCAAGATCCCGAAGCACGCGCCTGGCTGCATTGGCCCGGTCCACCGACAATTCCCAGTTGGTATATTCGGAGCCGCTGCCGAACTTGGTGCCATCGGTGTGCCCGCTGATGGCAATTTTCTGCGGCATTTTTTCCACCACTTTTTTGACCATTTCGAGCATGCGCCGGGCGCGCCCCAAAGGCTCGGCACCGCCGCTTGGGAACATGGCGAGGCCTTCCTGATCGACGATCTGGATGCGCAGGCCCTCGGGCGTATTGTCGACCATGAGGCTTTTTTGCAGCTCGGCGGCGCCCGGAATATTTTGCAATGCCTGCTTCAATTCAGATTCGGCTTTTTCGAATTGTTTCTGCTCGGCCTGTTCAATGGCTTCCTGTTTGACTTCTTCGGCTTCCTTTTTGGCTTCTTCCGCCGCTTCTTCAGGCTTTTGCGTTTCGGTGGACTCGTCGCCCCCAAGACCGGTCTTGGGCGGCGGCAACTCCAAGCTCACCGTCGGCTTGGCGCGGGCCGAAACCTCGGAGCCTTCGGCAGCGATGGTCTGTCCGCCAAGCACGCCGCCGGCGCCCGACGTGGTCGGCGCGATACTGGCCGGCGCAAAATAGTTGGAGATGCCTTCAAGCTGTTCCTGGGTGACCGAATTCAACAGCCACAAGAGCAAAAAGAAGGCCATCATGGCGGTTACAAAATCGGCGTAGGCGATCTTCCAGGCGCCGCCATGGGCGCCGGCTTCGACTTTCTTCACCCTTTTGATGAAGACGGCGCCCGCGCCGCCTGCTGTTCCGCCGTTTTCGGCCATGCTTATCCTCGTAAATCCGCCGCCTAGTCAGCGGGGATGTTTTGTATCTGCTCTTCAAGTTCGGCAAAGCTGGGACGCACATCGGAGCCTAGGATTTTGCGCGCAAACTCGATCGAAACCTGCGGCGCGTAGCCCTGCATGTGGGCGACGATGCCAGTCTTGATACATTCCAAATACTTGGAATCGGCGGCAAAGACGGCTTCCAGAGACTTCGCCATCGGCCCAACCAGACCATAGGAGATTAGAATTCCAAAGAATGTCCCGACCAGAGCGCCGCCGATGAGGTGACCCAAAACTTCCGGCGGCTCGGTGATCGAGCCCATGGTATGGATCACACCCAGCACCGCCGCGACGATGCCAAGGGCCGGAAACGCTTCGCCCATATTGCCCATGGCGTGGGCGATGTCGTGGTCTTCGTTGTGGTGGGTTTCCAGTTCCTGTTCCATCACCGCTTCAACCTCGTGCGAGGTCGAGGCGCCAAGGGTCAGAAGGCGCAGGTAATCGCAAAGAAATTCGACCGCGTGGTGGTCCGACGAGAAATCCGGAAATTTCGCGAATATGGTACTTTCTTCCGGTTTTTCCACATGGGTTTCGAGGGCCAGATCGCCCTTGCTTTTGGCCAGGCGAAATACTGAATAGAGCACGCTCAACAGCTCGAGATAGTTGTCTTTATTATATCTGGCGCCTTTTAAAATTTTGCCGAACGAGCCGGCCAGCCCGCCGATAACCTTCTTAGGACTGGCTATCAGCAATTGCCCAATTGCGGCGCCGCCGATAATTACAAATTCGAATGGCTGCCATAACACATCAAGATGCCCGCCAAGCGCAACATATCCGCCGGCGACACTTCCGAACACGACAATAAAACCAATAATAAAAAACATTCGTCAACCTCGGGTGATGTCACCCGTAATCTAGCCAGATAAACTTAAATTAATAGTAACCGGTTTTCACCGATCCGGTAATCGCAATTCCCCAACGGCTTCGTCTTATTCGCCCCTGCCGCACCATTGTCAATATGCGCATGTTTTTCCGAAATTCAAATACCTTCGCCAATAAAGTCAGCGTGATTGGGCACGAATGAGACTGCGCAAAGCCACTGCTTTTGATTAAGGCGCGCCCGGCTCAAACCGGTAAATGGATTTCGCCGAGGCTTTCAGTTGCGCCTTGGTGGCCTTCAGACGGATATAACCCACATCGCGCCAGGTCTTGAGGAAATCCCGATAATGCTTTGACAATGGGTTGCCCGATTGGCCGGTGGCGATCACATAAGAAGAGTTCCCGGGCGTTTTTAAATCATAGACGGCGCGGTAGCCGGGTCCATGGATATGGGCGTGTGGGCCACGCTCCCGGCCCGGACGGGTGGCGCCCCGGTTGATCGTGAAATCGCCGCCGTCCGACGGAATTTGCAAATCCGCGATGGCGGAAACTACCGGTAGGGCACCAAAAATCGGATGGCGGAAGCGCGCTACATGACGCGCCCCCCATTGCCAATCCCTCACATCATCAGTGCCCAATGATTGCGCCAGTTGATCAAGGGTCTCGCCGAGCGTTTCGGCCAGCAACGCATCACAGGTTTCCACCGGCACGGTGGCCCGCCGGTCGCACCAGTGCGCTTGGCCGGTCAGAACGCGCTGGATGAATTGAGGCCGCAATCGCCAATAGGCCCGGAAATCCTCGCCCAGCTCGTCCGCATAGACGCTTTTGTTGAAGGCCCGCAGCCAGGCTGAGAAGATCAACGGCTCCGGCCGGCCCCGGGCCATGGTTCCATCCCAGGCGCGCAGCATACGCTGCACACGAATGAGGCGGGCATCTTTGGCCCTGAACCGGGTCATCGGCCCAACCAGATCGCGGGCCATCAGGGAAACCGCATCGGCTTGCATACGCCGGGCTTTTTCCTGGGTGAAGGCGCCGCCTTGAGCAAGCAGTTCGGTAATTCGCCGGGCACGGTATGGCGCCGCCCAGTCACGGGACAGGAAATAGGGGTAGCTTGGCCCGGCGACGGCATTATTGGCGTTGACGATGATGCCGGAGGCAGGATCGAACCGGTGCGGCAATTCGGCGAATGGAATGAAGCCAAGCCAATCGAATTCTCCGGCCCCTCCGGGGCGCATATAAAACCCGTTGCCGGATTTGCGGATCGGCACTTTTCCGGCGGCGTAAAAGCCGATGCTGCCGGCGCGATCGGCGTAGGTAAAATTCAACTGAAAGCCGTTCATGGCTTTGAGCGCGTTTAGAAAATCGGGCTTCCCGCGCGCCAGATTGATCTTGTAGATAGCTTCGGCGGTGCGGTCATTGGGCCCGAGAAAGGTGGCCGACAGGGCGATGACGCCTTCGCCCGGCGTATCCGAAATGACCGGCCCATGGCGGCTGCTGCGAACCTGCAGGGGAATATCATCGCCGCCCCGGACGTGGATGACTTCGGACCGTACGGCGTAGCTGCGGGGCCCATCGGGGGTATCATAGCTGCCCGCCCGGCCGGCAGAGGCGGTTTCCCGATAGAGGTCCTGCACATCGCTTTGGGTCGCCGTTAATCCCCACGCAATCGCCTGATTATGGCCGGCGATAACCAACGGCACGCCGGGCACCGTGGCGCCGGCGATGAAGCCCCCGGGCAGCACGATCTTCACCAGATACCAAAGGATCGGTGCCCGGAAACCCAAATGTGGGTCGTTGGCCAATATGGGCGCGCCGGTATCCGTATGGGCGCCGCTGACCGCCCAGGCGTTCGAGGCGCCTGTGGGCGGCGTATCGGCGCCGCCCACGAGCCCGGTCAGCGCATCCATGACGCCGTCGCCGATAAGGAGACGGGTTTGATCGGCGGGCGCAACGGTGACCGGCGCATCGGGCGCATATTTTGGCCAGAGGGCATCGACCTGATCAAATGTCATATGCCGCAACAGACGGGCGCGCAGCATCTCGTCCCGGTAATTGCCGCTGAGTTGCAAGCCCATAAGCTTGCCCCAAACCAGAGAATCGGTGGGCCGCCACGGCTCCGGGCTGTGCCGGAGGGCCAGGAATTCCGGCGGCAGGGCGCCCGGCCGGGTGCTGATCCAGCGATTAACGCCGGCGGCGTAGGCGTTCAGGTGCGCTTTCAGCCCGTCGGACAACCCGGAATAGGAGGCTTCGGCGGATCGGTATACGCCGAGGGTTCGAAAAAAACGGTCGGTGGCGATGGTGTGCGTGCCCAAAATTTCCGACAGGCGGCCGGCGCCGGCGCGGCGCTGAAGTTCCATCTGCCACATTCGGTTCTGGGCATGCACATAGCCGAGCGCAAAGGCCGCATCCCTATAATTGGCGGCGTGGATGTACGGCACGGCCAAATCGGTCATGTAGATTTCGGCCGGCGCACTAATATGGCGGCTTTGTAGGGAAATGCTTTTCGGCGGCAGCGATGACAGAGCCCAACCGATGGCGCCAAAGACGACGATGGCCGCCAATGTCACCAAATACGCGACGCCTGATTTCACCCGGCTCATAATGGTTTCCAATTGCGCAAATCATATTTCCCGATAAATGCGGGGACGACATCTTGTATTTTAGGGGTTGGATCACGATATGCGAAGACAAGAAGCAGTCTTTCCAAACTTCGGCGCCGATAGCATTGAACGGGCCGTGGTACGCTTGATGATCGGGAGCAGATCGATGAACCAACTCGCTGTAGCGGATAACCTTAACGACTTGGCGGCGCACACCGAAACCATAACCGACCAATATGTGACCTTTCGGGTCGATGGCCAGCTGTTCGGGGTCAACGTCCTTGGCGTCCAAGATATCCTCAGAACCGAAGAAATCGCTTTCGTGCCCATGGCGCCGCCCGAGGTCAGAGGCTCGATCAATCTGCGCGGCCGCATCGTCACGGTTATCGATGTGCGTGTCCGCCTCGGTCTGCCGGCCCGCGAAGAGGGCGAGAACACCATGGGCGTCACGGTCGAGCAGTCCACCGAGCTTTACACCCTAAGCGTCGATGAAATCGGTGAAGTGCTGAGCCTTCCGGTTGCCGAGCGCGAAGACGTGCCGGGCACCCTGGGTGATAAGTGGCGCAATTTCGCCGAGTATATCTACAAATTGGACGGCGAATTGATGATCGTCCTCGATATCGACAAGCTGCTACGCCACTGATCGGCTGAGAATAACGCCGCGCTTAAGCGTCCTTTAACAGGCGCGCGGCCTCCACGGCCATATAGGTGAGTATGCCGTCGGCGCCGGCCCGCTTGAACGCGGTCAGGCATTCTAAAACCACCCGGTCGTTATCCAGCCAGCCATTGGCCACGGCGCCCTTCAGCATGGCGTATTCGCCGCTTACCTGATAGGCGAAGGTGGGTACGCCGAAACTGTCTTTGACGCGCTGGATAATATCCAGATAGGGCAGGCCCGGCTTGACCATTACCATGTCGGCACCTTCATCGATGTCGAGCGCCACCTCGCGCAACGCCTCGTCGGAATTGGCGTAATCCATCTGATAGGTTTTCTTGTGACCCTTGAGCGCCGCCTCGGTGCCGATGGCATCGCGGAACGGCCCGTAAAATGCCGAGGCGAACTTGGCGGCATAAGACATGATACGGACCGCTTCATGGCCGGCGCCGTCGAGGGCGCCCCGAATATGGGCAACACGTCCGTCCATCATATCGGAGGGTGCGATCACATCGCAGCCGGCTTCGGCCTGGACCACCGACTGGCGGCAGAGAATTTC
>CAUZTZ010000229.1:0-7168 GCA_963582805.1 Alphaproteobacteria bacterium
GAACGCGAATACCCAAAACGAAAACGATTTCGATCATGGCTTCAAGGCGATCCACGATCACGAACTGCCCTGGCAGGACGGCGCCGACAACGAGCTGTTGAGCCTGCCCAAGGGGGTCGAGGTCAAAATCCTGGCCCACGACAAGGCGATGGGACGGATCGATATGAAGGTGCGCTTTCCCGCCGGCTATGTGGAGCCCGAGCATCTGCACAAAAGCTGGCATTCGATCTGCGTGCTCAAGGGGCGCATGTGCGTGGCCGGCAAAGACTTAAGGCCCGGCGATTATGTGTTCGGCTGGGACGCGCTGCATGGGCCGTATGAATATCCCGATGGCTGCGAGGTGTTCGTGGTCTTCATGGGTGACGGCATCCAGCACCAATGGGACGCGGACAGCCACGCGGCGCATACGAAAAGCTGGGCGCCGGAAACCGAAGACGGCAAGGCGGCGGCCGGCTCCGATCCATCATGAGCGACGAACAGATCCAGGTCCAGGAACGCAGCACCCCCTACCGGGGATTCATGCGCCTGGATGTGTACCGGCTGCGCCATCACGATTTCAACGGCGGCTGGAGCATCGATCTGTCGCGCGAAGTGTTGGAGCGCGGCAATGCGGTCGCGGTCTTGCCCTACGATCCCGACCGGGACGAGGTGGTGCTGATCGAGCAGTTTCGCATCGGCGCCTATACGGCCACCGAAGCCTCGCCCTGGCAGATCGAAATTGTCGCCGGCATGATCGAAAGCCACCAATTGGCGGAAGAGACCGCGCACCGGGAAACCGAGGAAGAGACCGGCCTGGCCATCTATGAGCTGGAGCCGGTGCATCACTATCTGTCGAGCCCGGGCTGCACGTCGGAAAGCATCCGCATGTATTGCGGACGCGTCGATGCGGCCGGCGCCGGCGGGCTATCGGGCGTCGCCCACGAGGGCGAATATATCCGCGTCTTCACGGCCAGCGCCGAAGAAGCGTTTGCCATGCTGGATGCGGGGCGCATCGAAAACGGCATGACCATCATCGCCCTGCAATGGCTGAAATTGAACCGCGCGCGTCTTCTCGAAGCCTGGCTGGATAACTGACACATGCGCTGATCTGGCGTGCTTGATCCGCTGCTACGCGCCCGTTAATCTCTTGCCCATCACCCAAATTCAACAGAGTGCTCACATGGACGTCCGCCAAGGATTTAGAGATACGGTCGGCAACACGCCGTTGATCCGGCTCAAGGAAGCCTCCGAAAATACCGGCTGCGATATTTATGGGAAAGCCGAGTTTTTGAACCCCGGCGGGTCGGTCAAGGACCGCGCCGCGCTCTACATCGTCAAGGATGCCGAAGATAAGGGCTTGCTGAAACCGGGCGGCGTCATTGTCGAGGGCACCGCCGGAAATACCGGCATCGGCCTGGCCCTGGTCGGCTGCGCATCCAGCTACCGGACCATCATCGTCATTCCCGACACCCAGACCGAGGAAAAAAAGGACATGCTGCGCTTGGCTGGCGCGGATTTACGCGAAGTGCCGGCGGTTCCTTATCGGGACCCGGAAAACTATGTGCATGTGTCCGAGCGTATCGCCAAGGAGATCGACCAGTCGCACCCGCACGGCGCCATCTGGGCCAACCAGTTCGACAACGTCGCCAACCGAGACGCCCACTATCACGGCACCGGGCCGGAGATTTGGGATCAGCTGGACGGCAAGGTCGATGGCTTTACCTGTTCGGTGGGCACCGGCGGCACCCTGGCCGGGGTCGCCATGGCGCTGAAAGAGCGCAACAAGGATGCCAAAATCATGCTCGCCGATCCCATGGGCTCGGCCCTTTATGGCCATTATGAGCACGGCGAATTAAAGGCCGAAGGCTCGTCCATCACCGAAGGCATCGGCCAGGGGCGGATCACCAAGAACCTGGAAGGCGCACCCATCGACGGCGCCTATCAAATCCCCGATGAAGAAGCCCTGCCGTTCATATTCGATCTGCTGAAATATGAAGGCCATTGCCTGGGCACGTCATCGGGCATCAACATTGCCGGCGCGGTGCGCATGGCCAAGGAGCTTGGACCCGGCCACACCATCGTGACCATCCTCGCCGATTACGGCACCCGCTATCAAAGCAAATTGTTCAATGTCGAATTCCTGAAGGAAAAGGGTCTGCCCTATCCCGATTGGATGGAGTAGCCGGAAATCATGGATTACGCCAACCCCGATATTCTGGTCGAAAGCGACTGGCTTGCGATGCGCCTCGGCAACGATGCGGTGCGCATCATCGATGCCAGCTTCCATCTGGCCGCCGCCAAGCGCGACCCAATCGCCGAGTTTCAGGAACGCCATATTGCCGGCGCCCGTTTTTTCGACGTGGACAAAATATCCGATGCCAACGTGGATTTGCCGCACATGATGCCGAGCCCGGAAGTGTTCGCCGAAATGGTCGGTAAACTTGGTATCGGCAACCACACCCACGTGATCGCCTATGACGCCAGTGGCGGCGGCATGGCGGCGATGCGCGCCTGGTGGATGTTCCGGGTCTTTGGCCATGCCAAGGTTTCGGTGCTGAACGGCGGCTTGGTCAAATGGCTGGCCGAGGGGCGCGATTACGAGAGCGGCCCTGCCCATATCGAAGCCGCCGCTTACACCCCAGCCGGTTTCAATGCCGCCCTGGTACGCTCCATTGATCAGATCCGCGCCAATATCATGGACGCCGGCGATCAGATTATCGATGTGCGCGCCAAGGGCCGCTTTCTGGGCACCGAGCCGGAACCCCGGCCCGGCATGCGCAGCGGCCATATACCGGGCTCGCTCAACCTGCCGTTCGGCCAGCTTATGGATAAGGACGCGCACATGGTGATGCGGGGCGCCGACGAATTGGCCACTATCATCGACGCCGCCGGCATCGACCGGGCGCGGCCCATCGCCGCCAGCTGCGGCTCCGGCGTGACCGCCTGTGTGCTGGCCTTTGCCCTCGCCCTGATCGGCAAGGATGATGCCGCCGTTTACGACGGCTCCTGGACCGAATGGGGCGGGCGTACCGATACGCCCATTGAGACCTGAAATCATGAAAGACGGCAAGCGCCCCCAGACCCGAATCGTTCACGCCGGCAGCGACCCGGCGCGGCAAAGAGGCGCCGTTAATACGCCTGTCACCCGCGCCTCGACGGTGATATTCCCAACCGTGGCCGCCATGCGGGACGGTATCGAAAACCGCTTCGATACGGTTTTCTATGGCCGTCATGGAACGCCGTCCAGCTTCGCCCTGGAAGAGGCGGTCGCCGATCTGGAAGGCGGCTACCGCTCGGTGTCCGCGCCGTCGGGCCTCGCCGCCGTCACCTTGTCGCTGATGAGTTTCTTAGACGCCGGCGATCATCTGTTGATGGTGGACAACGCCTACGATCCCAGCCGCCGGGTGTGCGAGCGGTTTCTCAAAGACTATGGCATCGAGACGACCTTTTACGATCCCCTGATCGGCGCCGGCATATCGCAATTGATGCAGGACAACACCAAAGTGGTGTTCCTGGAATCTCCGGGATCGCTCACCTTCGAGGTGCAGGATATCCCGGCCATCGCCGCGGCGGCGCACAAAGGCGGCGCCAAGGTGATTTTGGACAACACCTGGAGCGCCGGGCAGTTTTTGAAGCCCTTTGCGCTCGGCGTCGATGTCTCGGTGCAGGCGGCGACCAAATATATCGCCGGCCATGCGGACGTCATGCTCGGGCTGGTCACGACCGCTACGGAAGAAGATTGGCGGACCATCAAGACCCGCGCCGGATTTTTGGGGCTTTGTGCCAGCGCCGACGATTGTTATCTGGCATTGCGCGGCTTGCGCACCTTGGATGTGCGCATGGAGCGGCACTTCGAGACCGGCCTCATCCTGGCCCGCTGGTTTCAGGAACGCGATGAGGTGACGCGGGTCCTCTATCCGGCCTTGGCGGGCGATCCCGGTCACGCAATCTGGCAACGGGATTTTACCGGCGCTTCGGGCCTGTTCGGCGTGATCCTCGGCGAGTACCCCCAAGAAAATGTCGAGGCCATGCTCGACGGCATGCAGTATTTCGCCATGGGCTTCAGTTGGGGCGGCTTCGAAAGTCTGATGATCCAGACAAATCCGGCGCCCAACAGGAGCGCCGTCAAATGGGCCGAGCCCGGTATCTGCCTCAGGGTTCATGCCGGCCAGGAAGACCCGGAAGATTTGATCGACGATCTGACGCGCGGATTTCAGCGCCTGAACAGCGGCGAGCGGTCATGAGAAAGCCAAAGCAAAATACCCGCCTGGTCCATGACGGCAGCCACCCCGAAGACAATTACGGTCTGCTCAATCCGCCGGTCTACCGGGCCTCCACCGTGTCATTCGCAACCGTTGCGGCGCAAGCCGAGGCGCGCGCCGATGCCGATAATAATTTCGTTTACGGGCGGCGCGGCACGCCGACCTCGTCCGCCTTCGAAGAGGCCGTGGCCAATTTGGAGGGCGGCGACAAAACTATTGCCGTCGGCTCCGGTCTGGCCGCAATCGCAACGGCCATGCTGGCGTTCGTGTCGGCGGGCGATCATGTTCTGGTCTGCGACAACGGCTATACGCCGACCCGCAACCTGTCGGAAAACTTTCTCAAACGGTTTGGCGTCGAAACCTCTTATTACGATCCCATGGACAGTGCCGGCGTCAAAGATCATTTCCGGCCCAATTCCAAGGTCATTTATGTGGAAGCGCCGGGCTCGCACACCTTCGAAGTAATGGACGTGGGCGCCATCGCCGGCGCCGCCCGGGGCGCCGGCATCAAGGTGGTCATGGATAACACCTGGAGCGCCGGCTATTTCTTCAAGCCGTTCGATTTTGGCGTCGATGTGGCGGTGCAGGCGGCGACCAAATATCACGTCGGCCATTCGGACGCCATGTTGGGCGCGGTCACGGTCACCAAGTCAGATCAGGAAGTGGTTTTTGCATCGGCGCGGCAGCTTGGCCATCACGCCGCCCCCGACGATGCTTATCTTGGCCTGCGCGGCATGCGCACTATGAGCGTCCGTATGGACCGGCACCAAACCAATGCGCTGAAAGTGGCCGAATGGCTGGCCGGGCGCCCGCAAATTGAACGGGTCCTGCATCCGGCCATGGCAGATTGCCCCGGCCATGAAAACTGGAAACGGGATTTCTCCGGCTCCTGCGGCTTGTTCGGCGTGGTTCTGAAATCGGCGCCGGTGGAAGCGGTGCACGCG
Organism: Alphaproteobacteria bacterium; assembly: GCA_963582805.1. Classification (GTDB taxonomy): domain Bacteria; phylum Pseudomonadota; class Alphaproteobacteria; order Rhodospirillales; family UBA2165. Next base: position 5,186 of record CAUZTZ010000229.1, read on the forward strand.
CTTATCGATCAGTTGGAACTGTTCGGCCTGGGCGGCAGCTGGGGCGGCTACGAAAGTCTGGTGCTGCCCACCAATGTGACGCGATCCGCGAGCGCGGCGCCGGGGCCCGGACCGATGGTGCGCTTTCATATCGGCCTCGAAGATCCCGATGATCTGATCGAGGATCTGGGTGCCGGGCTGGACGCCTTTACCGCAAAACTCTCGTAGCCGGATTGGGCGCCAGCAGGCTGACCACGAAGCCAATCAAAGCGGCGACCACGATCGATGGTCCGGCGGGGGTATCCAGGCTGAGCGAGCCGCCCAACCCGGCCACCACCGATGCCGCGCCGATCAAGGCGGCGATAACCGCCATTTGTTCGGGCGTCCGGGCAAACTGGCGCGCCGCCGCCGCCGGGATAATGAGCAGCGCCGCGACCAGCAGAATGCCGACCACCTTCATGGCGGCGGCCACCACCAGCGCCATCACCAGCATGAATATCAAATTGATCTTGCGTACCGGCGCGCCTTCGGCGGCGGCCAGATCTTCGTGCACCGTGATTGCCAGCAGCGGCCGCCAGATGATCACCGTTGTGCCGAGGGCGACCGCGCCGACGCCATAGATCCAGATCAGATCGATAGCGGTAACCGCCAGGATATCGCCGAACAAATAGGCCAGCAGATTGAACCCCGCCGATCCGGCAAAGGCGAGGGCCACCAATCCCAACGCCAACGTGCCGTGGCTTATGATGCCCAGCAAAGTATCGCCGGCGATGGCGCTGCGCCCGGAAATAGCGGCCAAGGCCAGGGCAACGCCGATGCAGGCGGCAAACACGCCAAGGGTCAAATTGAAGCCGGCCGCTAAACCAATGGCGATGCCGAGCAAGGCGGAATGGGCCAACGTGTCGCCGAAAAACGCCATCCGCCGCCAGACCACGAACGAGCCCAGCGGCCCGGCGACGACGGCGACGCCGATGCCGGCCAGAACGGCGCGAACAAGAAACTCATCCATAATGATGGCCGCTCCCGCTTTCCGGATTCTCAACCCGGCCATCAGCCACGCGGCCATCGAGCCCGTGATGATGGTCGTGATGGTGATGATAGAGGGCGACGTTGACGGCCCGCTCGCCGAACAAATTGATGTAGCTGGGATCGCGGCTGACATCTTCGGGGTGGCCGGCACAGCAGAGATGGCCGTTGATACAGATCACCCGGTCGGTCGCCGACATGACCAGATGCAGATCATGGGACACCATCAGGACGCTGCAGCCGCGGCTGTCCTTCAACGAGCCGATCAGATCATAAAGCTCGGTCTGGCCATTAACATCGACCGCCTGCACCGGCTCATCGAGCACCAATAATTCCGGTTTGCGCAACAGCGCCCGGGCCAGCAGCATGCGCTGGAACTCGCCGCCGGAAACCTCGGACACCTGGGTCTCCCAGATGTCTTCGGCGCCGACATCTGCTAAGGCTTGGCGGCATTCCGCTATGCTGACCGCCCCGCCGAGAGCCAGGAAGCGGTGCACCGGCAACGGCAAGGTGGGCGCAATCACCAGCCGCTGCGGCATGTAGCCGATACGCAGGCCAGGGCGCATCGTGACGCTGCCGGAATGCGGTTTTATCAGCCCAAGGATGGCGCGGATCAGCGTTGTCTTGCCGGCGCCGTTGGGCCCGATCAGGCTGACCAGCTCGCCGCTATCGATGCCAAGATCGATATGGCTGAGGATTTCGCGCCCACCGGAATTGAAGCCCAAATCTTGGACCGTTACCAGAGCGCTCATTGGGCATTGCACTCCGGGCACAATCCGGCCGCTTCGATGGTGCAGGTTTGCACTTCGAAACCAAAGCCTTTCGCCGAGCGCGTGATGGCACGGTCGACGCCCTTGTCCTCCACCTCCATGGCATCGCCGCAATCGGTGCAGATCAGAAAAAATCCCCGATGCACTTCATCAGGATGGGCGCAGCCGACAAAGGCATTCAGCGATTGAATGCGATGCACCAATCCCT
>CAUZTZ010000230.1:0-7152 GCA_963582805.1 Alphaproteobacteria bacterium
GACGCGGAAATTTTACTTTTCCGGCGCCGTCCGATACGATTCCAGAGGACTCCTCGACGCCGCGCGCAACCTTGCGTCTGATTCTCGACGAGATCGATCTGGATGCGCCCAATTCTTCCGATCTGGGCTCTTACATTTGCGACTATATGGACCCCGAAGCCGACGAATTGATCCGAAGAACCATCGGCAAGGTGTTCATCGACCAATCGGAATATCCGAAAACGGCAGAGATCGGCCACCGGGTCGCGAAGATGATCCAGCGCTGGTACCACGGCACCGGCGAGCCAACCATGACCGGCGAGCACCGGAAGATTTTGGGGACCGTGACCATTGGCTCGTCCGAAGCCATCATGATGGCGCTCATCGCCCACCGCCATAATTGGATGGTGAAATGGGAAGAACGCAGGGGCGATCCGGTAACGTTAGCCGTTGATTGCCGCCAACAGCGCGTCATGAACGGCGTGCGGGGTATGGGACCTCGGAATACGCTGGTTGAAATCACCGGCGATGACGGATGGGATATTGGCGTCCAATCCGGCCAGGAAATCCTGCAAGCCCTGCAAGTACGCCAGGTGGATGGACCAGGGCTTGGGCCTGGGTGTGACGCCCATCGGCGCCGCCATGTGGTAGGGGATGCAGACGCCGGTGATGCGCATGGGGCCGAGGGGCGTTATCGTCATGCCGGACACCAAAGCCTCGGTGCCGGTTGCGCCGTAAACCACATCCGACCAATCATTGGGGCTCCACAAAAGCACCTTGCGCTCGGTCTCGGCGGTTTTTGACCAGACCCGGCCGGCCGCCGAAAGGACGTGGCCGCCCAGATCATCCAGGCTGCCTGCGTGCGCTTCGGTCAGGCAGATGATGTCCGCCTCCGTAGCCTGCGTCCGCGCCAGCAATTGCGCTGCCTGCCAGGATGCGGGCAAGCGGCGCTCGAAATTCCAGTTGAGGATGCGCAGCGAGCCGGTCACGAACCGCCGGCTTGTGCGGCGGCGATTTCGGTTAGATTGCGCTGGTCCACCTTGTCGCCGACCATGGGCAGGGCGTCCAGCGTCACCAGCCGCTCCGGGATTTTGTAATAGGCGAGCCCACGCGCCGTGAGGTACTGGCGCAACGTCTCCAGCGTCAGCTCGGCGCCCGCCGCCGGCACCACGCAGGCGCAGACCCGCTCGCCCAATATCGGGTCCGGCACCGGCACCACCGCCACTTGGTCAATATCGGCGTGGGTGCGCAAAATGGTCTCGATCTCAACCGGGATCACCTTGTCGCCGCCGCGCACGATGACGTTCTTCATGCGCCCGATGATCGCATAGTTGCCGTGCGCATCCCTTTGCGCCAGATCGCCGGTCTGGAACCAGCCGTCGATCCAACTGTCCGCACCGGCCGCGCCCAGATAGCCGCCGACGCAGCAGGGGCCGCGCCCGATCAAATGGCCGATCTTGCCCGCCGCCACGTCGGCGCCATCCGCATCGACCAGCCGGAACTCGGTGCCGCCCCGTGGTTTGCCGACGGTATGGCGGCGCACATCGGGTGCATCGTCCGGCGCCGGGCAGGCCCAGCCGCCGAAATCAGCGCCGCCATAGGTGGAGACGACGCTGGCCCCGGTGACGCTCTCCAACTCTTCGGCCAGCGACGCCGGCATCACCGCGCCGGACGTATACCAGATGCGGACGCTGCCGGTATCGATGCCGCCAAGACCGGGGGCCATCATCGCCAGTTGCGCCGGCGTCGCGCAGACCAGGCTCGGCCGCTCGGCCTCAATCAAGGCTAACGCAGTCTCGGCCGCGAATATGGGCATGGTGACGATACTGGCGCCAATCATCGGCGCCGCCAGCCAGGCGGGCCGCGCCGGGCCGGTGCCGTGGGACAGGACCAGGAAGATGTCATCGGGGCTTAAGTCCAAAATCTCGATCTGGCCGAGGGCGCGGCGGCCAGCCGCCTCGCCGGTGTAATGGGCGATTTTGGGGATGCCTTCGGAGCCCGATGTAGCCAGGGCGTGCACCACCTCTCCTAAGCCCAGCGGCGGCGCTGTCGGCACCGGGCCGTCCAGTTTGGGCAGGGTACTCTCGGGCAGGGTCAGACGCTCCGGCGGAATTTTAAGAAGGCTGCAAACCGCGTCGCATTCGGCCTCAAAATCCCGGCGCCGGAATTTGCCCTTGGAAATCAGCAGCGCCGGGTTTGTACCTTCCAATATGGAGGTCAGCTCGCGCTTGCCCTGGCTGGCCGGCACCGGAATGAAGGGATGGCCGGCGCGCTCGGCGGCGAAGCGCAAAAGGTTCCATTCGGCGCAGTTGGGCAGCCAGGCAACCACCGGGCGGCCGCGCGCGAACCCCTTGGCGGCCAGCCATCCGGCCGCCGCTTCCATCCAGGCGGCGGTCTGCCCCCAAGAAAGCCGGAAGCGGTCATCGGCGAGGGCGGCGGCGTCGGGGCGCTCCAGCCCATGGCGCGCAACTGCCTGGGGGATGGTCTCCATCAGCCCTTCTCCAACGCCTCCGTCACTGTGAAATAATCGGTGTAGGGCGCGGCATCGAACACGGCCGGCAAATGTTCGGTGATGCGGACGCTGCACGGTTTGGCCTCGCGGACGCCGACCACCGAGCGCAGCCATAAATGGGGCTCGCCCTCCTGCGGCGTCTCGGAAATGACGGCGCGCACATTTATGCCTTTATATTTATGCCGCCCAGGGCTCAGATCGCGCAACGTCAGCACCACTTCGGAACCGGAAACGGCGTGGGCGCGGTCGCGGACGAAGGCTTCGTATTCCTGTGTCATGATGTTTCTCCCGCTAAAGTCCCAGTTTATTCCAGCGCGCATTGACCCGGTCCTGCACATCCTGGGAATACATGGAATCCAGGGTGGCGCGGATCGGCGTCGAGCCGGCGGGCCAATCGGGCGGCCAGGTGGCATCGAAGGCGACACTGGCGCCGCGTTGAGCAACCCGTTCCTCCTGACTATAGGCCGGGGTCAAGGCGTTGGCACGGCCTTCGTAGGTATGAACGTGGGTGCCCCGCTCGGGGTGGCATTTGGTCGAAAAGGCGTGGATCACGGCGGACATGTTGAAGACATCCACATCGTCATCCACAACGATCACCTTGGACATCAGGGCGCGGCGCGCGGTCAAAATCTCGACCACCTTGCGGGCGATATCGGGGCCGCCCCGGCGCACCGAGACAATTGCCATATGGACGCCGCTTTCGGGCGGAATATAAACCTCGGACACCGGGATATCATAGCGTTCCAGGCGCCGGCGGATGGCGATGGCGCCGGAGATCGAGGTGGTGACGGCGCTCGAATCCATGAAGCCGGTGGTGTCGATGGTGAAAATCGGATCGCGCCGATGGGTGATGGCGGTGACCCGGGCGCAGACCGAATTGCCCATCTCGCCCGAGCGGTAGCCCGGATATTCGCCGTAGGGGCCTTCCTGGGCGATCTTGTCGGGATAAATCTCCGCCTCGACGACGATCTCGGCCGACGCAGGCACGAACAGGTCCGAGGTTTCGCACTTGATCAATTCCACCGGCCGCTCGCCCAAGCCGCCGGCCAGCTCGACCTCGTCGCCGCCGATGCGAAAAGTTGCGGTCGAGGATAAATGGCTGGGCTGGTCGGCGCCGATGACGATAGCAATAGGCATCGCCTCGCCGGCCGGCACATAGCCGTCGAGCAGCATCTTGCCGAGATGGCTGTTGGGCCGGGGATAGCCGGTCAGGTGGCGCTCATCATGGACCATGAAGCGGTACATGCCCCAATTAACCCAGCCACTATCACGGTCCTTGGAGATCACCAGATCCCAGGTGCCGAGATAACGCCCGCCATCGCCGTCATGCACCATCGGCACCGGCAGATCGAACAAATCGATGTCGGCCTCGGGGATAATGACCTCTTTGCAGGGCGAGGAATTGACCAGCGTGGGCTTGATCGGGTTCTGTTCGCGCTCGGCATAGATCTTGTACATCTCGCGCACAGGCGTGGCGGCGGGCAGCCCGAGCGCCACCGCATAGCGCCGCCAGCCGGTCACCGGATTGGCGAGAACCCGCCAGCCCGCATAATCCTTGACGTTGTTGAACATAAAGGCAGGGCCGTCCCGCTCGCAACTGAGGCGGCCGATGCCGGCCAGTTCCTGATCCCAATCCACCGCGTCGTCGATGGTGACCAGATCGTTTCCCGATTGCAGCGCTTCGGTGAATTCTCTGAGATCCTTATGTGCCATTTATTGTTTCCCTCCTTGGTGCCACCCCGAAGTGATCCCTAAAATGGGAGTGCCTGTTGCGCAAGACATCATTTGCCGCCGCACCGTTGATTACGATTTCGGGTGCTCGTCAATGACGGGCGCGAATGATAATGTGCCGCCGATTGGCGATTTACACAACACAACAAGGAGGACGGAATGGCGCATTTTTCCATCGTCGTGACGATCAAGGTCAAACCGGGCGAGGCGGACAAGTTTCGCGGCATCATTTTGGAAAACGCGGCGGCGTCGCTTCGCGATGAGCCCGAATGCCACAAATTTGATGTGTTGAATTACGAAGACGATCCCGAAACCTTTGTCTTTTACGAGGTCTATAGCAACGCCGCCTCCCTCGATGCCCACCGCGATACGCCCCACTTCAAGAAATTCGCCGCGGCAACGGGCGATCTGATCGCCGAGCGCGACGTCAAAAGGTGCCAGCTTATATCCTGAATGCGCCGCCCGACGACGTGCCGGAGATATTGGATCTGGTGATTTAATTTGTTGCCGACGTAAAGGTAATACGGGAAAGTTGGCATTGCCGCGCCCGGCAAGGAATTATTTGCGGTAAATATTTCGCGCGTATTGTTGCGTTTCGAGCCTACCGGAACCAGATAACAATAACGCGTCAACATCAGAGACCGCCCCATTGGACGACCAGTACGATATCGAGCGCTTGAATTTCCTTATTGTCGACGACAATAAGCATATGACCATGCTGGTCAAAAATCTGATCCATGCGCTCGGCTCGCGCAATGTTTCCGAAGCCAACGACGCCGCCGAAGCCTTTACCGAGCTGACCCATTTTCCCGCCGATATCATCATCGTCGATTATCAGATGCAGCCCCTGGACGGGCTGGATTTCGTGCGTCTGGTGCGCACCGGCTCGGACAGCCCGAACCCCTATGTGCCGATCATCATGCTGACCGGACACACCGAGATGTCGAAGGTCTTGAATGCCCGCGACGCCGGCGTTAACGAATTTCTGGCCAAGCCCTTGTCGGCCCGCTCGCTCTACGCGCGCATCCAGAAGATCATCTCCCAGCCCCGCGAGTTTGTGAAAACGCGCACCTTTTTCGGACCCGACCGCCGCCGCGTCACCAAAAACTGGGACGCACCCGAGCGCCGCAAAAACCCGCCCAGCCCGGCCACCGCCGAGGCGGCCGCAGCGGAAGCGGAAGCGGCAACGCCCGATGTGACCATCGCCGCCGGCACCAATGAAGAAGCCGGGCTTTCCCAGTCCGAACTGGACGCGCTGTTCGATTAGCCAGGCCTGGGCCGCTGCGCCTCGCCGCTGGGATTATAGTATTCTGCCATCGCCTTATTGAGCGCCCGGCCGGTCTCGCTGTCCTTGTTCTTGACCACGCCATCGACGTCTAGGCCGTTCGCTTTCTGAAATTTCTCCAGCCCGTCGAACAGGGCGTCGGGTTCGTTTTCGAGAAATAGGGTCGGGTGGGGTTTTGGGGCGAAGCCCAAATCCTGAAGCACGCCGTCCAGACCGCGAAGATCAACCGCGCCGTTGCCGCGATCCTGGCGGCGGGTGCGGGGGCGAGGCTGGTTGGGCGGTCGGCGGCGGGTTTGAACGGTCGGCCGGCTGAGAGGATTGTGGATATTGAAATAGGTTATCATAAAAATATTCCTGTAATATTCTCTGAAAGTGTAATATCATAGACAAATTACACGAACTGGTTGCGGATAATTCATGCGCTTGCTGATTGCCATATCCCTTGCCGTTCTATTGGCCGTCTGGCCGGGAATCGGTGGACCGCTCGCCTTCGCCGAGGAGGTCAATGGCGGCATCAATCTTGCGCTCCTAAAGCAGGCACAGGCGGGCGATAAGGAGGCTCAGATGAAGAGCGGGACGCTCTACGCCATGGGCAAATCGGTCGGAAAAGACTTGAATAAAGCGGACGTCTGGTTCCGGCGCTATGCTGGCGGCGATGGCAAATTGAACCATAATGTCGGTAAGATTTATAGTCGGATTGTCAAAGATTCTGGACGCGCCAGAATATGGTTTGAGCGGGCGGTCAAGTTCAATTACGCCGCCGCCCATGTTGGTCTTGGCAAACTTTATTTGAGCGGTGATGGCGTCGAACAAAATTTTGCCAAAGCCAATATGCATTTACAGAATGCATTGGCAGCAGGCGAGATTGGCGCGCACGGACTTATCGGCAGCATGTATTTTAATGGAAACGGGAGGCCCCGCGACTATGCCGTAGCGCGCAAACATTTCCTTCTCCACGTTGCTCCATATGACTATGCCCGCGAACTGGCCCACATCTACCGCCAGGGATTGGGAACCAGGCGTGATCCGGTCGAAGCGCTCAAGTGGTATCGGATTGCGCTGATCAACGGATGGAACGGCGCAATGTACGAATTGGGCACCATGTATTGGAACGGCGAGATCGCCCAACTCGATCCCCGGATCAGGTCGCTGGCCTGGTTCCTGCTCGGCGCCGGCCACGGGGGCGAGAAATCGGCGCGCATGGTCGAGAGATTGAAATCAGAGCTGCCCCGTCAAGTAGCGGAGCGAGCAGTGACGCAGGCGAAAACCCTTTCTGGGAAAATTAATTGGTATTCGGAGTTGGCCGATTATTTAAATGAAGCGCCGGCTGGGTTTCAAAATTAGGTGAGATCGAAATCCAATTCCCGCCTCAATAATTATTGGCTGCGCAGTTCGATAAGTTCTCTTGTGATCTCGCCCACGCGCAAAAATAGATCCGTCAATTTTTCTTGTATTTCTCCAAGCAAGTCATGGTCGTTTGTATTTCCCATTTGCTCGCGAAGATCGACGATTTCGTCGGCGATATCATCTCGTTCATCTAGCAATCTTTCGATCTTCTCTTCCGTGGATTCATCAGGAGGTTCAGGCGGTGCTGGCGGCAATTTTGCTTCTTCCGGCCCATCCTGAGTCCCACCCGCCTTCTTCC
>CAUZTZ010000231.1:0-7143 GCA_963582805.1 Alphaproteobacteria bacterium
TTCGCACGGCTATATGGACCACGATCCGGGCATCCCGCGCTTCATGGGTTATCTCAGCCTGTTCACGTTTTTCATGCTGATGCTGGTTTCCGCCAACAATCTGGTGCAGTTGTTCTTCGGCTGGGAAGGGGTTGGATTGGCCTCCTACCTGTTGATCGGTTTCTGGTACGACCGGCCCGCCGCCAACGCTGCCGCCATCAAGGCGTTCGTGGTCAACCGGGTTGGTGATTTCGTCTTTGCGCTCGGTATCTTCGCCACCTTCATGCTGTTCGACAGTGTTTCGTTCGACACCATCTTCGGCCTCGCCAGCGAAAAGGCCGGGGCCACCATGCAGGTCTTCGGCGGCGAGTTCCACGCCCTGACGGTGATCTGCTTGCTTTTATTCGTGGGCGCCATGGGCAAGTCGGCGCAGCTTGGCCTGCATACCTGGCTGCCGGACGCCATGGAAGGCCCGACGCCGGTCTCGGCGCTGATCCACGCCGCCACCATGGTTACCGCCGGCATCTTCATGGTGGCGCGCCTGTCGCCTTTGTTCGAGCAGTCGGAGATTGCCCTCACCGTGGTGGTCATCGTCGGCGCATCGACGGCCATCTTCGCGGCCACCATCGGCTGCGTACAGAACGACATCAAGCGGGTGATCGCCTATTCCACCATGTCCCAGTTGGGATATATGTTCTTCGCCCTCGGTGTGTCGGCCTATTCGGCGGGCATGTTCCATCTGATCACGCATGCGTTTTTCAAGGCATTGTTGTTCCTCGGCGCCGGCTCGGTGATCCACGCCATGTCGGACGAACAGGACATGCGCAAGATGGGCGGGCTCTACAAGCTGATCCCGGTGACCTATGTGCTGATGTGGATCGGCAGCCTCGCCTTGGCCGGCATCTGGCCGTTCGCCGGCTTCTTCTCCAAGGACATCGTGCTGGAGGCCGCCTTTGCCGCCAATACCGGCGTCGGCCAATATGCCTTCTGGCTGGGCATCGTCGCCGCCTTCCTGACCGCGTTCTATTCCTGGCGCCTGTTGATCATGACCTTCCATGGAACGTCCCGGGCCGACGAGGTGACTTTGGCGCATGTGCATGAATCGCCCAAGGTGATGCTGATCCCGCTGGCGGTGCTGGCCCTCGGCGCCATCTTCGCCGGTTTTGCGCTGTATACCTTCTTCGTCGGCGAGGCATCGCCCGAATTCTGGGGCAACTCCTTGTTTGTGCTGGATACCCACAAGGCCCTGGAAGACGCCCATCATGTGCCGCTCTGGGTCAAGTTCGCGCCGCTGGTGGTTGGCTTGGCGGGTATCTTGCTGGCCTATGTGATGTATATGTTCGCGCCCGATTTGCCCAAGGCTCTGGCCAGCGGCTTCGCCCGCACCTACCGGTTCGTGCTCAACAAATGGTATTTCGACGAGCTGTACGATATTTTATTTGTGCGCCCAGCTTTCGTTTTGGGCCGGGGCTTTTGGAAATCCGGCGACGGTGATCTGATCGACGGCGTCGGCCCGGACGGCATCGCTGCCGCGGTCCGCGATATCGCGCGCCGCGCCGGTACCGTGCAAAGCGGCTATCTCTATCACTACGCCTTCGCCATGCTGCTGGGGGTTGCGGGACTGGTCACCTGGTTCCTGGTGGTGGGAGGCTAGCGATGACAAATTTCCCATGGCTCAGCGTCATCACGTTCCTGCCGTTGTTGGGCGTATTTTTCATCCTGCTGATCCGGGGCGATGCGGAAACCGTGGCCCGCAATGCCCGCTCCGGCGCGCTCTGGACCTCGTTGATCACCTTCGCCGTGTCCTTAGGGCTTTGGATAAACTTTGATAATTCCACCGCCAACTTCCAGTTTGTCGAGAAAGTGGAATGGATGCCGGGCCTTGGCCTGAGTTATCATCTCGGCATCGACGGCATATCGATGTTCTTTATCATTCTGGCGACGCTGCTGACGGTGCTTTGCATCCTGGCCAGCTGGGTGTCGATCACCGACCGGGTCAAGGAATTCATGATCGCCTTTTTGATCCTGGAAACCTTGATGGTGGGTATGTTCTCGTCCCTGGATCTGATCTTGTTTTACGTCTTCTTCGAAGGCGTGCTGATCCCGATGTTCATCATCATCGGCGTCTGGGGCGGGGCGCGGCGGAATTACGCGGCCTTCAAGTTCTTCCTGTTTACGCTGGCTGGCTCGGTGCTGATGCTGCTTGCCATCCTGACCATGATCTTCGAGGCCGGCACCGCCGACATGACATTGCTGCTCAAACATGATTTCCCAGCGACCTTGCAGCCCTGGCTGTGGCTGGCGTTCTTTGCTTCGTTTGCGGTTAAAATGCCCATGTGGCCGGTGCACACCTGGCTGCCCGACGCCCATGTGGAGGCGCCGACGGCAGGCTCGGTGATCCTGGCCGGCGTATTGTTGAAATTTGGTGGCTACGGTTTCTTGCGTTTCTCGCTGCCCATGTTCCCCATCGCGTCCGCTGATTTCACGCCCTTTATCTTCACATTGTCGGTGATCGCCATCATCTACACTTCCCTGGTGGCCCTCGCCCAAGAAGACATGAAAAAGCTGATCGCCTATTCCTCGGTGGCCCATATGGGGTTTGTCACCATGGGCGCGTTCGCCGCCAACATTCAGGCGGTCGAGGGGGCCATTGTCCAGATGCTGAGCCACGGCGTTGTCTCGGCGGCCTTGTTCCTGATCGTCGGTGTTGTCTATGACCGCATCCATTCCCGCGAGATCGCCGATTATGGCGGGCTGGTGCACCGAATGCCGTCCTATGCCTTGGTGTTTATGGTCTTCATGCTGGCCTCGGTGGGCTTGCCCGGCACATCGGGCTTTGTCGGCGAGTTCCTGGTGCTGACCGGAACCTTCCAGGTCAATGCCTGGGTGGCATTGCTGGCGGCCACCGGCGTGATATTGGGCGCCGTTTACATGCTCTATCTGTACCGCCGGGTTATCTTCGGGCAACTGACCAAGGAAAGCCTGGCCGCCATTCGCGATTTGAACGGGCGCGAAATAGCGGTTTTTGCTCCGCTGCTGGTGATTGTCTTCGTCATGGGCATTTATCCCGAACCGTTCCTGGCCGTGATGCATGTGTCCGTGGAAAACCTGATCGAGCGTTATGAAAGCGCGCTGGCGGCAGCTCAAGGCGCCGCCTCGGTAGCGGCAAAGTGAGGGCGCGCACATGACCCAAATGGCATTCCCCGATCTGAGCCTGGCCTTGCCGGAAATATTCCTCGCCGTAGCCGCCATGGTATTGTTGATGCTCGGCGTCTTTTCCCGGGAAACCACCGCCGCGCGCACCGTGTCTTACGCATCGATCCTGGTGCTTTTGTTCACCATTGTCCTGGTGGGGCTGGTTACCGACGGGCGCGCCGTCACCTTCGGCGGCGCCTTCATTGTTGATACATTTGCCGTCTATATGAAAGCGCTGGTCCTGTTGTCGGCGGTGGCGGCCATATTGATGTCCCGGGAATATCTTGAGGCCAACAAGATCTTCCGCTTTGAATTTCCGGTGCTCATCGTGCTGGCCGCCCTCGGCATGCTGATGATGATATCGGCCAACGATCTGATCGCGCTCTATCTCGGCATCGAATTGCAAAGCCTGTCGCTCTATGTGATCGCCAGCTTCCAGCGCGACAGCAGCCGCTCGGCGGAAGCCGGGCTCAAATATTTCGTCCTCGGCGCGCTGGCGTCGGGTCTGTTGCTTTATGGCATGAGCCTGGTTTACGGCTTCTCGGGCTCCACCGGCTTCGATGCCCTTGCCAAGCAGTTCCATGGCGGAGGCGAACATGGGGCGCCGCTCGGCGTCATCATCGGCATTGTCTTCATCATCGCCGGTCTGGCCTTCAAGGTGTCCGCCGTGCCGTTCCATATGTGGACGCCGGATGTCTATGAAGGCGCGCCGACACCGGTGACCGCCTTGTTCGCGGTGGCGCCGAAGATCGCCGCCATGGGTTTGTTCATCCGCGTCATGGTCGGCCCGTTCGGCGATCTGAGCGGCCAGTGGCAGCAGGTGATTATCTTTATTTCGGTGGCCTCCATGCTGCTCGGCGCATTCGCCGCCATCAACCAGACCAACATCAAGCGGCTGATGGCCTATTCCTCCATCGGCAATATGGGGTATGCGCTTATCGGGCTGGCCGCGGCGGGCCATTCCGGCGATGCCGAGATCAGCGCCGGCGGCGTCGAGGGCATGCTGATTTACCTGGCCATCTATATGTTCATGAATATCGGCACCTTCGCCTGTATTCTGTTGATGCGCCGCCAGGGACGCCATGTGGAAGATATCAGCGCCCTCGCCGGGCTCGGCAAATCCAACCCGGCGCTGGCCTTGGCGCTCGGCATTTTCATGTTCTCCATGGCCGGCATTCCGCCGCTCGCCGGGTTCCTCGGTAAGCTGTATGTGTTCCAGGCGGCGATCCGGGCGGAGCTGTTTACCCTGGCGATCATCGGCGTTCTGGCCAGCGTGGTGGCGGCGTTCTATTACCTGCGCATCGTCAAGATCATGTATTTCGACGCGCCGGAAGAAGAGTTCGACGGGCCCATCAGCATCGAGATGAAAAGCATTCTGGTGGTGGCCTCGGTCTTTATCCTGTTCTTTATATTGCTGCCGGTCCCCTTGCTGGACGGCGCGGCGGCGGCGACGGCCTCGCTTTTCAATTGATACTCCCGCCCTGGTTTACGCTGGCCGAGCATGACCGTCTCGCCAGCACCAATGACGAAGCCAAGCGCATGGCCGCCGAGGACGGCGCGCCCGACGGCAGCCTCGTCTGGGCGCACGTTCAATCCGCCGGCCGCGGCCGCCAGAACCGGCTCTGGATATCGGAGCCGGGCAATTTGTTTTGCTCCGTTGTGTTGCGCCCAACCTGCGCGCCCGCCAAGGCCGCCGAAATCGGTTTCGTGGTGCCGCTGGCGGGCTTCGATGCGCTGGCATCTCTCTCTGACGGCTTGGCGCTAAGCCTCAAATGGCCCAATGACATATTGGCGGCGGGCAAAAAGATCGGCGGTATTTTGATGGAATCATCGTTACGCGATGGCGCCGTTGACTGGGTGGTGGCCGGGATCGGCCTCAACCTCGCCTCGCACCCGGACGGTACCGAATTCCCGGCAACCTCGCTCAAAGCAGCCGCCGGTGTGGACGCCGCACCGGGGGCCGCATTGGCCGCCTTTTGCAGCCGCTTCGAGCATTGGTACGGGCGCTGGCGGGAGGAGGGGTTTGCGCCGATCCGCGAAGACTGGCTCGAAAAATCCCATCCAGCCGGAACCCTTCTGCGGGTGCGCCGCACCGGCGGTGATGTCAGCGGCGCCTTCCATGGCCTGGACGAAAGCGGCGCACTTCTATTAGATCGGGGCGGCAAGATCGAACGCCTCGATTCCGGCGATGTTTTTTTCGCCGGCCAGGATTAGGAAATACCGCCAGATGCTGTTGGCTATTGATTCAGGAAACACCAACGTCGTATTCGCCGTCTTCAACGATGACGGTGCGGTTATCGGCGAATGGCGCGCCGCCACCAGCGCCAACCGCACCGCCGATGAATTCGGCGTCTGGCTCGGCCAGCTTATGCAGGGCGATGATATAGAACGCGAGGATATTACCAGCGCCATTATCGCCACCGTGGTGCCGGCCAATCTGGTGCATCTGCAATCCCTTTGTGAAAAATATTTCCATTGCACGCCGCTGGCTGTCGGCAATGGCGAAGTGGAACTGGGCATAGAAGTTCTGATCGACAATCCGAACGAGGTTGGCGCCGATCGATTGTGCAACGCGGTGGCCGCGCACGCGGCTTTCGACGGCCCGCTGCTGGTCTTGGATTTCGGTACCGCCACCACCTTTGATGTGGTCGATCCCAACGGCGATTACCGGGGCGGGGTGATCTATCCGGGCATCAATCTGTCCCTCGAAGCCCTGCATCTGGGCGCCGCCCAATTGCCCCGGGTCGCGGTCAACAAGCCGGACAAGGTGATCGGCACCGGCACCGTGTCGGCCATGCAGTCGGGCATCTTCTGGGGCCATGTGGCGATTATTGAAGGATTGGCGGCGCGCATCTCGGATGAATATGGCGCCGCCCTCACGGTGATAGCCACCGGCGGCCTGGCCCCCTTGTTCGCCGAGGCCACCGATGCAATCGAACATGTGGATCAGTACTTGACGTTGCGCGGGCTCTATCTGCTGCATCAACGAAACGCCGGCTGACCATGGCTTCCCCCGACGACGAGCTGTTATTCGTGCCCCTCGGCGGCGCCGAGGAAATCGGCATGAACTTCAACCTCTATGGGTACGGTGCGCCAGGTGAGCATGACTGGCTGATCATCGATCTTGGCATCACCTTTGGCGATGATACAACGCCGTCCATCGATGTCATTCTGCCCGATCCCCAATTCATCGAAGACCGCCTGAGCCAGCTTGCCGGCATTGTCCTCACCCATGGCCACGAGGATCATCTGGGCGCGGTGCCCTATCTGTGGGGGCGGCTCCGCTGTCCGGTCTATGCAACGCCGTTTACCGCCGCGCTCCTGCGCCGCAAGCTGGAAGCCGACAAGCAGCCGGCAGCCGTGGAGATCATTGAAATCCCCTTAAAGGGCAAGTTCAGCGTCGGCCCGTTTGAGCTGGAATTGATCACCCTCACCCATTCCATGCCGGAGCCCAACGCGGTGGTCCTGCGCACGCCGCTCGGCAATATCTTTCACACCGGCGATTGGAAGTTTGATCCCGATCCGGTGATTGGGGCTGCTTCCGATCAGGTGGCGCTCAAGGCGCTCGGCGACGAAGGCGTGCTGGCCGCCATCGGCGATTCCACCAACGTGTTCGTTGAGGGCGTATCGGGCTCGGAGGCGGCGCTGTTGGACCGTCTGACCGAAGTGATCGGGCGCTGCAATGGCAAGGTTGCGGTGGCCTGTTTCGCCTCCAACGTGGCGCGCCTTAAAACCATATTCCAGGCCGCCGCCGCCAATGGCCGCGCCGTGGCGCTGGTGGGAAGATCGCTGTGGCGGATCAACGCGGCGGCGCGCGAAACCGGTTACCTGACCGATCTGCCGGCGTTTTTGGAGCCCGAAGACACGGCCGCCATGGTTGATGCGGAAATCCTATATATCTGCACCGGCAGCCAGGGCGAGCCGCGCGCGGCGCTGACCCGTATCGCCGCCGACGATCACCGCTCGGTC
>CAUZTZ010000232.1:0-7117 GCA_963582805.1 Alphaproteobacteria bacterium
ATATGATGGTGGCCCTGTACCGGCGCATATTCGGCTTTCATATCTCCGATCAAGGCAACTACGATGCGGCGCGCCGGGTGGCGTTCCTGACCCTGGATCCCACCGCGCACCATACCTTCGTTATCGGCGAGGGCCGCAGCGACGGCTCGGAATCCACCATCAACCAGATATCGTTCCGCGCCGATGGCCTGGCCGGGGTGCGCGCCTATTGGGAGCTGGTGTCCGCCGAGGCGAAGATCACCCGGTATGAGACCCGCACCCACGGCAACGCCTGGAGCCTGTATTTCTGGGACCCGGAGGACAACCGGGTGGAGGTTTTCGCCGATACCCCCTGGCACGTGGCGCAGCCTTTCTCTAATCCGTTGGATTTCTCAGCGACCGACGACGAGATCATGGCAATGACCGAGCAACTGGTAAAAGCCGACGCCAGCCACCGCCCTTTCGACGACTGGCGCGCCGACACGGCCAAGGCGCTGGCGGCCGAGGAATAAGCGGCGGACGTCCGTTAAAGCGGCCTCCGGCGCTTAACCCCAAGATTGCGCCGGGCCGGTGCGGCGCCGCGGCTTCAAGGAACTTTTTTGTAGCAGATAACATCAATGTGTGGGCCGGGCTTCCGGAGGGTCTTCGCGGCCACGGTTTGGTTATGTGACTTGCAAAAATCCTTGGCCGCCGCGTCAACGACATTATGCTCCGTGGCAGGAGGGCTAAAAGTTTTCACACCGTTTGACCACCTGTTATTGATTAACCACAATGTTGTACTGCCGCTTGGGGAGCAATTAATATCCAGGTATGGGCCGGGCGTCCGGTAATCCCAGTTCCCAACTCTCCGGTCGGGACAAAAAATGGCTGCCGTTAAACTATTTACACTGACATTCGCGTAAACAGGGAAGGAGCGTTCGCTGTTTCTCCACGCATTGTTGTCCAGCCACAAGGTGGTTGAGGCGCCGTATTTGATGTAGTACCCGACTTGGGCAAGCGCCGCGTTCCAGCCTGGCGATCGGACGACCAAAATACCGGAACCAAGAATGAAAAAACCGATGATGACGAAACGCGCAAACTTCCAACTGAACATGACACCCTCCGGTATATTATCGATATACGCGTAATAATTGTTCGAACACTATGGTATTTTGGCGGATAATGTAAAGCTGTCTGATGAATATTGATCTATTTTGGTGACGCCAGGAATATGCGCCCGGGCATGACAACTTTGGTCACCCTGGAAGGCTGCGGATTATCCTTCGCGGCCATGGGCGCCGGCGCGTACATCTTGGGGCTCGCAATTCCATCCACGTCGGATATCCCGTTCCTCGTATTATTGTTCTTCGCGGCCCTCTCGCTGGCATTCGAGTTCCGAAAAGCGCCCGCCGCCAGGCCGGCCGGGCTGATATTCGTGAGCCTTTTTGTGGTGTCATTTACATTGTCGACAACCGTGTCGGTCGATGTGACGCGGAGCCTCTCCTTAAGCGTCCCCTTATTGCCGGCGGGTCTGGTGTTTTTTCTGATCGCCGGGCAATTTAGAAGCCTGGCCCAAGTGCGCATAACGTTATTCAGCTTCTCTATCGTCTCGGTCGTTGTTCCGGTCCTGCTTATCCTAAAGGTGATTGCCGATCCCGGCGGCAATCCGTCAGCTTGGATCGGCAGCCTCGGAAGTCCGTTTTTTGTTGTTCCGAACGACCTTCTATTCCTTAGCATTACCGCACCGGTTTCGATGGTGCTATTTCGAGCCGAAAAAAATTTATTTGTGCGGGCAACGGCCATCTCGGCAATCGTTTTGAGTATTCTCGCCATTAGCCTCTACCAAAGCCGGACCGGTATCCTCACGATGCTGATTTCGATGGCAGTATGCGCCTGGCTCCTCCGGCCCCGGCTGGCGCTCCTTGGAGCCGGGGCGATCATTTTGCTCGGCCTGCTGGCCGATGGTTTGCTCGGATTTCCGCTGCTCGCGAAGTTCGGCTCAATCGCGGGTCACCGGTTTGCCCTTTGGCTGGCGGCCTGGAACATATTCCTGGATGCGCCGCTGCTCGGTCACGGCCCGCATAGCTTCGGCCTATTGGTGAATTCCTATGTCTATGATGTCCAATTGCCGGATCGGGGCGTGCTGAAGAATTTGGTTGAGCCTTGGCATCCGGGCATGCATTCCCCTTGGGCGCATAATCTCTATCTGGAAACGCTGGCCTCGCAAGGGATCTTGGGGCTGATCGCACTTTTGGCGCTGTTGGCAGGCGCCCTCAATCTCGGCTGGAAGATGCGGCGCTCCACCGACGAAACGGCCCGCTTCTACGGGATCGCCATCCTATCCGGGCTGGTGGGATTCTGCGTAGCCGGGGTGTACGAATTGAGCTTTATCCGGATTTGGGTGCCGGTGGTTCTGTTCTCGTATGTGGCGCTTCTGGCATGCCTTTACCGGTTTCATGTGAAGATGTCCAAGGGGCAAAACTAAAAGTTCAGGCGCCGATGGGCGTCCCCAGCGATTGCTGGGCCGCTTTTTGATAGGCCAGCGCCGCCAGCGCCAGATCGCCCAAGGGGTGGGCGCGAAATATAAAGGCGGTGCGCTCCGCATCATTGCTGCGCCCGGCAACCTCGCCAAGCACCAGCCCTGAAAGATCGCCGGCAACCAGATCGGGCTCGACCAATGGGCTCTCCATACCGGCTTCCTGTTCCATATCGTCGATGATGATCCGATCGAACGTAGCCATACCGGCGGCGTGCCACGGCACCGCAAAATCGGTTATCGCCGCGAAGGCGCCCGGTTTCAGCCAACCGGCATCGACAAACGGTGCGAGATCGGCGGAAAGCGTGACCGTGGAGATGACGATATCGGCGCCCGCTACCGCATCCCGTGCCGCCGGGCTGGCGATGGCGGCAAGCCCCAATTCCTCGCCCGCTTTGCACAAGGCGTCGATATTGGCGCGGCCGCGGCCAAAGGCGCGTATCTCGCGCAACGGGTACAATTCTGCAAAGGCTTGCAGATGGCTTGTCGCCTGGACGCCGCAGCCGATGAAGGCGGCGACGGCGGAGCTTGGTCTGGCCAATCGCTTCGCGGCAACCGCGCTCAATGCGGCTGTCCGCACCGCCGTCACCCAGTTGCCGTCGATGACCGCCAGGGGCAGGCCTGTGGTTGAGTCCAAAAGCGTAACCAGCGCATTGATCTGTTTGAGCCCACGCTCCGAATTCCGGGGGTTGAGGAGCAGCGACTTCACGGCCAGGATCGGCGGGTCATCCGCCGCCGCCAAGGTCGCCATCATGTATCGGGCGTCGGGCTGAATAACCGCCTTCGGGGCATACCAGACTTTCCCTTGGGCGTGCCCCTCGATAAGGCGTTCGATCGCCGCGACGGATTCGGGCCAGGTGACGCCCAATCCTTCGAGGGTATCTTCGCTGAGATAAAGAAAATTTCCGGTCTCGGTCACGGCATATCTTTCCTATCCAAAACAATCTTTGCGGGGCCAGGACTTCTTGACTAATCCCCATTAATCGGCTTTTTGCACCGATTGAAATTCGTTTGAGTTATTAAATATGACCGATGCTAATGTTACCAATATTCCGCAAACATACGATGCTTTAATGCAGGCCCTCAGCGCGCTTTCCGAGGCGCAAAGGTTCGAGACGCTTTTATGTGTGTGGCTGGTAACGCCCGAGGACAGCGCCATCCGAACGGTAGCCGCATCGTACCATCCGCTTGATCTGGAAATGAGCCTGGAAGCGCTGGCCAAATCGGCGAAATTTACCGCCGCCTGGGACAAAGTTCTGGTCATCGGCGGGCGCGCCGTGGCCGGCCAGCCGCCGGGCCAGGCCGAAGCCGACGTGATGATTGCCGAGGTGCTGGAACGCCTTGCCGGAGGAGGCTTTTCAAATCTGCAGGACGCCGTGTTTGAGCGCGGTGGCAACCGCATCAATGAAATCGAATTTCCGGCGGATTTGATAAAGTAGCGCGGCGGCCCTTCGCCCTTTGCGAATCTGCGCGGCACGCGATATGCTCTTGCCTCGCCGCCCATCAATGCGGCCCAGCGTTAGGAGTGATACGCCATGGATAGCATCCGCCATATCGCCATTCAGGTTCCCGATCCCTGGTTGACCGCGGAATATTATAAGCGGATTTTCGTTCTGGATGATGCCGGCGAAACCGATTCCAGCCTCGCCGAAGGGGTGTACCTGACCGACGGCGTCATCAACCTGGCGTTGCTCGCTTTCAAGTCCGAATACGCCTCCCAAGGCGCCGGCCTAGGCCATGTGGGGCTGCACCATTTCGGCGTCTGGGCGGAAGATCTGGACGCCACCACCAAACGCGTCGAGGCGGCGGGCGCCGAATGGGTCATGGGCGAGCCCGACTACCGGCACAATGCGTCCTACGAGGTGAAGTACCGGGAACGCAACGGCGTCATCGTCGATCTGGTTCATAACGGCTGGGCCGGAACCCAAAGCCGCCCGGGCGAGCCCGGCAATATGGTCCGCGAGCCGCGTTCCCTGGTCGCGCGCTTCGATGACCGGCGCACCGCCGCCGCCGCAAAAATGGACGCCATCCTGCCCCCGGACACGGCGGCGACAAGCGGTCAGCTCCGCCATTTCGCAATTTCCACCAAGGACCCCTGGGCCACGGCGGAATTTTTCAAATATGCGTTCGGCTGGGAGGTGGTCGGCGAGACCGATTCGAGCATTGCCGAAGGCACCTTCATGTCGGACGGCCTGTTCAACGTCGCGCTCCTCAATTTCAAGAACGAAAAGGGCGCCCAGGGCAAAGGCGTGGATTATGTCGGCATGCACCATTTCGGCATCTGGGTCGATGAAGTTGAGCCCACGCAAAAGCTGATCGAACAGGCCGGCGGCGAATGGATCATGGGCGAGCCCGATTACCGGCACAACGCCGCCTACGAGGTCAAATTCCGCGAGATCAACGGGGTCATATTGGACCTGGTCCACAACGGCTGGGCCGGCACCCAGCGGCGCCCGGGCGATGCCGATAATATGGTCACCGGACCGCGTACCCTGGTCGAGCGTTACGCCGGGCGGCGCGCATCGGCGGCGCAAGACCTGGACGAACAGGTTGGACGGCAACCGGTGCCGGCCGAATAACCGCTTGCGCTATTTTTGTTCCAGTACTTCGGGATTGGCGAGCCGCAAAGGCTCGCCTTTCTCATAGGCGACGATCTGTTCGAACGCTTCTGTAAAATAAAGCTCGAAATTGTCCCATTCGGTCCAGCCGAGATGGGGAACGCAAAGCGCGTTGGGTAACGCCAGCAACGGATGGTTTGCGCCCTCGATCGGCTCTTCCTCATAGACGTCGGTCGCGGCAAAGCCGGGCCGGCCTGCTTCAAGCGCGCCTACAAGCGCGCCTGGCTCGATCAGCTCGGCGCGCGATGTGTTGACCAAAAGCGCTGATCGCTTCATGCGCGCCAAATCCGCCGCACCAACGATGCCGTTTGTCTCCGCACTAAGCCGCACGTGCAGCGATAAGACGTCCGACGTCTCGAACAATTCGTTCTGGTCGCCGGCGACGGCGTAACCGGCGGCGACGGCGCGCTCCATCGAGCCTTCGCGGCCCCACACCAGCACTTCCATGCCAAGGCCGCGCCCGGCTTCGGCGACCAGCGTGCCAATGGCGCCGAGGCCGAAGATGCCAAGCCTTGAGCCGCGCAAACGATGCGACAGGGTTGAGGGCCAAAGCCCCTGCTTCATGGCTTCCGCCTCCGTTGCTATATGACGGCGCGAGGCAAGGATCAGCGCAACCGTAAGCTCGGCTGGCGACGACGGCGAATTGCTTTTCCCGGTGGCGACTGGGATGCCTTGCTCGTTGCAGGCGCCATAGTCGATCTTGCGCGTCGTGCGCCCGACCAGGGCGATGAGCTTGAGATTGGGCAACCGCTCGATCACGGTGCGCGGCAGTTCGGTTCGCTCGCGAACGGCGACGATGATTTCGGCGTGCTGGTAGCGTTCGACCATCTCGTCGGCGTTTCGGGCCGGCTTTTGGTAGCGCGTCACATTGTGGTGGGCGATGGCCGAGAAGCAATCCAGTTGATCAATGATGTCCTGATAGTCGTCGGCAATTACGATGTTCATGAAGGCCCTCTTGAAAACCCGCGCCGGCGCGCGGCTGGGGCGCAAATTGGGGCACAAGCTGGCGAAGATCAACAGCACCGGGTATAATCGGCAAATACCGGCAAAATATCGCTGCGCCGCAACCACGCTATTACATAAAGAGAGACCAAGCCGATGGCCCCCGACGAAACGAAGCTCGCCAAGCCCAAATCGACGCTGCGCAAAGCGGCGGCCCAGCCCTATTCCGGCTATTTGCAGCGCACCCCGCCGGCGCCGGAACGCCATCTGACCGAGATTGGAGCGGGAACGCCCATGGGCGAATATTTTCGCCGCTTCTGGCATCCGATCTGCCTGTCCGAAGAGCTTACCGACATTCCAAAAAATATCCGCATCCTGGGCGAAGATCTGATTGTTTTTCGCGACAAATCGGGCAGCGTCGGCTTGTTTCAACCGTTTTGCTGTCACCGGGGCGCGCATCTCGAAAATGGCATCGTTTCGGAAAGGGGCTTGCGCTGCTGTTATCACGGTTGGCTTTTCGACGTCGACGGGACGGTGCTTGAAACGCCCGGCGAGCCACCGAATTCGACATTGAAAGATAAAGTCTTCCAGGGCGCTTATCCGGCCACCGAGATCAAGGGGCTTGTGCATGCCTATATGGGGCCGCCGGAGTTGAAACCCCACCCGCCGCACTACGATCTTTTTGATGTGCCCGGCGCCAAATTTGCGCCCTTTTCGACGCCATTTCCGAACAACTGGCTGCAGAGCCACGAGAACAATGTCGATCCGGTTCACACGGTTTTCCTGCACCAGCGGATAACCGAACAATTTGGAGAACCATGGGCGGTTCTGCCCCATATCGTCTGGGATCTGACCAATAACGGCGACGGGCTCACGCACCTCGATGGCCGCCGCCTCGATCCGGAGACCGTTTGGATCCGTTTCGTACACTGCCTGGTTCCCAACTGCAGTTTCATTCCGTCAACCTGGGATCTGGGCGCGGCCCCGCTCTACTACCAGCGGGCGCTTTACATGCGGTTTACCGTACCCATTGATGATGAGCACAATATTGTGCTCGGCTGGC
>CAUZTZ010000233.1:0-7037 GCA_963582805.1 Alphaproteobacteria bacterium
ATCTGGAAGGCGCCGCCGAGGCCTTCGGCAAGGCGCTGGAGATTTATCTGGCCTACGGCATGGCGCGGCTATCAAAAGTCACCGAGCGCAATCTGGCCAAGGCCGAAGATCTGTTACGCGCCCGGATGGCGCGCCGGGTCGCCCGCGTTTATTGGGAAGACGAGCCTAAGGCTGAGCGCGAAGCGCGGCTGAAAAAGCTCCGCTCGCGCGCCAATCATTCCTCCGAGATCGACGCCTAACCGTTTTCCACCACCGTTCTGTGGGCGACAAGCAACGCCGGAAATTGGTCCGCGTCGCCGCGCGCCATGCCGCATTCGGTGCCGATGCCGTCGACACGCGTATGCCGCCGGGCGGCGCTAAGGCGCGCCTGATCACCGTCACCGTCACCGGAATGGATGAGGCCGAGATAAAGTTCGGTCTCGGGCCCAAGTTTTAAATCCTGCATGGGCGCGAAATAGGCGTCGTCGGTGCGCTCCTTGATCACCGGCATGTGGATAAACTGGATCGGGCGGCCAACCCCGGCAATGATCGCGTTGGTCATTTCCACCATCAGCCCGGAATCTTTCGGCAGCACCATATGCTCATCCGCCGGGCTGCCGTAACAGAGATGATAGCCAAGCTCGATACCGGCGGGCACGGCATCGCCGATGGCGATCAGCACGGCCGTTGTTTCGGTTTTGAAATCGGCCGGCCCTTCATCGTAATAGCCTTCCCAGGCCAGCACTTCCTGGCAGACGTCCCATTGGATCGCAATGCGGTCGTGGGGCAGGGCTTCGGCAATTTTCGCAATCTCGCCGGTGAAATGTTTGGTCAGCTCGGGCAGAAGCGGCGCCCGGTCTTCGGGCACCATATTGTTATAGGTGGGCGCGATGGGCGTCGGAATGCTGATCTGAAATTTCACGCCTTCCGGTATGGCGCCTTCATCCTGCAGGCGCTGAAACGTGCCCCAGCTTTCGATGGCCATGTCCGCGTAGCCGGTCTCGAAGTCTTCGGCCTTGGGCTCAAGCCCGGGAATAATGCGCAGGCGCGCAATTTCGCGGACCACCTTGCCGTCATGCTGGGTGAATAGAAACGGCGGCACGCCATCGGCCACTTCGATGGATGGGGAATCTACCAGCACGTCCTGCAAAAACCGGATCCAGGATTTTCGAATGCCGGTCTCGCCATCCGGCAGGCGGACAATATGCGGGCCGACGGCGGAGCATAAGTCCCGAAAAACGGTCTCTGAATTGGCAAGCGGAATGCTGCCGACGAAATGTACGATGGGTTGTTGGCTGCGATCAGCGTTCATGGTCCTGTTCCTCCGATAATTTCGATATTTTGTATCATGGAATATCGCTTATGGCCGCACCCAAATACATTTCCCGCCGGTCCCGCAAAGCTTTAGTATGACCATAATTTGCGATGGAGGCCCGCATGCGCAAAATTTTGGTGACCGGCGCCCTCGGTCAGATCGGCGCCGAGCTGGTGCCGGCTTTAAGCGCCCGCTATGGCGCCGAAGCCGTGGTGGCGTCCGATCTTCGCATGCGCACCCGCGCGCCGGAATTGGAGGCGGGCGCCTTCGAGCATCTGGACTGCACCGATATTCCGGCCATCCACAATCTGGTCCAGCGCCACGATATCGGCGCCATCTATCACCTGGCGTCTTTGTTGTCGGCGGTGGCCGAGGAAAAGCCGCAGGCCGCCTGGAACCTCAATATGGGCGGGCTCTACGGCATTCTGGAAGCCGCCCGCGAACATCGCTGCCAGGTTTTCGCGCCGTCCTCCATCGGCGCCTTCGGCCCATCGACGCCACCCGATTTGACCCCCCAGGTCACCATCCAGCGCCCCAACACCATCTATGGGGTGACCAAGGTCGCCGGCGAATTGTTGTGCGACTATTACCATTCCCGCTTTGGCGTCGATACCAGGGGGCTGCGTCTGCCGGGCCTGATCTCCCACATCACGCCGCCCGGCGGCGGCACCACCGACTACGCGGTCGAGATTTTCCGCCAGGCGGTCCGCTACCGTCACTACAGCTGTTTCCTGGAAGCCGATACCCGCCTCGACATGATGTATATGCCGGACGCCATCGCAGGCATGATCGAATTGATGGCGGCGGACCCGGATCGATTGGCCGACCGCAACGCCTTTAACGTGACGGCGATGAATTTCACCCCCGATGAGCTGGCCGCCGAAATTCGCATCCATATCCCCGACTTTGTCATCGAATATGACGATGTGGACCCGGCCCGCCAGGCCATCGCCTATTCGTGGCCGCGGCGTGTTGATGACGCTGCGGCGCGCCAGCAGTGGGATTGGGCGCCCCGGTTCGATCTCGCCCATATGACAATAGACATGCTGGAAAAGGTCCGGAAGCGTGGCCATGGCGCTTGACCGCATGGAACAAATTTTGGCCGCCGAGCTGGCCGCCCTGACCGCCGCCGGCGCCGCCAAGGGGCCCGAGTTGGTGATCGATGCGATTCTGCCGCCATCCGGCGCGTTCGGCCCCCGCTTCCGCCTCGCCGGCGCAGGCGAAGCGGGCTATTTGCGCATGAATTCTAACGGCTATTTGGGATTGGCGCAGGCGCCCCAGGTGATCGCGGCGGAAGAAAAAGCCGCCCGGTCTTACGGCACCGGTCCCGGCGCGGTGCGCTTTATCGGCGGCACCTGGGCGCCCCATGTGGCGCTGGAAGCGCGGCTGGCGGATTTCCATTCCCGCCCGGCGGCGATGGTGTTTTCGTCCGCTTACGCCGCCGTGATGGGCGTGCTGGCGCCTCTGATCTCGGGCGAGACCGCGGTCATCTCGGACGCCCTCAACCACAACAGCATCATCAACGCCGTGCGTCTGGCCGCACCGAAAGAGAAGCGGGTCTATGGGCATCTGGATATGGATGATTTGCGGCGCAACCTGGCCGAAGCCGCCGCCAATTGCACCCGCGCCATCATCGTCACCGACGGCATCTTCTCCATGCGCGGCGATCACGCGCCGCTGGCGGCAATTCAGGATTTGGCGGGCGCCTTTGATGGGGAATTTTCCGAAAACGTGGTTCTGGTGGTGGACGATTCCCACGGTGTCGGCGCTTTCGGTGAAACTGGCCGCGGCACGGAAGAATTTACCGGTGCCAGCGCCGACATATTGCTCGGCACATTGGGGAAAGCCTTCGGCGTCAATGGCGGCTATGTGGCGGCGAGCGAGGTGGTCATCGAATATTTGCGCGAAAAATCCCCTTTCTACATCTATTCCAATCCGATCACCCCGGCCGAGGCCGCCGCTGCGGCGGCCGCCATCGATGTGGTCGACAGCGCCGCCGGGCGGGCGCTGCTGGATCGTTTGCGCGCCATGACCGCCCGGTTCGAAGCCGGGCTTTTGCAATTGGGTCTGGAAACCATCCCCGGCGCGCATCCGGTGGTGCCCTTGATGGTGCGCGATACCGCCCGCACGGCGGAGCTGGTCAAGCATTTGCACGATAACCACATCCTTGCCACCGGCCTCAACTATCCGGTGGTGCCCAAGGGCGACGAGGAAATCCGTTTCCAGATTTGCGCCGACCATACGCCCGCCGATATCGACCATGCCCTCGCGGTAATCGGGGCGTTCTAAGGCGTAGGGCGCGCCGATATTCCTATTCACAATGCTGAAGAGCAGAACTGGCTAGATTGTCCGGGCTCGGCGAGATGCAAGCGCCCGGCGAACGCCGGCTGCCGAAAGGCTGCATTTCCCATGGCGATGGAATGGTGTTACGATTTTCCCGAATTTCGATGTCATCTGCGGTATGTCGGCTCTTGTATTCATCCGGGAAATCTCTGTGCAGACGAGCAGGCGGCGATCGGGCCCTGGTGGCCGGCGGTAACATTCACCTCTCTGGAAATGTGCACATGCAATCGGCCGGCACTATAGTTCCCCTGGCAATACCGGCCATGCTCAACGAGGAAACTTCATGACGTTTCGTATCGTACAGGCCTATGACATTCTGGTGCTCCGTAATCCCAAGTTTGTTCTGGTCGTACTGCTCTCAATTCTGGTTTTCTTCGGCTATCACACACAAAACTTCACGCTGGACGCTTCGGCCGACTCCTTGTTGCTGGAAGACGACGCGGACCTCAACGTGTTCCGGAGTATCCACGAGCGATATCCGAGCAGCGATTTACTCGTTGTGACTTACACGCCGGAAAAAGATCTCTTCTCGGACCAGGCATTGGAGCCTTTGAAGCAACTCCGTGAGGAGCTTAAGAAAGTCGCCAGCGTGGACACGGTGTTCACGATACTCGACGCCCCCCTGTTCAATAGCTCGGATCAAGATATTCAGGAAATGATCGCCGATATGCCGAGCCTGGAGAAACCCGGTATCGACCGGGCCAAAGCCAAGGACGAGCTGGTCAATAGCCCAATTTACCGCGACCTCATCGTCAGCGGGGACGGCCGAACCGCTGCGCTGCTTTTGGGGCTGGTCGAGGATGAACAGTACAACCGCTTACTCAAGTCTCGAGACGCGTTGCGGACCACGAGGCGAAATACCGGCCTCTCCGCCGATGAGGCGCGCGCGCTAAAACGCATCACCGCCGAATACGATCATGTTAATGAAGCGAGAAACGAGAAACGCCACCTCGACATCGCCAACATCAGAGACATCATCGAGCCGTATCGCCAGCACGGCGTTCTATATCTCGGCGGTTTGCCGATGATTACCGACGATATGGTGACATTCGTGCGCAACGACCTGATTGTCTTTGGGAGCGGTGTTCTCGCGTTCCTGATCATCATCCTCACCATCATCTTCCGAAAACTGCGCTGGATCGTGCTCCCCCTGCTCAGCTGCTTTTACGCCGGAATGATTATGATCGGCGTCCTCGGATTGTTCGGATTGAAGGTCACCGTCATCTCGTCCAATTTTCTCGCCCTTATGCTGATCATCACAATCTCGATGAACATTCATTTAATTGTGCGCTACCTGCAGCTGCATCGCGATCATCCCGATGACGATCAGTTGGCGCTGGTCAGAAATACCACCCATAAGATGGTGAGGCCGTGCCTCTACACCGCGCTCACGACCATCATCGGTTTTGGCTCCCTGATGGTAAGCGATATCAAGCCGGTCATCGATTTCGGGTGGATGATGAGCGCCGGTTTGGCGGTGACGTTTGCGACCTCGTTTCTGCTGTTCCCTACATTGCTGCTGGTGATGGGAAAAATCGGAACCAGACCCGCCGCCCAAAGCGATAAGTTTCTGCTGCCGGCGTATCTGGCCCGCCTGACCGAGTTGCAAGGCAACAAAATCCTGGTGGTAGCATTATTGGTGACCGTCGTGAGCGCAGCAGGAATCGCAATGTTGCGTGTCGAGAACAGCTTCATCAACTACTTCAGCGATGACACCGAAATTTATCAAGGTCTCAAGCTCATCGATGAAAAGCTCGGCGGCACGACGCCTTTGGAAATACTGGTAAAATTGGTGGATGACGTCGAAGAATTGACGCCCGAGGACCTCAAAGAGATGACCCCGGAAGAGATACGGGAGGAGCGCGCCTATATGGAAGCGCTGCGCACCAAACCGGAGTTATGGTTTAACCCCACCAAGGTCGGGCTCATAAAAAAAGTTCACGACTACCTGGATGGATTGCCCGAAATCGGCAAGGTGCTCTCGTTCGCATCCTCGGTGCGGGTTGCCGAATCCTTTGCCGAAAAACAGCTGGACGGAATGGAGATGGCGCTCCTCTATGTCAAGCTTCCCGCAGATGTAAAACAAACGCTCATCGATCCTTTTGTCTCCATCCGAGACAACGAGATACGGATCATGGCGCGTGTGCTGGATTCGAAACCGGATCTGCGCCGCAAGGAGTTGCTGGAGAAAGTGCGCCGTGACCTGGGGAAGGAGCACGGATACGCGCAGATCGCCAGCTATAAGCCCCTGATCAAGGACGTGACCGTGAGCGGGCTGCTGGTGCTCTACAACAACATGCTGCAGAGCTTGTTCAATTCGCAGATCAAGACCATCGGCGTCGTGATGCTGGGTATTGCGATCACGTTCCTGGTATTGTTCCGGTCAGTCACTTTGTCGATTATCGGCATTCTGCCGAACTTGTTGGGCGCGGTGGTGGTTTTGGGTGTCATGGGATGGTCGAATATCCCCATGGACATGATGACCATCACGATCGCCGCCATCACTATCGGCATCGCCGTCGACAATGGCATTCACTACATCTACCGCTTCAGAGAAGAGTACGCCATTACGCATAGTTATGTGGAGACCCTGCACATTTGCCATTCCAATATCGGCAAGGCGGTGTTCTACACGACCTTGACCGTCATCTTCGGCTTCTCCATCTTGATGTTGTCCAACTTCATCCCCACGATCATATTTGGGGTGCTAACCGGTGCGGCAATGTTCATTGCCCTTTTGGCGGCACTCACGGTGCTGCCAAAGTTGATTTTACTGTGGAAACCATTCGGCTGATGCCGGATCAAACGAAGATGAGGGCCTCAAATGAGTAAGAAATCAGCGGAAACAGCCATGGGCGCCGCGGTCGTACTGATCGCGTTTATCTTTCTCTATTCATTTTTCACCACCGCCGAGGTGGGATCTGTCCACGGGTACGAGCTAAAGGCGATATTTACCAAAGTCGGCGGATTGCAGCCCGGCAGCGACGTCAGGATCAGCGGCATTAACGTTGGAACCGTCAAGCAACGGTTTTTGGACCCGGAAACCTACAAAGCCGTCGTCACCCTGACCATAAATTCGGGCGTCAAGGTGCTCGAGGACACGGTGGCGACCATCGGCAGCGAAGGGATATTCGGCGGCAAGTACGTGTTGCTGAAACCCGGGAGGTCGAAAAAGAGCTTGGCCGCCGGCGCCACCATCAAAAAGACCGAGGAATACCGAACGCTCGAAGACCAAGTAGGCGAGATCATTCTCCTGGCCACGGGCGGCGACAGTGATGGCAGCGGAAATAAGTAACCGGGCAGGGGAAATACGCCTTCGATCATCGATTGGGTACGCCTGAGCAGAGGCCGGCGTAAGGCGTCCTGTAAGAACAGACATGGAAATTGCGCCCGCTGCCAA
>CAUZTZ010000234.1:0-7020 GCA_963582805.1 Alphaproteobacteria bacterium
GTTTTCATAAATGTAGATACCGGCGCCGGCGGTGCGCAATTCATCGGCCCGTTCGTGAACCCGGACGGACCAGCCTTGGCGGGCGAACGCCGCTGCCGCCGTCAGCCCGGCAAATCCGGCGCCGGCGATTTCTACATGGCGTTTGGACGTCATCGCTCCGGCAAGCCTTTTCTCCCGCGAAGACAGCGATATTAGATCAAGCCGCTTCGATGATAAATCATTTTGCCCTGCCGTGGCCTCGGGGTTTATGGTGATCGGCGCATTTCGGTAACCTTACCTCAGCCGGGAGTTGGACAATGGCCCGTCTTCGTCACATTGCGGTGGTCGTCAAAGATCTGGACAAGGCAGCAAAATTTTATGAAACGGTTTTCGATTTGAAAATGGTCGGGCGCGAGGACTTGGATATCGGTTCCGGCGTTTATTTGAGCGATGGCGTCGTCAACCTGGCGCTGCTCAAATACAAGGGCGCCGAAGGGTCCGGAAAATCGGATATGGAGGGCTTCGTCGGTGCCCATCATTTCGGTTTCCAAGTGGACGATATCGCCGAGGCGCAAAAGCGTATCGAAGACGCAGGCGGCACCTTCTATTTCGATCTCGGCGACGACGACGAGAAGATAAATTTCGAAAAGAAATTCAAGGACCCGGACGGTATCGTCTTCGATATTTCAAAGAGCGGCTGGACCGGAACCAGCTAACGCCTAGACCTCCAGCGTATCGACGGTACGCTTCGGCAAATAGTGACGCACGCGGCGCTCGGTGATCACCACCAGCACATAGGCGATGATGCCGACCAACGTCAGCATGATAATGGCAACGAACACCATAGCGGTGTTGGCTTGGCCTTCGCCCAGCACCAGCAAGAACTCCAAGCCCTTGTTGCCGCCCACCAATTCGCCAACGACAACGCCGATCACCGCGAGCGTCGAGCCGATCCTAAGACCGGAAAAAAGCGGCGGCAAGGACGCTGGAAATTCTATTTTCCAGAATATCTGTGCGCGGCTTGCCTTGAAGGCGCGGGCTAGATTGATGAGGTCGGGATCTACCGTCCGGATGGCGGTCAGCACATTGACCATGATCGGGTAAAATACGATCAGGATGGCGACCAGTATTTTGGGATAAACGTTAAATCCCAGCCACAAAATGACCAGCTGGGCGAAATCGAAGGGTAGCGAATGGCGCGCCTTCAGGATTTTTACCTGAAAAGCAAAATCATCCGCAAAAAATCGCCTTTGAACGATCTGTTCTCCAACGAATTCATTAAATAATTTGATGACAAGATAAACGCATTATCCCCCGGTCAATCAAGGCCGGGGGATATGTCTTTCTAGGTCCGCTCGTCGATGAAACGAGGCGCCTTGATACTGGCTTCGAACGCTTTGGCAATGGTGCCCGGCTCCTGCACATCGATGATGGCGGAAACTTCGAACACAAGCTTTATTTCCGTAAAGACGGTTTGGACCACCGGGTCCACGTCAACGCCTCGTTTCACTTCGATTTTAACCCGCATATACTCCAGATCATCATCGCCGGTTTCCAAGACCGCCTGAAAATCGTTGATATCCTGGTTGCGAAACATGAAATCCTCGAATTCCGCGTGGTTCAGATTGACACCGCGGATTTTGAAAAATCCCGCCGTCCGCGCCGCATGCTGGATCATCGGGAACAATTCACCGATCTGGCCGGAGCTGCCGCCATTCTCGACCATGCGGACGATATCGCCCGAGTTCCATCTGAGAAACGGCGTCGCGTTGTTGGTGTAGAGCGGCGTGACGCAAAAGGTGCCGGTTTCGCCTTCCGGCAATATGGCGCCCGTGTCATCGTCGACCACTTCGCAAAAATACATGTCGGACCAGATATGGATGCCGTCATGGGCATCGCCTTCGCAGCCCATCAGCCCGGCCTCGCTCATGCCGAAAACATCGTAAACCTCGGCGCCCCAGCGTCGGGCCAGCTTCTCGCGCTTAGCGTCCGACAGGGTTTCGGCGGAACAGATAACGACGCGGACCGAGCTTGCCGCCAGATCGATGCCCTTGGTGTCGGCAACGTTGATCAGATGCAACGCGAAGCTCGGCATGGATATCAGCACCGTAGGTTTGAGCGCCAATATCAAATCCACCTGCGCTTCGGAGGGTACCGCGTTGCCGGCGCCAACCCAATTCATGCCCACATTTTTTTGATGCGCGCTGCGCGCCCAGATTTGACCAGCCGGATGAATGCCCAGCGGAAAGGATATATGGCAAAGATCGCCGGGCTCGATTCGGATCGCCGGATAGGTGCGGGCCCAACTTTCCAGTCCGTAATACACATCCTCGAAAGTGCGCGGATAGAAGACCGGCTTGCCCGTGGCACCGCCCGAGCGCCAATATTCGGCAATGTCGGCGGGCACCGCGACATTGAAATTCCGCATAAATCCGGCGTGGTCGAAGGCGCGCAATATATCCTTGGTGACGATCGGAATCTGGCTCCAGACCTCCGGGTCATCGAGCTTGCCGGCATCAATATGATCGAGCTTGCCTTGGTACCAGCCAGCGGTCTTGGCGCGCTCGAAGGCGACCCTTTTGCGTTCGCTTTGAATTTGACGGATGGCTTCGCGGGAAGCCGGCAGCGGCAGCAATTCATCCATGAGATGTCCTCCGAGGTACCCAGCCATTGTGCATGATCATCTGTCATAATAAAGACTATGACGCGGCCTTGGGAGATATCCTTTGAAGATAGCGATTATCGGCGGCGGTGCGGCGGGGCTGTTCTTTGCGCTTTTGATGCAAAAGTCTGGCCCAGATCACGATATTACGGTCTTCGAGCGCAACCGCCACGATGACACTTTCGGCTTTGGCGTGGTGTTTTCCGATGAGACGCTGGGAAACTTCCTGTCTTACGATGCTGAATCTTACGCCGAGATTACCGGCGCGTTCGCCTATTGGGATGAGATCGATTTTGTATTTAGAGGGCAAACCATCCGCACCTCGGGGCATGGTTTTTGTGGCTGCAGCCGGCGCGAGCTTTTGCTGATCTTGCAAAGACGCTGCCGGGAATTGGGCGTCAAACTTGAATTTGAAACCGAGATCGACACTCTGGATCGCTTCGGCGATGCCGATCTGATCGTCGGCGCCGATGGCATCAACAGTTTCGTGCGCGAATTTCATAAAGATCATTTCCGCCCGCGCGTGGAATGGCGGCGCAACAAGTTTGTTTGGCTCGGCAGCACCAAACCGCATGCGGCTTTCACTTTCGATTTTGCGGAAAATGAACACGGGCCCTGGGTGCTCGGCGCCTACCAGTACAACAAAGACCAATCGACCTGGATCATCGAGGCGCCGGAGCCAACCTGGGAGAACGCCCGCACCGAGGTTGAACAATTTACCGAGCAGGAGCTATTGGCCTATATGGAGGAGCTGTGGGCCGCCAGGCTGCAAGGCCACAAGCTGATTGCTAACAACTCAGTCTGGCGGACCTTTCCGACCATCCGTTGCGAGCGATGGAGCCACGGAAATATCGTGCTGCTCGGCGACGCGCTACACACCGCCCATTATTCGATCGGCTCCGGCACCAAGCTCGGCATGGAAGATGCTATCGCCCTTTATGAAGCCATCGCAAACAGTGACACCACTAGTTCCGCGCTTGAGTTATTCGAAGACGCGCGCCGCACCGAGGTCGAAATGACCCAGCATGCGGCGGATGTGAGCGTAGTCTGGACCGAGAACACCCAGCGCTATTGGCATATGGAGCCGATCCAAGCGGCCTATTCGATGCTGACCCGCTCCAAGCAAATCACCCATGAAAACCTGCGCCTCCGGGATGCGAAGTTCATCGACGATGTGGAATCATGGTTCGCCGCTAAGGCGGGCGCGGCCGCCGCGCCGCCCATGTTCACGCCCTTCCATTTAAGGGACATGACGCTATCCAACCGGGTCGTTGTCTCGCCAATGGATATGTATTCGGCCGAAAACGGGACCGTGGGCGACTTTCATTTCGTCCATATGGGCAGCCTGGCGATGGGCGGTGCCGGGCTTATCGTATCGGAAATGACCTGCGTTTCCGCCGACGGCCGCATCACGCCGGGGTGCGCCGGTCTCTACGATACGGGCCATGTGGATGCCTGGCGGCGGGTGATCGATTATGTGCACGCCCAATCCGATGCCAAATTTTGCATGCAAATCGGCCACGCCGGGGCCAAGGGCTCCACCCGCGTCGCCTGGGAAGGCATGGACAAGCCGCTGGCGACGGGCAACTGGCCGCTGATCGCGCCGTCGGCGATCCCGTTCTATCCGTTCAGCGACGTGCCAAGGGAAATGACGAAAGCCGACATGGCGCAGGTAGCCGATGATTTCGTTCGAGCCGCGATTATGGCCGACGAGGCCGGCGCCGATATGCTGGAGCTGCATATGGCCCATGGCTACCTGTTGTCCGGTTTCATCACGCCGCTCGGGAATCAACGCACCGATGACTATGGCGGCACGCTGGCCAACCGCTTGCGCTTTCCTTTGCATGTCTTCGATGAAGTCCGCGCCGTCTGGCCGCCCGAAAAACCCATGTCGGTACGCATATCGGCGACCGATTGGGTCGGCGAAATAGGCATCACCGGCGACGATGCCGTCGCCATCGCCAAAGCCTTCAAGGACCATGGCTGCGATCTGATCGATGTATCCGCCGGCCAAACGACGCCCGATGCCGAGCCCGTCTACGGCCGAATGTTCCAGACCTGGTATTCCGAGCAGGTGCGCCTGGAAGCCCAAATTCCCACCATCGCCGTCGGCAATATCACCACCTGGGATCAGGTCAACACGATCCTCGGCGCCGGCCGCGCCGATTTGGTGGCGCTGGCCCGCCCGCACCTCACCAATCCTCACTTTACCTTGCAGGCGGCTGCCTATTACGGAGTTCAGCACCAGCGCTGGCCGCTGCCCTACGAGAGCGGCCAGGAACAATCCTACCGGTTG
Source organism: Alphaproteobacteria bacterium (assembly GCA_963582805.1). Taxonomy (GTDB): domain Bacteria; phylum Pseudomonadota; class Alphaproteobacteria; order Rhodospirillales; family UBA2165. Next base: position 4,938 of record CAUZTZ010000234.1, read on the forward strand.
GCGCTCCGCGACCGGGCTGATGAGGTGGCGCTGCGCCGGTCCGCCAAACCGCCAAGCCATCGGCGTGTCTGATCACTTAGATTATTTTTGCCGCGGCTTCGATGCTGGCCGCATCGATACCCTGGGCGCGGTACAGGTCATCCAGGCTGGCGCTTTGACCAAACGCGGTGGTGCCGAGGGCGTGGGTTCGGTGGCCCGCCACGCCGCCCAGCCACGAAAGCGACAATGGGTGCCCATCGATTACGGTGATCAGTTTTGCTGCGGGTGGAACCTGGCCAAGCAGGTGGGCGGTGTGCGAAGCGGCGCCCTGTTGCAGCCAGTCCTGATGCAGCCGGTCAGCCGAAGTGACGGCCAGCAATCCGGCGCCCGGGAAATCTTTGAGCAAATTCGCATGCGCCTCGGCCGCTTCCGGGGCCACGGCGCCGGCGTAAACAATGACAATTCGCGCGTCCCCGGCCGGCGCTTCGCGCCAATAGCCGCCGGCGGTAATGTCGTTCGCCATTGCGTCCGTTAGCGCCCGCTTTGGCTGGTCCAAGGGGCGCGTCGACAGGCGCAAATAAACCGCGCCGCCGGTCTGGCGTTGCATATGTTCAAGGCCCCAGCGGACCAGCACGGTCAACTCGTCGGCGAAGGCCGGCTCGAACGCGGTAAGGCCGGGGATCGATATGCCGATCAGCGGCGTATTGATGGATTGGTGGGCGCCGCCTTCGGTTGCCAGGGATATGCCGGACGGCGTTCCGGCCACCATGAAACGGGCGTTCTGGTAGCAGGCGTAGATCAGCGCATCCAGGCCCCGGTTGACGAACGGATCATAGACCGTGCCGATAGGCAGCAGGCGCACGCCGAATAAATCTTCGCTAAGGCCAAGGACGCCCAGGAGAAGAAACAGATTATGCTCGGCAATGCCCAATTCGATATGCTGGCCGCCGGGACGCATGGTCCATTTCAGGGGCGAGAGCACATTTTCCTGGTGAAAGATGTCCGATTGGGCGTGCCGGTGATAGATGGCGCGCTGATTGATCCAGGCGCCGAGATTGGTGGAAACCGCCACATCGGGGGACGCGGTGACGACATGATCGGCGAGGATGTCTTTGGAATCGCTCAGCTCCTTGAGGATGTCGCCGAATGCGCCTTGCGTCGACGAACGCGCCGCCTTTGGCGCCAGCGCCGGCGGCCGCCGGATCAGGGGCGAGCGCACCGATCTTGCCGGTTTTGAGCGGTACGGCACGTCACCCAAAAACGCTTCAAGAATATCCGCATCGATCCCGAGCCCGGCGAACGGCTCCCACTCTGCGCCTTCGGGCACATTATTGGCGCTGCGGAAGGTAGCCATCTGTTCCGGCGTCATCAGGCCCGCATGGTTATCCTTGTGGCCGGCGATGGGCAGGCCGTAGCCTTTGATTGTATAGGCAATGAAGCAGCGCGGCGTTTCGTCGTGCACGGCATCGAAGGTATCGATCAAATATTCCAGATCGTGACCGCCGAGATTGGTCATCAGCGCGTGCAAGGCGGTATCGTCGTGGCTGTCCAGAAATTCCGAGAAGCCGAGCGAGCCTTTGAGATCGGTCCGAAGATGGTCGCGCCAAGCGCCGGCGCCCTTGAAGGTGAGGGCGGAATAAAGCTGGTTTGGACAGGTATCGATCCAGTTTTTTAATGCCCCGCCGGCCGGCCCCTCGAAGGCCTTTTGCAGTCTTTTGCCGTATTTCAGATTGACCACGCGCCAGCCGACGGTCTCAAAAAACTGGGTGATTTTCTGGAACAGATGATCGTTGACCACCCCGTCGAGGCTTTGCCGGTTATAATCAATCACCCACCAGAGGTTACGCACATCCTGTTTCCAGCCTTCCAGCAGCGCTTCAAACACATTGCCTTCGTCCAACTCCGCATCGCCGACAATCGCGACCATGCGCCCGGTGGGGTTGCCATCCGCCACCATGTTGTGCGCGCTCAGGTAATCCTGGATCATCGCCGCGAACAATGTGGCGGCGGCGCCAAGCCCCACGGAACCGGTTGAAAAATCGATGCCGCCTTTGTCCTTGGTGCGCGAAGGATACGCCTGGGCGCCGCCGAGAGCGCGGAAGTT
>CAUZTZ010000235.1:0-7014 GCA_963582805.1 Alphaproteobacteria bacterium
CCGCGCCCCGGACGACGATTGAATAACGGCCGCCGGGCCAAATCTCAAGCGCCACGGCAGATGTCTTTAACTACCCAAAAAAAAGCGCTACAAACCCCTCCATGTCCATAATAAGCGATAGTCAGGCGCTCGCAGATTTTTGCGGCCGCATATCCCACAACAGCTTCATTACTGTCGATACAGAGTTTATGCGGGAAAACACGTTTTGGCCGCAGCTCTGCGTCGTGCAATTGGGCGGCGAGGACGAAGCGCAGGCCATCGACGCCTTGGCCGAGGGCCTCGATCTCGCGCCGCTTATGGCATTGATGGGTGATGAAAAAATTCTCAAAGTTTTTCACGCGGCGCGCCAGGATCTGGAAATCTTCTTCCATCTCAACGGAAGCTTGCCGGCGCCATTGTTCGACACGCAGGTGGCGGCCATGGTCTGTGGCTTCGGTGATTCGGCCGGCTACGAGACCTTGGCCCGCAAATTGGCCGGCGCCCGCGTCGACAAGTCATCGCGTTTCACCGATTGGGCGCGGCGGCCCTTGACCGACAAACAAATCGACTATGCCCTATCGGACGTGACCCATTTGCGCATCGTCTATGAAAAGCTGGACGAAATGCTGGGCCAGAACGGCCGCCGCGAATGGCTGGACGAGGAAATTGCCATTCTGACCAGTCACGACACCTACGATCAGCCGGCGGAAAACGCCTGGAAGCGCCTCAAAAGCCGCTCTCCGGCGCCCCGCTTTCTCGCCATTTTGCGCGAAGTTGCGGCGTGGCGCGACCGCGAGGCCAAGGGCCGGGATCTGCCCCGTAACCGCGTCCTCCGCGATGAAGCTTTGCTGGAAATTGCCCATCATGCGCCGGCGAACGTGGATCAATTGACGCGCACCAGAGGGCTTGGCAAGAAAATGGCCGAAGGCAGAGCCGGCGAGGCCCTCTTGGCGGCGGTCGCCGCTGGTCAGGTGGTGCCCGAGGACGAATGCCCGACGCTGCCCAAGAAGCCGCAATTGCCGCGCGGAATCGGTCCGGTCACCGATCTGTTGAAAGTCGTCTTGAAGATGAAATGCGAGCAGAACAACGTGGCCCAAAAATTGATCGCCACGACCGATCAGTTGGAAGTGATCGCCGCCTTTGGCGCCGATGCCGACGTGCCGGCCCTCAAAGGTTGGCGCCGCCAGATATTTGGCGATGACGCCTTGCAATTGATGCGCGGCGATCTGGCGCTGGTGGCCAATGGCCAGGAATTGGAACTGGTGGAATTTACCGATGAATAGGATGCGCCGGCCAGACTTGTCAGCCGATATCGGGTTCCGAATTTAATATTTCCGACAATTGCTTTAGCACCCTTTGCGCCGCGCTGCCGGCGAAACTATCGACGGCGGCGTCGAGGCGAAGATCCAGTTCCCCATTGACATGGGTCAATTTCGATTGCGCCAATAGGCCCGGAATGCCGCCCGAAAATACATGCGCAAGCCGCAGCGCCGTGCCGACCACGGTTGCCCGATGCCGATCTTCGGCCGGAATCAACGGCAACACGCGCTTGACGTCATATTGGCTGGTGCGTCCGTTATAGCGGACGAAAATTGCCAGCGCGAGCATCACCCGTTCCCGGTGCGTAAGGCCGGCGATCGGAAAGCGAAGAACCCGAATAAAGGCGTGTAAGGCGCGGTAATCGGGATGCTCGGTCCAGCCGATATCGCTGAGCAGCGACGCCGCCCGGAATATGCGGAGATCGGCGGGACCGATCCCGGAAAACACCGGCGCAATCCATTGAAATATTTCGTCGCCATGCACGGCGAAGCGGCCGCTGCGTTGGGCAAAACCCTCGCACGCCGCGATCAACGGGTCTTGGCTTTTCAAATCGCTTTGGAGGCTTTCGAAAAACAGCCCTTCGCGCAATCCGTAGCCGGAGATAATCAGAGATTTCGGCTTCGCCGCTTTTAACAACCGGTCGAGCGCCAGGGCGGCAAACGGCAACGTGTCGGCCCTCCGCCTTGCGACGTCGGCCATTTTTTCCAGCGACGCGGGGCTAAGCCCGGCGAGAATTCGGCAAATCTCGCGCGCGTCCCCGGCGGCGATGGTCAGATTGTCGAGAACATGAAGCGGATAATCGACCTGGTCGATATATATCCTGGCGATCGCCCGTATGGCGCCGCCGACCGCATGGAGATCGCGCCCGCGCCTGACGCGCAGCCACGAAACCGAGCGCAACAACCCGTCGGCCAATTTTTTGGCGCTCTTGATGTTTTTTTCTGAATCTTCGGACAAGCGCAAATGGCCGATCGGCAACGTCGCGCTTTCGCCGAACTGACCGGATTGCAGATCCACCAAATCCAGGCTGCCGCCGCCGAGATCGCCGAGAACACCATCGGCATCCGGGGTGCCGCCCAAAATGCCGGCGGCGCTGAGGCGCGCCTCTTCGGCGCCGCTCAACACGTCGACGGGATAGTGGAAACGGGCCTCGACCTCGTCGGTAAAGGCGGCGCCATCGGTGGCTTCGCGCACCGCGGCCGTGGCCACCATTTTAAATCGCTCAACCGGAATTTCGCGGGCAATGCCGGTAAATCTCGCCAACGCCTGAAACGCCAATTCAATGCCTTCGGGATTAAGCTTTCCGGTACGCCCAATGCCGCGCCCCAATCTGCAGGTTACGCGCTCGTTGAAGATCGGCACCGGAAGCCTGGCGGGCGCATCAAAGACCACAAGCCGCACCGTGTTCGAGCCAATATCGACGATACCGATGCGACCGCCGGTTCCGGAATTCACCGCCGCCTCCTGGCGATCACCGCTAAATAATTGCGTTATTTCGGCTGCCATTTCTACCCGCGCGCCTAATTCTAGCCTCTGTCGGAAACCAGGTGCGGCGTGGCCGGCCGATGGTGTTCCAACGCACTGCCGCGCCCGGAAAGGCTCGGGTTGGTCATGAAAAACTCGTGCGCGTTGAAATCACCGTTGCCCCTGGCGGGGCGCAAATACGTGCCGTCAGCATTCATAATCCAACTCCGCCGCCGATCCAAAAGGACGGCTCCCATAACCTGCTCAAGTACTTGTTGATGAACCGTCGGATTTTCAATAGGCACCATGACTTCGACCCGCCAATTTAAATTTCTGGGCATCCAATCGGCGGAGGAAATATAAACCTTGGCTGAGCGCGACGGCAACGCGGCGCCATCGCCGAACACAACAATGCGCGAATGTTCTAAAAATCGTCCGACCATGCTTTTGACCCGGATATTCTCCGACAGACCCGGAACGCCCGGGCGCAAACAGCAAATTCCGCGAATGATCAGTTCGATCTGCACGCCGGCACCCGACGCAAGGTAAAGGGCGTCAATGATGCCTGGATCGACAAGAGCATTCATTTTCACCCAAATCGTCGCCGGCCGGCCGGCATTGGCATGGGCAATTTCGGCTTCGATCATATCGACCAATGTTTCGCGCAATGTCAGGGGCGAGACCGACAGTTTTTCCAAATTCGTGGGTTCGGTGTATCCGGTCATGAAATTGAATATCTGCGCGGCATCATGACATAGCTTTGGATCACAGGTGAAAAAGGAAAGATCGGTATATATCTCGGCCGTAACCGGGTGATAATTGCCGGTGCCGAAATGCGCATAGGAGCGCAGTTTGGCGCCTTCGCGGCGAACCACGAGGCTGATCTTGGCGTGCGTCTTCTTGTCCAGAAAACCAAAGACCACGTTGGCGCCGGCCCGCTCCAAATCGCGCGCCCAGCGGATATTGGCCTCCTCGTCAAAGCGCGCCTTCAACTCGACCATGGCGGTGACCGATTTCCCCGCTTCGGCGGCTTCGATCAGGGCAGCGACGGTGGGCGAATCGTTGGAGGTCCGATAGAGGGTCTGTTTAACAGCCACCACATCCGGATCACGCGCCGCCTGGCGAATAAATTGCACCACCACGTCGAAGCTTTCGTAAGGATGATGGACGATAAAATCCTTTTGCCGGATGGCCTCGAAGCAATCGCCGCCAAGTTCGCGCACGCGCTCGGGAAAGCGCGCGTTGAAGGGATCGAACATGAGATCTGGGCGGTCAAGCTTGCACAGCTCGGCGGTATCGGCGAGACCGACGATCTCAGCCGAGCGAATGACCGCATCGGACGACACCTGAGATTCCTCAACGACCACGGCGTACAACCCGCCGGTGAATTCCGCGTCAACCGATAGATGGATGACCGAACCGTGACTGCGGCGTTTCAACGCCGATTGATAGGTCCGCATCAAATCTTCGGCTTCTTCGTCCAGCTCGACCTCGCTATCGCGGATGATCCGGAAGCAGGCGCTCTCCTCGACTTCAAAATCGGGAAACAATTCGGAAAGAAACAAATTGATGACATCTTCAAGCAAGATCAGGCGGATCGATTGATCCCCCGGCACTGGAATTTGTACAAAGCGGTCCATGATACTGGGAAGCGGAATTAGGGCCTTCAGGATTTGCCCGTCTTTTTTGCTGCGCAATTGCAGCGCCATGGAGAAACCCAGATTGGGAATGAACGGAAATGGATGCGCCGGATCAACCGCGACCGGCGTCAAAAGCGAAAAGACCTGTTCATCGAAATAGGTTTTCAGCCATTTCAATTCCTCTGGTCCGAGCGCATCCTTGGACGCGACATGAATACCGGCGCCGCGCAACTCGAATTTCAACCTGGCCCAGGTTTCCTGCTGATCGTTCATCAATTGGCTGGCCCGCGCGCGTACGCCTTGCAATTGTTCGGTGGGCGTCAATCCGTCCGGGCTGATGCCGGTAAACCCGGCGTCAACCTGGCCCTTCAATCCGGCGATGCGGACCATATAAAACTCATCCAGGTTGGACGCCGAGATCGAAAGAAAACGGACCCGCTCCAGAAGCGGGTAATCCTGGTTTCCGGCCTCTTCGAGCACGCGCGCGTTAAACTCCAACCACGACAATTCCCGGTTCAGAAATCGTTCCTTGGTATCAATACCGATTGGAAGCGCATCGTTATTCGCATTCAGGGCCACAAAATTTCCGATCATTCGTTGTCAGCGGCGCCAGGTACCGGGCCGGCAAATGGAGGCAAATTACCCAATCAACCCGGCAATTCCCAACTTTTACCACAAAAGTCCGGAAAACGGAAATTTCGCCATTGAATCAGGCACCTGCGTGATTATCTTATAGAACCGGCGCGCCCTCCGGCGCAATGGCCGTGGGCGCATATCTTTGCGGCCCCAGGACCCCGAGGGGAAAATCAATCCCCCGGAAATAAGGCATTTTTTGCCGATTGTTACGTTTGAATTGCAACTCTTGAACTACTGTTCGCGAGTGATTAGCTTTAATGATAACAATGAAACGGGTAATCCGTTAATACATTGCGGCGCGGCCTTTGGGAACATTTCCAAAGAGGCATTGCCCAATTGCGAGGGATTCCGGTCACGGCCAGTGTTGGCCGCCACAATGGCAACGTCGAAGGACACCTTAACTCCCATGCCGTCCGCGAACAAATCATCCGATGCGACTTTCGAATTGAGCGAATTGTTTACCGATTCGGCGAGCGCGCTTGCTTTGTGGAACGATGACGGCCGCCTCCTGCAGTTCAACGATCATTTCCGGGAATTGTTTCGCGGCAGAAAGTTTCAAGTCGCGGCGGGCGCCAAATTGTCGGAAGCCGACGCGGCGCTGAAATCCCGGGTCATATCTTATCCTGGGAAAAGCCCGGGCAGCCTGCTTACCCCGGACCGGCGCAAGTCTGGCAAGCCAAGTTCCCTCGACATCCAATTGGATGACGGCAGTTGGTGGATCGTTACCGCGCGCAAGACCACCGGTGGTCAGGTGATGAATTCGATCTTCGATGTCACCGGCATCAAGCAAAATGAGCTGGAAGCGCAGCGATTGGCGCAACGCAACGCGCAAATGGCGGTCGCCATTTCGGCCATGGATTCCGGTGTGGTGATCACCAATCCGAATATGCCGGACAACCCGATCGTGTTCGTCAATCCCGCCTTCGTGCCGCCGCCGAATATTAGCCGTGACAGCCTGCTCGGCAAGCCGTTTCAAATTCTATTTCAAAACCGCGAAGATCGCAGCGCGCTCAAGCAACTGCTTAAAGACGTCAAACGGCAAAAACTGGCGCGCGCTGTTTTGCCCCGCTTTGCAAACGGCGGTAGCCCGATCTGGTACGAGCTGCGCCTCAATCCAGTGCGCGGCGACAATGGGCGCGTGAACTATTACCTCGGCATCCAAACCGATGTGACCGTCTCCAAGCAATCCGAGCTCGAATTGCAGATCCGGATGAGCCAGCAATCTGCAATTGCCGAGTTGGGCCATCGAGCGCTGGCCGGCGCCGACCTGGAAGAATTGCTCGATGATGCCGTGCGCATGGTCGCGGCGGCGTGGAACGCAAAGTTTGTCAGCATCGAAGAGCTGGACGGCAACGGCGGCAAGCTTCGCCTTATTGCCGGCACCGGATGGAACAAAAGCCACCTGGGAAAATTTGAAACCCGGATCAGCCGCAAATCCATATTATCCAGGATATTGACATCGGGTAATACCGAAACTGTCCGCCGCAGCGCCGCCGAGGCAAGCCGCAATAAGGGGCTCGCCGGCGCCAAAAAATTGCGCCAATCGGTGGTGACCGCTATTAGCGGGCGGGAAATGCCATACGGTATTCTTGCCGTGCATGGCGGCACCGAACTTAAGCATAGCCCGGACGATATCAATTTCCTGGAATCCATGGCCTATGTGCTGGGCGTCGCGGTCGAGCGCACGCTGTCCGAAGAAGCCATCCGCGAAAGCGAATACCGCTTTGAGTTGGCGGTGAAGGGCTCCAACGACGGCATCTGGGACTGGGACATAAAGCGTGACCGCACCTATATTTCGGCGCGCTGGAAAACGATGATCGGCTTCGACGAAAAGTCGCGCTTTGATAATATCGAGGCGTGGATTGATAACATCCATTCCGAGGACCAGGAAATATTCCGCTCGGCGCTCAAAACCCACCTTTCGGGCGAATCCCCGTATTTTATTTGCGAGCACCGGATGTTGCACCACGACGGC
>CAUZTZ010000236.1:0-7000 GCA_963582805.1 Alphaproteobacteria bacterium
CATGACCCTGCCCTGCAACGTTACCGATGCGGATAGTCTGGATGATTTGTTCGGCGCGCTCAAAGCCGAATGGGGATCGCTGGATTTTATTGTCCATTCCATCGCCTATTCCGATAAGGACGAGCTGAAGGGCCGCTTCGTCGATACCAGCGAAGGAAATTTTCGCAACACCATGCAAATCTCGTGCTTTTCGTTCACCGACATGGCACGCCGGGCGCAGCCTCTGATGGCCGAAAACGGCGGCAGCCTGATCACCATGAGCTATCTGGGCGCCGAGCGGGTGATCCCCGCCTATAACGTCATGGGCGTGGCCAAGGCGGCCCTGGAAACCAGCGTCAAATATCTGGCCGCCGATTTGGGGCCGGACGGCATCCGCGTCAACGCCATATCGGCGGGCCCGATGCGCACCCTGGCCGGCAGCGCCATTTCGGCGGCGCGCGAGATTTATCGCCGCTCTGAAGCCAATGCACCCTTGCGGGCCTCGGTAACCCAGGAACAGATCGGCGGCGCGGCGCTCTATTTGTTGAGCGATCTCGGCTCCGGCGTCACCGGCGAAGTACACCATGTGGACAGCGGCTTTAACATCGTCGGCCTTGCCCACCTGACCGGCGAGCCCGATTAGACGCGCCCACCAGAGTTTGTCGCTTTTATAAAAGACCATATAATCCCTTGATTATTTTAGGGTTATCGGCATACTGGCGCATCGCCAATTACAGAGTGACCAGTATGGATATGCAGCGGCCATACAGCCATGTACTCGAACGGCTTCGCACCGTGGGTCTTCGCCCAACCCGGCAAAGGCTGGCGCTGGCGAAATTGTTGTTCGATGGCGCCGAAAATCGCCATGTCAGCGCCGAGATACTGCATGGCGAGGCGTTAAAACATCGCATGCGGGTTTCGCTCGCCACGGTCTACAACACTCTGCACCAATTTACCGATGCCGGCCTGTTGCGCGAAATCGTCGTCGATAGCGGGCGCTCCTATTTCGATACCAACGTGAAAGACCATCACCACATGTATATAGAAGACCAAAAGAAGCTGGTCGATATATCCAAGGCCGACATCGATATCAAATCCATGCCAGCGGTTCCCGATGGTATGGAAGTCAGCCGCGTGGATGTCATTATTCGCGTGAAATAAACCAATTTATATTTTATTATCAATTGTTTATTTGATTTATTAGAATACTTCAAATATGTTTTGACTCAGGCGCGGGCCATCGGCATATTGACATGGCCCACAGCGCGCCAAGTCTACGAGAATGGAATATCAGCGACCATTCAAGCCCAAATCAACCCAACAGGCCCAGGAGATTGCCAGGCAATACCCTGACCAGCAGCCAAATGGATTTAACCAGCCGAATTTGTTATCGCTTCCGGCTAAAAGCTGGCATTATCTGCGGAATGCCGGCTAACCAGAGTGGAACAATTCAGACCAGGATTGGAGAGTAATATGAACAACGAAAGCAAGTGCCCGGTTTTGGGCGGGCCTGACAGACACAACGCGGTTGGGACCACGGCGAACCAACACTGGTGGCCGGAACAGTTGAACCTGAAGATTCTCCACCAGAATTCTCCCAAGTCCGATCCAATGGGAAATGATTTCTCCTACGCCGAGGAATTCAAGACACTTGACCTGGATGCGCTGAAAAAAGACATCGATGCGGTGATGACGACGTCCCAGGACTGGTGGCCCGCCGACTACGGCCACTATGGGCCGCTCTTCATTCGGATGGCGTGGCACAGCGCCGGCACCTACCGCATCGGCGACGGCCGCGGCGGCGCGGCCTCCGGCACACAACGCTTTGCGCCCCTCAACAGTTGGCCCGACAACGTGAACCTCGACAAGGCGCGCCGGTTGCTCTGGCCGGTCAAGCAGAAGTACGGCCGCAAGATCTCGTGGGCTGACCTGATGATCTTCGCCGGCGACTGCGCCCTGGAATCGATGGGATTCAAGACCTTCGGTTTCGCCGGCGGGCGCGAGGACGTTTGGGAGCCCGAAGAGGATATTTACTGGGGCTCGGAGACCACTTGGCTCGACGACGAGCGCTACAGCGGCGAGCGCGACCTCGAGGAACCCCTCGGCGCCACGCAGGTGGGTCTGATCTACGTTAATCCGCAGGGGCCGAACGGCAATCCGGATCCGCTTGCCGCCGGCATCGACATTCGAGAGACGTTCCGCCGCATGGCGATGAACGACGAGGAAACGGTTGCGCTCATCGCCGGCGGGCACACCTTCGGCAAAACCCATGGCGCCGCCGAAGAGTCGTACAAAGGTCCCGAACCCGAGGCTGCCGGCATCGAGGAGCAAGGCTTTGGCTGGACCAGCAGCTATGGCAGCGGCATAGCTGGCGATCAGATCGGCAGCGGGTTGGAGGGCGCATGGACCACCGAGCCTGCGAAGTGGGACAACAACTTCTTCGAAAACCTGTTCGGCTACGAGTGGGCGCAGGAGAAGAGCCCGGCCGGCGCGTGGCAGTGGAAACCCACCGACGCCTCCGCGGCCGGCACCGTGCCCGATGCGCACGATGCGTCGAAGTCGCACGCCCCGACGATGCTGACCACCGACCTCGCACTGAGGATGGACCCAATCTATGGGCCGATTTCGAAGCGTTTCCACGAGAACCCGGACGCCTTCGCGGACGCCTTCGCCAAGGCGTGGTACAAGCTGACGTCGCGCGACATGGGGCCGCGCACCCGGTGCCTCGGCCCGTTGGTTCCCGCCGAGCCGCAGTTGTGGCAAGACCCGGTCCCCGAAGCCGATCATGAATTGATTGGCGCGCCAGACATCGCCGCCCTCAAGGCCAAGCTGCTGGCATCGGGACTGTCCATTTCGCAACTGGTCTCGACCAGCTGGAACGCCGCGGCAAGTTTCCGCTGCACCGACAAGCGCGGTGGCGCCAACGGGGCGCGCATTCGCCTTGCGCCGCAAAAGGATTGGGACGTGAACAACCCGGCCGAACTGGGCAAAGTGCTGGCGAGCTTGGAGGAGATTCAAAAGGAATTCAACGGCGCGCAGTCGGGCGGCAAGATGGTCTCACTCGCCGACCTGATCGTTCTCGGCGGCTGCGCCGGCGTCGAGCAAGCTGCGAAAAACGCCGGGCACGACGTGCAGGTACCCTTCTCGCCGGGGCGCATGGACGCGGTGCAGGAACAAACCGACGTGGATTCATTTGCCGTGCTGGAGCCGGCCGCCGACGGGTTCCGCAACTATCTCGCCAACGGACAAAACAGATCGGCGGAGGAGTTGCTGGTGGATCGGGCCCATAAGCTGGCGCTGACCGCTCCCGAGATGACGGTGCTGGTTGGCGGCATGCGCGTGTTGAATACAAACGCCGGGCAGACCGAACACGGCGTCTTCACCGAGCGGCCCGAGACGTTGACCAATGATTTCTTCGTGAACCTGCTCGACATGAGCACCGAGTGGAAGGCGTCCGCCACATCCGAAGGCGTGTTCGAGGGACACGACCGGGGGACCGGCGCGGTCAAGTGGACCGGCACCGCCGTCGACCTGGTGTTCGGCTCGAACTCCCAACTGCGGGCCATCGCGGAGGTTTATGGGTGTGCCGACTCGCAAGCGGCGTTTGTGGGTGACTTCGTGGCGGCGTGGGACAAGGTCATGAATCTCGATCGCTTCGACCTCGCCTGATCTCAGCGCAAAGGTCTTCGCGGGCTGCCATGACATCTCCGCCGTTTTCCGCTCCACGGCGGAGAGCGAGACCGGGCATGCACACGGCCATCTCGACGTCCTCGCCGGCCTCGGTGTGTCTATCTATACAGCTTGGTATTAGCCCTGTTTGCTGCACCGAAGGATTTCGTGCCTCGTGACATCCGCGCCTCGAAAATTCTCCGCGAATTTGTCGGGAATGCTGTTCATGACCCTGTCTGCCGCGATCATGACCGGAATGGCGGTCTTGGTCCGGCATTTGGCGCAAGAGCTGCATCCGTTTCAAATTGCGTTTTTTAGGAACGTCTTTGGCGTTCTCGTGCTGGCGCCTTTGTTGTTACGCTACGGCGCCGCGATGCTGCGCACTTCCGACATGGGCTTTATGGCGGCGCGCGGTGTGTTCAATGCCGCCGCCATGTTGAGCTTCTTTGTTGCCCTTACCATGCTGCCCCTGGCCGAAATATCGGCGCTGATGTTTACGGTGCCGTTGTTTGTTGCCCTGATGGTGGCCATATTCCTGAAAGAAATGATGGGCCCGCACCGCATCATCAGCCTGGTGGTTGGCTTTTCGGGCGCCTTGATTATTTTGCGTCCGGGCATCGAGATTATCCATGTGGGTGCGCTATACGCCTTGTTTTCCGCCATCACCTGGGGCACCGCCGTGGTCCTGATCAAGCATTTGTCGCGGACCAATTCCACGGTGACGATCACCTTTTATGGCATGTCATTCCTGGCCATATTCACCTTGCCGCCGGCTTTGTTCGTCTGGCAATGGCCAACGGCTACGCAATATCTTTGGCTTCTTGCCATTGCCGCCGGCGGCACGGTGGGCCAATTGATGTTTGCGCAATCTTTGAAGATCGCCGACGCGACCTTGGTGATGCCGTTTGATTTTACCAAGCTGATCTGGGCGGCCGTCTTCGGAATTCTCATATTCTCCGAGGTTCCCACAATTTGGGCCTTGGCCGGCGGCGCCGTAATTTTCGCCAGCTCCACCTACATCACCTACCGGGAGGGCCGCCGCGCACCGCGTTCGGAGGCGCCTGCGTCTGTGGAAGTGGTGTGATTAGAACGGTGGCAGTAGCACGCGAGCCCGGCTGGGGATGGCCGGGTCGGCCAGCCGGGCGCCACCAAGATTCGCTCCCTTTTAATTCTCGGGCATGGTCGGCCCACGCGCGTCCCCGTTGACGGGCACCCGGCAATGCGGTTGATAGTTTGCCGTTACCCCCGGCACGGCCCCGTCCCTTCCCCCCTTGAGGGGGAAGGTTAGGATGGGGGGGGAGCGGTTTGATATCGCAGGTAATTATGAGGGGAGCCGAATAGTTTCGGGGAATAATTTCGGGACAGTATACTAAATTATTGCAATATTATAACAATAATTACGTATACTGATGGGGTGGACGGCCCCCGCGCGGCATCAAGTGTGCCAGAATGGATGTCGTTGAGATTTCCAAACAAAGGAGACCGTCCATGGGTAATGTAACAGTAATCGGCTTGGATATCGCCAAGCATGTTTTCCAAATTCACGGTGTTGACGAAAGCGGCGCGATTGTTGTGCGCCGGCAGCTTCGGCGGGCGGAGATGTTGCCTTACTTCGGCAATCTGGCACCGTGCCTGATCGGCATTGAAGCCTGCGCCACGGCGCATTATTGGGGCCGCGAGCTTGGCGCGTTTGGCCATGAGGTGCGCCTGATGCCGCCGCAATATGTGAAGCCTTATGTGAAGCGCAATAAGACCGATGCGGCCGATGCGGAAGCGATCTGCGAGGCGGTCGTACGCCCCTCGATGCGCTTTGTCGGCATCAAGAGCACCGATCAGCAGGCGATACTGGTGCTGCATCGAGGCCGCGATTTGCTGGTTCGCCAACGCACCATGCTGAGCAATGCCGTGCGCGGTCATCTGGCCGAGTTCGGCGTTATTGAGAAGCAAGGCATGGCCGGGACCATGCGGCTTGTGGCGGTGATAGCCGATGCCGGCGATGCGCGCGTCCCCGATCTGGCGCGCCAGGTTCTGGCGTCGATGGCCGGGCAATTGCGCGACGTGATGACGCGGATCGAGGCTTTGAAGTGTGCCATGATGGCCTGGCACAAACAGAACCCCATCAGTCAGCTGCTGGCGGATATACCGGGCATCGGTCCGGTAACGGCAACGGCCATCGCGGCGACGGTTGCGGATGCGTCGGTGTTCACCTCGGGGCGTCAGTTCTCGGCTTGGCTGGGTCTGGTTCCGAGGCAGCACAGCACCGGCGGCAAACAAAGGCTTGGCGGCATATCCAAACGCGGCGACGGCTATTTGCGGCGCTTGCTGGTGACCGGCGCGACGGCGGCCCTGGAGCGGTCGAAGTCAACGCGCGCCCGGCCCTGGGTGCAGGCGATGCTTAAGCGCCATCCAAAGAAAAAGGTGGCGGTGGCTCTGGCCAACAAAATGGCGCGCACCGCCTGGGCGATCATGAACACCGGCGAAGTCTACCGCGCGCCGAAAGCGGCGGCCTGAGGCGTAACGGCGTAACGGAGGAGCGAGGAAACAGAATTTGTGCGCGGGTGAAGCAAGGTGATGGCAATCGGTTGCGACCGAGGACCACGATAGAATCCGATTTGGGACGGGAGCCAGAGCGAGCTCGATATACTGATAGGATCTGTGGTCGCGGTGACCATCAGGGCCAGCGGCCATAAGCGCCGCGCAAACAGGCCGGACATATGACTGCACGCAATCTAAACCGGAACCCGAAATCACCCTTGCACAAAGGGGGTCGTCCACATATGTCCCGAAACTCGAGCAGATGGAACCTTATTACGTCAAATGGGAGACGAAGTGGCACAATGACGGAGGCAAAGATATAAACAACCCCAAAATTCCACTGACTTATGTTGCGAATACCGGGATATTGCTGTGGGGTAACCCGCCACCGGATGGAACATTAAAAAAGCGTCGTGTTACGAACCCGCGTAAAAATTAGTCGAAGCAAAGGGGTCGACTTAAGTCGACCCGATGAATGGCTTGGGATCGATAGGCCAGTCACCCGCTCTCATCCTTGGACGGATTTTCGCACGCCTTCTTCACGTGATCCAAACAAAATGCTTCGAACCGTTTCAATGCCTTTTCCAGCGGAAACCATAATAGTGACCCCAGATAATACGATACCCGTCGGAATATTGGTTCGTTATAAGAATTTCCTTGCCGTCGACTTCTCCCATTAATTCCCATTTTCCGAATGCTTTTCGAAACACATAAAATGGACATCCAGCATCCGGGGCGGTTCCACCGCAGGTGGCGGAAGAATGAACTGCGCCTACGATCATTTCCGAGGTTTCGTTTTTGTTGAGATCGATGTAGG
>CAUZTZ010000237.1:0-6959 GCA_963582805.1 Alphaproteobacteria bacterium
GTTTGCTAATGAAAGGGATAACGCCTGAGTGAGTAATCTTTGCATATGGAGAGACTTTCGTTGATCTGAGAATCTCAAAATATGAATCACTTCAGGTGTTTATCCCGTTAAGTCGGGTACTGTGGATGAATAATGAGGATTGCACCCAATGTTCAATAAAAATTTTGCGACACTCGGCTGGCGGTAAAGGTGTGGCCGGCCAATTGTCCTTGGATGTCTGCATATAACCGCCATCCCGCTCATGCTTTTCGCGCACATCGACAAACAGAACACCGTCATCACCCAAGGCTTTGACCGCATCCTCGGCGGCAATAATTTCGATCATTCCGTTCGCTTCGCTCATCAGGTCTTTCAGGCGGCGCACAGCCATTGGTAAAAATCCTTTTCTAGTTGGGATATTGCGCAAAGCGCACCGCTTCGGCGGCGGCGCGGAGCAGGCCGAGGGCCTTGTTGCGGCATTCTTCGTGTTCGGATTTGGGATCACTATCGGCGACGATACCGGCGCCGGCCTGAACGTACAGGGTGTCGTTGGTCAACACGGCAGTGCGCAACGCTATACAGGTATCCATATCGCCGTTGGCGCCGAAATAGCCAATACAGCCCGCATAAATACCACGCCGGAGCTGTTCCAATTCGTCGATGATCTGCATCGCCCGCACTTTCGGCGCCCCCGATACCGTGCCCGCCGGAAATCCCGACAGCAACGCATCGACGGCGTCATATTGCTCGTCCAGATCGCCCTCCACGTGGGAGACAATGTGCATCACGTGGGAATACCGCTCGATACCGTTTTGTTCGGTCACCTGGACACTGCCGGTCTTGGCGACGCGCCCGACATCGTTGCGGCCCAAATCCAACAGCATCAAATGTTCGGCCAGCTCTTTCGGATCGGCCAGCAGCTCCGCGGCAAGGCGTAGATCCTCGGCGTCGTCGGCGCCGCGCGGGCGGGTGCCGGCCAAGGGGCGGATGGTCACCCGTCCGGCGCGCATGCGGACCAGCAATTCCGGGCTCGACCCAACGATGGAAAAGTCGCCGAAATCCAGGAAAAACAGGAACGGCGAAGGGTTGATACGGCGCAAGGCCCGGTAAAAAGCCAGCGGCGGCAGATCGAACGGCATCGAGAATTGTTGCGACAAAACCACCTGAAAGACATCGCCGGCAAGGATATATTCCTTGCCCTTTTCGACGATTTCGCAGAATTCCTCTTCGGTCATGTTGGATTGGGGCTCGCCGAACTCTTGAATAGGATCGCGGCCATTACGGGGCAGGCTTTTGCCGAAATCATCCAACACTTTGCCCAAACGGGCGAGGCCGGCTTCATAAGCCTCGGCGGCAGCGACGTCATGGTTGGGCCAGGCCGGCGTCACCACGCTCACCAGATCCTCGATGGTATCGAATACGGTGATGATGGTCGGGCGCATGAATTGGCCGTCCGGCACGTCCAGGGTTTTCGGGTTGGAATCGGGAATATCTTCGGCCAGGCGCACCGCGTCATAACCCATATAGCCGAACAAACCGGCCGCCATGGGTGGCAGTCCGGACGGCAGCTCGATACGGGATTCGGCCAATATGGCCCGGAACGACGACAATGTGCCGGTGGCTTCGGAAACCGGGCAGGGCTGGAAGGCGCCCGGGTCCGCCAGCGCATGCCGGTTGATATCGGCCTGGTTGCCGTGGCAGCGCCAGATCAGATCGGGCTGCATGCCCAAAAAGGAATAGCGCCCGCGGATGGAGCCGCCTTCCACCGATTCAAGCAGGAAACTATTGGCGGCGCCGCCGACCAGTTTGATCATGGCCGATACCGGCGTCTCCAAATCGGCGATCATGCGTGTCCATAGGACCTGCGGTTTGCCGGCGTTATAGGCTGCCTCGAACGCCTCGAAACTGGGCTCAGTATCCATGTCCGGCGCCGCCGCGGCCGCTCCTCAAGGGCGCATCGAGCGCCGCCTGATTGACCGTGACGCCAAAGCGCGCGCGCAAAGCGGCCGCCAATTGGGCGGTTAAATCGCCGCCGATGCCTTGGTTCAGTTGGGCGCGAATTCGCTCGGCGCTTTCCTTATCGGCAAGCGGATTGGCGCGCTTGATATTCTTGAGGACGGCGATGATCTGGTTCTCACCGGCGCCGGCGGTTGACGCCTGGCCAAGCCTTTGCTCAAACACCTGGGCCACCACGGCGCCCGGCAGCCGCTTCTCCAGCCCGCCGCCGGTGCGCGTGAAAGGCTGGCTGGTCCATTGCGTGCCGCCGAACTTTTTGGCCACTTCGGCAAGGGTTTTGCCGGCCTGGATATCCTTGATCAGACGATCGGCAATGCGGCCCGCCGCTGCCGCGCGCCGGTCGACCATCATGGCGTCACGCACCGCTACGCGAACCGTCTTCAACGGACGCAAGGCCGGCGCCGTCACCTTGTCCAGATGCAGCATGAAATAGCCGCCTTCGCCGGTATCGATGAGCGGGCTTTCGTTGTTTTCTTCGGTCGCAAAGGCGACCCGCACCACTTCCGCATCCAACCCCGCAACCGGCGTGCCCAATTCACCGGTGCCGGCCCGGTTGATCTTGATGAACTTGGTCACCTTGAAATTCAACTTGCGGGCCGCTTCATCCAAGGTGTCGCCGCCGCCGAGGGAATCTTCGAAACTGTTGGCCAGCTTGAACAACACATCGACGGCTTTTTCGGACGCGATGTCATTTTTGATTTGCGCCTTCACCGCATCGTAGGTGCGCGTTTCGGAATTGCTAATCTTGGTGACCTTCAAAATATGCCAGCCGAGATCGCTTTTAATGGGCTGGCTTACCGCCGATGCGGCCAGCT
Organism: Alphaproteobacteria bacterium; assembly: GCA_963582805.1. Lineage (GTDB taxonomy): Bacteria > Pseudomonadota > Alphaproteobacteria > Rhodospirillales > UBA2165. The sequence continues at coordinate 2,811 of CAUZTZ010000237.1, forward strand.
GGAACGCGGCGTCGGCCAAGGCCGGTATCGGCAATTGGCCGCGCGACACCGCGCCAAGCTCGGTGGCTTCGGCGTCCATCTTGGCGATATCGGCGGCGACTTTATTGAAGCCGGTGCCCGATGACAGCGCCCGGTGGGCCTTTTGCGCTTCGGCCTCGGAATTCAGGAGTATTTGCTTGATGGTCCGCATTTCGGGAACCGTGAACTCGTCCAGCCGGTCCTGATAGACTTCGCGGATTTTGTCCTCGGCCACTTCAACCTCGTCCAAAACATCCTTGATTTGCAGGCGCACCAACGAGAAATCCCGGTTTTCCGGCGCCGTGAAGCGGGCTCCGTTGTCTTTGTGATATTTGGCAAGCTCGCCATCGGTCGGCTGGCTGACGGTCCCCATTTTGCGGTTGGGAATGGAGATCACATCGGCGATGCGCCGCTCCATACGGTAGCCGTGGATGGCGTTGGTCAGGGATTTGGGCGCCGTCTGGCCGTTGATGATGCCGCTCAAAAGCTGCGAGCGGATCAAGTCGGCGCGAAACAGATTGATGAAGGCGCCTTCCTGGTAGCCGTTGTCGTACAGAATACGGTTGAACTGGGTCCGGTCAAACGCGCCGCCGGTGCCTCGGAACCGTTGGTCGGTGCGGATTTCTTCGGCCAGCGTGTCTTCGCCGACAATCAGCCCCATGTCGCGGGCGCCTTCGACGAATACCGCCTGGCTGATCATGCCGTCCAGGACCCGCCGGGACACGCCCATGGCGCGCAACTGATCTTCGGTAACGTTGTCGCCGAGGGCGCGCCTGAGGCGGGAGACCTGGCGCTGCACCTCGCTGACATATTCCTGACGGCCGATTTCGCGCTCGCCGACCGTGGCAACCGTGTTGGCGTTGCCGTCGCCGCTGAAACTCAAATGATCGCCGATGCCCCAAACCGCGAAGCTCAGCACCAACAGGCAGATCAGCACCTTGGCGCCGATGGAAATCATCGCTTGTCTGAATTTTCCGTACATATTTTGGATCCCAGTGTCTGCCGATTGCCGCATTGGCCTTAAGTATATCGCCGCCGGCCACCGGGCGGCATCATAAAAGCGTGACCGGGCGCCCGCAACCACCATCGCAAAAGTGATGCGGATATGGTAAGCGGCCAATTCCTATGCTATTGAGCGCGCCCTGTTATCTTCATGCCAACGGAGGCCGCCATGGCGCAAGTGCGCACACCACTGATCGCCGGTAATTGGAAAATGAACGGCCTCCTCGGCGATGGGCAGGCCCGCGCCGAAGATCTGGCGGGACGCATGCAAGGCGCCGGTGAGCTGGGTTTCGAGATGCTGCTCTGCCCGCCGGCGACTTTGGTTGGCGCCGTTGCGGCGGCCACCCAAGGCTCCGGCCTTCTGCTCGGCGGCCAGGATTGCCATGTCAATTCCAACGGCGCCCACACCGGCGACATCTCAGCCGTAATGCTCGCCGATCTCGGCTGCAGCCACGTGATCGTCGGCCATTCCGAGCGCCGCGCCGACCATGGCGAGGCCGATGATCTGGTGCGCGCCAAGGCCGCCGCCGGCATCGAGGCGGGGCTTATCGCCATCATCTGCGCCGGCGAGACCGAAGCCCAGCGCGACGCCGGCCAAACCAACGATGTGGTCGCCGCCCAGGTGCGGGGATCGGTCCCCGGCGGCGCCGATGCTACGCAAATAGTGATCGCCTATGAGCCGGTATGGGCCATCGGCACCGGGAGCACGCCCACCGAGGCCGAGGTGCAGGACGTGCACGCCATGATCCGCGCCACCCTGGCCGATGTGAGCAGCGATAGCACTGCCAGCGATTGCCGGATATTATATGGCGGCTCGGTCAAGCCGGACAACGCCGCCGGGTTACTGGCGCTGGCGGATGTGGATGGCGGATTGGTCGGTGGCGCCAGCCTTGTGGCGGCGGATTTCTGGGCGATAGCGGCTGCCGCGCGCTAACAAATTTTCGGGATCACAAGCGCCGACGCAATCATAATCCTTGCACAACTGCGCCTGGAGACATAGATAAGCGCTTCTTCAATCTTGAGATAAACCATGACAGCAGTCCTCATCGTTATTCATCTGATCCTGGCCATCGCCATGATATTCGTCGTCCTTATTCAACAGAGCGAGGGCGGTATGGGCAGTATGGGCGGCGGCGGTGGTGGCGGCGGCGGTATGGGCGGCTTCATGACCGGGCGCTCGGCGGCCAATCTGTTGACCCGGGTGACGGCGGTTCTGGCCGCTTTGTTCATGGTTTCCAGCCTGGGCCTGGCAATCTTGGCCAATAATGCCGACGATCGCGGCTCGATTTTGGACCGGGGCGCCGCGCCGCCGGCGAATCAGCAACAAGGTCCGAGCGTTCCGGGCATGCCGACCTTGATTCCGATCGAGCCTGAGCCGCTGGCAAAGCCATAAAAAATCCCGGCTTTCCAACGTCTTAAAAAATAAATTCGCCATTCGGTCTAATCTGCTTTTGCGAAGGCGCCCGTTCCTGTACAACGCCGGTCCATGACGCGTTTTGTATTTATAACCGGCGGCGTGGTTTCCTCACTCGGTAAAGGCTTGGCCTCGGCGGCACTGGCTTCATTGTTGCAAGCGCGCGGCTTCAAAGTGCGCTTGCGCAAACTCGACCCCTATATAAACGTCGATCCGGGCACCATGAGCCCCTATCAGCACGGCGAGGTGTATGTCACCGACGACGGCGCCGAGACCGATCTCGATCTTGGCCATTATGAGCGCTTTACCGGCGTCTCGGCGCGGCGCACCGATAACGTCACCACCGGTCAGATATACTCCAAGGTGATCGCCAAGGAACGGCGCGGCGAATATCTGGGCGCCACCATCCAGGTGATCCCGCACATCACCGACGCCATCAAGGAATTCGTGCTCTCCGATATCGATGACGAGGATTTTGTGCTTTGCGAAATCGGCGGCACGGTGGGCGATATCGAAGGCTTGCCGTTCCTTGAAGCCATTCGCCAGCTGGGTAACGAACTGGGCCGCGACAAGGCCATGTATGTGCATTTGACGCTTTTGCCCTATATTGCGGCGGCGGGCGAATTGAAGACCAAACCGACCCAGCATTCGGTCAAGGAGCTTTTGAGCTTGGGCATCCAGCCGGACCTCCTGCTGTGCCGGTCCGAGCATGAATTTTCCGATGGCGACCGCTCCAAAATCGCGCAATTCTGCAACGTGCGGCGGGACGCAGTGGTGCCTGCACTAGATGTCAAATCCATCTATCAGGCGCCCATCAGCTACCACGAACAAGGCCTCGACGACGAAGTGCTCCGCCATTTCGGGCTGGAGTTGACGGCGCCCGATTTGTCACGCTGGGAAAAGATAACGAAGCGGGCGCTGGCCCCGGAAGGCGATGTGGCAATCGCCATCGTCGGCAAATATATGGGCCTCAAAGACGCCTACAAATCCCTGTCCGAAGCCCTGGCCCATGGCGGCATCGCCAACAATGTGCGGGTCAATCTGAAATGGATTGAAGCGGAAATATTCGAAGAGGCCGGCACCGTCGATCATCTCGAAGACGTGCACGGCATTCTGGTGCCCGGCGGCTTTGGCGAGCGCGGCGCCGAGGGCAAGATCATGGCCGCCAAGTTCGCCCGGACGCGGGACGTGCCCTATTTCGGCATCTGCTTCGGCATGCAGATGGCGGTGGTCGAGGCGGCGCGCAATTTGGCCGGCATCAAGGGCGCCGGTTCGACCGAGTTCGGCCCGTGCGCGGCGCCGGTCGTCGGGTTGATGACCGAATGGGAAAAGGACGGCGCCACCGAGCAGCGCGGCGAAGACAGTGACAAGGGCGGCACCATGCGTCTCGGCGCCTATGATTGTAACCTGGGCGACAACAGCCGGGTGCGCGGCATCTATGCCAGCCAGGCCATCTCCGAGCGCCACCGCCACCGCTATGAAGTGAACATCGCCTATGAGGCGGAACTGGCCGGGGCGGGCATGATATTTTCCGGCAAATCCCCGGACGGCGTCTTGCCCGAAATCATCGAGATACCCGAGCATCCCTGGTTCATCGGCGTGCAATTCCATCCCGAACTGAAATCCCGTCCCTTCGATCCGCACCCGTTGTTCACCGATTTCATCCGCGCCGCCGTCGATCAAAGCCGGCTGGTTTAGGGATATGGCCGCGCCCA
>CAUZTZ010000238.1:0-6909 GCA_963582805.1 Alphaproteobacteria bacterium
TTCAGAAAAGCCATGGTCAAAATGTCTGAAATGGAAATCCGCGACCATATGATGGCTCTATTCAAACCAAACAATCCTCGGAAACCGTTGATAGAGTTGGTGTTTTGAAAAGAGTCGGGTACTGTGGTCGCGGCCTTCGTATATACCTCCCCTCATAACTAACACTGCTTCTGCATCTTTTGGCTTAAGGTTCAGCAATGCGATTCGGTCGGGTAGCTCAACCCCCTCTTTATCCATCCATACACTGTACGCTGACCATTCGTATTCATGAATGATGTTATTTCGTTCCTTTCGAAGGAATTCCCAAAAAATTGGGTGTTCGACTTTATTTTTCTTAATTGATTGCCATTCGGCGTTTAATTGCTCACCTATTCTTTGATTGATACAGGATTTTGCATCGACCTGAAAAAGTTCAATAGAAGTCCTGAGTAGAGTGCAGGCACCTATCCAAATAACTTTCCAATCTGATAACAGGAATGACGAGGATCGCAAATATTCCTCAAGGTGTCTGATGCCTGACTGGCCATCAGAAAGCGCCCTATACGAGGTGAGGAAAAATTTCACCGGAACGGAAGTATGCACGTACTTGAGTGGTACCGACATGTTGACACCATTTTGGTTGAATTTTACGGGAACGGACGGAGGCGAACCGAGTCTCGGGCCGATTTTAATCGATTAATGGGGTCAGGTCTTGAATTGTGAATTCGCCACCCTCCTTGCATTCCCCCTCACTCAACCTCTTCCCGGTACAGGCCCAGCCGCTTCATGATCTCGGCGTCGGATATGATGATCATATTGGCATCGCCACCTTTCGCCTCGTGACGGGTCCAGGACCAGTGGGGGGCGGTGAAGACGTCGTTCTTTACCCATTGATGGGTGACGTCGCCGATTTGGCTTTCCCCCTCGCCGTCCAGGACCACGAACATTTCGTTGGCCATTGCGCGCTTCTGGCTGGTGGCCGCGCCCGCCGCGAGGGCAATGGCGTGGGGCGTTAGCGTCGGCAATAATGGTTCATCGCCGCCGCCATAGTCCACGCTGCGCAACCCGCCGCTGTCCGCCGCCGCCTCCAGGGCCGCCGCCGTGTCGTTCCAGGGGAACCGAAGGGTGGCGTCATTGGCGGGATAGGCGGCATCGTCCGGCTTGCTCATCTGGCCGAAGACGGCGTCCAGCTTGCCCACCAGGGGCAAATCGAGCACATCCAGCCAGACGGTGCGCTTCGGACTGTCGTTTTGGTGGCAGTGCCAGGTCCAGTTGGGGGTGATGATCAGATCGCCGTCATACATTTCCAGGCGGTTTCCATCGACGAAGGTGGCGCCGCCGTCGCCCTCGATGATAATGCGCATCGCCGCCGGGGTGTGCCGGTGCGGCGTGGTTTCTTCGCCGGGCAGCACACATTGAAAGGCGGCGATGATGTGGCTGGTGGTCGCCGGCGGGCCGTCCAGATGCGGGTTGGTCAGAAGCAAGACCCGGTGATCGGCGTCCGGCCCGTGTACCAGCTCCGACGATGTCTGGATTTTGGGCGCCATGTCGGCCCACTTCCAGATCACCGACGGCTCGGTGCGCGCCGGCTCATTGATCACCAGCTTCTCATAGACTTCCCAGAGCGGCGCCAAATTGCTGGCGCTTAAGCTGTTCACAAATTCCTGCTTGTCCATGTTTGCCTCCTAAGGCCTCATCGGTCTGTGAAATGGGGAATGACGGCCTCGCCAAACAGGCGCACCGATGCTTCGGCCACATCAATGTCGAGGCCGTTGAAATTGACCTGCATGGACACTTCGTCGCAGCCGCCGACGGCCTTATCGAATTCGGTCAATTGGGCGATGATATCATCCGGCGTGCCAACAAAGGCGGCATGGCTTTCGATCTGGCTTTCCAAAGTCTGCGCGGCGATGCGCTGGCGCAACACGTCATAGCCCTTGTAGGTGCTGGCGGGCGCGCCGGTTTCATACTCGGCCATGGCATCGACGATGGCGGCGAAATGGGTCTCCACATTGGGCTTGGCGATGGCGAATGCGGTGTCGCGGTCTTCATCACAAAACATAAAGACGGCCATCATGACTTGTGGTTTGCCTTCGTGGCCAGCGTCTTTCCAGGCGCCCCGGTAGGTGTCCATCAGCCCGATCGGGTCGGAGCCGACGCCGGGGATGGCCATGATCCCATGGCCCATGCGCCCGGCGCGCTCGAACGATGTCGGCGTGCCGACGGCGGCCACATAGAAATTGGGGCGCGGTTGCTGGGTCGGGCGTGGATGGGTGGTGACGCCCTCGAAGGAATGGAATTTTCCGTTACTGGTGACGTTTTCGTTCTCCAAAAGCAGCCGCACTTGATCGATGCCTTCTTCGAAGCGCGCCACGCTTTCTTCGATATCCACCTCGAAATGGCGAAACTCCTGCGGCAGGAAGGCGCGCGCGAAACCGATATCGAGGCGCCCGTGGCAGATGGCGTCGAGCATGGCCAGATCGGACGCTAATTTAAGCGGCGAGTTAAAGGCCGGCAACACGGCGCCGGTGACCATGCGCGCGGTCTTGGTATGTTGGGAGGCCGCCGTCAGAAAAACGATGGGGTTCGGGCTATAGCCGCCCCAATAGTGAAAATAATGCTCCACCGTGCGGATATGGGAATAGCCGTATTGATCGCAAAGCCCGATCAGGCGCATGGCCTCGTCATAATATTGCGCCGCCGGTTTCACCGCCTCCGGGATATCGGGAAAAAACTGCATGCCGAAGCGCATGGATGATCCTCGCTGAAATATTGTTGCGGCCCATTATGCTACGGGCCCGGCCCGCCTGTCACGGATTTGGATCGCGCGCCCGGTCCCTTAGGTGGCCGCCGATGCTTTGCGCCTCGATGAAGATGCGCTTGATCTCCGGGTAGGTCTCCTTGATGCGCCGCTCCATGTCGGAGATGGCGGTCTCCACCTGATCGGAATCCAGCTCACCGGAAAAATCGACGCTGAGGGTCAGCAGGATGTCTTCGGGGCCCATATGCATGGTCAAAACTTCGTTGATGGCGTTGATGCCGCCGTCCTCGGCGACCAGCGCGCGCACCCCGTCGACGGTGCTTTGACTGGCGCCCTCGCCGATCAAGAGCCCTTTGCATTCAAAGGCCAGCAAGGCCGCCGTCACCGCCAAGATGGCGCCGATGACGACCGAGGCGACGCCGTCCAAAATGGGCATGTTCAATTCCTCCGCCAGCCAGATGCCGACAAAAGCGACGATCAGGCCGAGCATGGCGGCGGTGTCTTCGAACAAAACGGTAAAGATGGCCGGGTCCTTGGAGCGGCGGATGGCTTCGATATAGCCGCCCTCGCCTTTCGAGCGGCGGAACTCCAAAAAGGCGACGGTCCAGGCCGCCGCCTCGAACACGCCGGCGAGACCGAGCACGATGAAATTGACCAGGCTGTCGGTGACCGGATGGGGGGCTCGGATTTTGGAGATGCCCTCGAACACCGAAACGCCGGCGCCCAGGCCGAAGATGATGATCGCCACCACGAAGGTCCAGAAATACAGCTCCATGCCATAGCCGAAGGGATGCTGGGCATCGGCCGGCCGGCCGGCGCGCCGGAGGCCATAGAGCAGCAATAATTGATTGCCGGTATCGACCAGGGAATGGATGGCTTCCGACAGCATCGCCGAGGAGCCGGTGAAAAAGGCGGCGAAAAACTTGGTGACGGCGAGCAGCAAATTCCCGAAAAAGGCGGCATAGATGACTTTTTTGGAATTGCTGTGCGCCATTGTCTAGAGTTGCCGATTGGCGTGGCCGGCGGCGCCGGCGCCGGCGATATTGCCGGACGCCATGGCCCAGGCGAGGGCATAGCCATGGCCGCCCATGAACGAGATCAGCCGCGCATTGACGCCGGCGCCATAGAGCCCCTTGATGATGCGGTCGTCCTCGGCCAGCACGTTGGTTTTTTCATTGGTGGCGATACCGCCGCCGGAATTGGCGATAACCCGGCGGGTCGGCCCCAGCACATGAAACGGGCCACTCGTATTCTTGGCCAGCGATGCGGCCAAGTCTGCCGGTTTGCAGCCAATATGGCGGGCGGCGGCGGCCATAGACTTGGCCTCGAAATGCCAATCCCAGGCGCGGCAATCTTCCAGATAGGCGTAGCCCACTTGAGGCGCCGTGCCGATGAACGGCTTGCCGCTCCGCGCCCAGCCGTCGCGCCCGGGCCCCACATCGTCGCTTGCCATGGCCAGCTTGGCGGCGCACCCGGCGTCGATGACGATAAATATCTCCTCCCAGTTTTTCTCAAAGCCGGGCATCAGGATCGAGCCGGCCAGTTTGGTTTTGATGCGGGCGCCTTTCGCGGTCACCAGCCGGGCGCCGGCGCCAACCAGCCCCGGCGACGGCTCCACATAGGGCCAATCCATGAAACGCAGTTGCGGCAGGTTGACGCGGCCCATGTTCTGGGCGCGGGCGCCGATGCGCATCGCCATGCGGTGGCCATCGCCGGTGGCAAAATCGCGCAACGGCATGGCCAGCTTCAATTTCGGCGCGACAGTCTCGACCATCGCCTGATTGGCGCTGTAGTCCCCGGCCGCCAGAACGACAGCGCCAGCTGCTACGAAGCGCGGGCCACCGGTGCTATCGGCGCGCACCCCGGCCACCTGGCCCTTATGGTCCAGGATCAGCTCCGCGCCCGGCGTGTTCAGCCGGATATCAACGCGTTTTTTGGCGCAACGTCGCACCAGCACATCGACCAGATGGCGGCAATCGGGCTGCACCACATGCATCCTCGGCGTGCCGTGCGGGCCTTCCGGGTGGGGGCCGGAAAACTTGACGCCAAGGCCGATCAGGTTCTCCAGTTCCGCTGAACAGACGCGCATCATAAACTTGGTGCTACCGATGTCTATTTTGGCGCCGGCCTCCTTGGCCATGGCTTGCACATCAGCCAGATGGCGTGCGTGGCTGTCGCGAACGCCGGCGGCTTTCTGCACCGAGGTTCCGGACGCGGTCATGATGCCGATGGACATGGCGGTCTTGCCGCCGGGATCGCCGGTCTTCTCCAAGACGATGGTCTTGGCGCCCTTGGTGGCCGCCGCCAATCCGGCGCGCAATCCGGCGCCGCCGCCGCCGACAACCACCACGTCGGCTTGATCGTCCCAGCCCAGATTTGTCATGTGCCGTTTGTTCATGTAGCGGGGCTCGAGCCACCGTCGATATTGATGGCCGTGCCGGTCACATAGCCGCCGGCGTCGGAGGCCAGCAGGCAGGCGACGTTGGCATATTCTTCCGCCGTGCCCATGCGCCCCAATGGGATGCGCCCGCCCAGAAGCTCCTGATATTCCTCCATGGATTTTTCCGGCGCGCCCCGGTCGCGCATTTTCTCCAGCTGATCGGTGACGATCAATCCGGTGCACAGCGCGTTGACCAGAATGCCGTCGGGCGCGTATTCCAGGGACAGGGATTTGGTGAGGTTCAGCCCGGCGGCACGCGATACCGTGGTCGGCGTCGAGCCGGCGCGCGGCGACTTGGCGCCAGTGTTGAGGATATTGATTATCCGGCCCCAGCCGCGCTCCTTCATGCCCGGCAAGGCCAGGCGGATCATGCGGATGGCGCCAAACAGCTTCAATTCCAGATCGTCCCGCCACATCTCGTCGGTGACCTCTTCGAACGGCCGGGCCATGGAGGAGCCCGCATTATTGACCACGATATCGACCTGGCCGAGCCCATCGATGGCTCGTTTAAACGCGCTTTCGACGCCGTCTGCGGTAGAGACATCGGCGACGCAGGCGATCACCTTCGCCGATGGAGCGGCGGCTTCGATCTCCGCCTTGGTTGCGGCCAGCACGTCTTCGCGGCGGGCGACGATGGCCACATTGGCGCCGGATTCTGCAAAGCGCATGGCCATGGCGCGTCCCAACCCTCTGGAGCCGCCGGTGATGATCGCGCCTCGCCCGTCCATGCGTACGTCCATTGCTTGTCCTCCAATGATGTTGGTTGCCGTTTGAAACGAAATTTTTCGGTCAGCGCCCTTTCCATTGGGCTGGGCGTTTTTCCATGAAGGCGCGGCGGCCTTCGATATAGTCTTCGCTGTTGAAACAGGCGTCCACCAGCTCTTGAAGGTGCGCGTCGTCGCGTTGGTCCGCATCCAGGCGCGTGGCGCGCACATTGGCCTTCATGGAGCGCACCGTCAGCGGCGCGGCGGCGGCGATGGCGCTTGCCGTTTCCATGACCGTTTCTTCCAACTTGTCCACGCTTACCACATTGTTGACCAGCCCCATGCGCAAGGCTTCATCGGCGTTGAAGCGGCGCCCGGTCATGAGAATTTCGCCGGCATAGGCGGGGCCGACAAAATCGGTGAGCGCTTTGACCGCGCTCGCTTCATAGCCGAGTCCGAGCTTGACCGCCGGGATACCGAACTGGGAATCATCGGACGCAAATCGCATATCGGCTTTCAGCGCCGTCGCCAGCCCGCCGCCCATGCAAAAGCCCTGGATCATGGCGATCAGCGGCTTTTCCAGCTTCTCGAACGCGGCGCTGACCTGGCGGCCCACCTCGTTATATTCGGCGATCAGTTCTGGTGACGAGCGGCGTTCCTCGAACTCCGAAATATCGGCGCCGGACACGAACGCCTTGCCGCCGGCGCCAGTCATGACAACCGCGCCAATGGCATCGTCTTCGGCATAGGCGCCCAGAATTTCGATCATCGCCAGGCGCATTTCATTGGCCATGGCGTTGCGCCGTTCGGGGTTGTTGAAGATCATCCAGCCGACGCCGTCCTCGGCGCGGGCGATCATTTTTTCGGTGTTCAATTGCATGGTTTCGCTCCCCTTAAATTGCTTATGCCTATCCTAGAATGGGCTCCGGCAATTGAAAAACATTCAATTACTTGTTCCAATCGGAACATGAGGGAGGCTCCAGATATGACATTGCTAATTGACCTTGTGGATCAGGTTCGCGGTT
>CAUZTZ010000239.1:0-6837 GCA_963582805.1 Alphaproteobacteria bacterium
GCCAGCGGCAAGCCCAATTCCTCGGCCACGATCTGGGTGATCACCGCATCGATGCCCTGGCCGATCTCGGAGGCGCCGGTAATCAGCGTCACGCGGGCGTAATCATCCATGGTCAGGATGGTGCCGCAGCCGTCGCTCTTGTGAATTTTGGCGCCGCCGGCGTTGTGGATGGAGGTGGCGATGCCGATGCCCCTGCGGTAACGGCCATCCTGGACGGCGGCATTGGCGGCATGTGTTTTGAGGAAATCGGTTTTCTCGGCGGCGATGGTGATGCACTCGGCGAGGGCGCAGTCCTTGAGCAAGCTCCCCTGGGGCGTCACCTCGCCGGGCGCTTGCGCATTTTTAAGCCGGAAAGCGATGGGGTCCATGCCAACCGCTTCGGCCATCTTGTCCATTAGCGTCGCGGTCACATACGTGGCCTGCACATTGCCGTAGCCCCGGAACGATCCGGCGAAGGGGTTGTTGGTATAGACGGCTGTGGATTTGAACTCCACGTTGGGCACCCGGAAATGGCCGGAAAAAGTGCGCATCATCACGTAAGGAACGGTGGCGCCCCAGGATGTGTAGCCGCCATTGTTTAGGAGGCAATTCACATCGCGGAAGGTCAGCGTGCCGTCTTTCTTGGCGCCGGCGCGGATATGGGCGCGCACCGGCTGGCGGGTAGGCGAGGCGATGAATTCCTCTTCCCGGGAAAATACCAGCTTTACCGGGCGCCGGGTTTTTTGCGCCAGGAACGCGCAGATGGGCTCGAACGGATAGACGTCCAGTTTCGAGCCGAAGGCGCCGCCGACGGGAGGCTGAATGACGCGGATATCGCCGGGATGGATGCCGAGGGTGGGCGCCAGGTCCATCTTGAAATTATACGGATACTGGGTCTGCGAATAGATGGTCAGCTTGCCCGCCCCATCGAACTCGGCGAGGGTGCAGCCCGGCCCCATGCAGCAATGGGTGACGTAATGAAGATCGTAGGTCTCATCCAGCACCACATCGGATTCCGCCTCGCCGGCGGCGATGTCGCCATAGCTGATATTATAGGACAATCCCACATTGCCGGGCTTGTCTTCGTGCAGTTGCGGCGCGCTTTCCTTTAATGCTTCCGCCGGATCAAAGACGGCGGGCAGGTCTTCATATTCCACCTCTATCAGCGCCAGGGCCTGATCGGCGATTGCTTCGGTCTCGGCGGCGACGGCGGCGATCTCGTCCCGGATGCAACGGACGGTGCCGGATTTGAGCGGTGGATTGTCCTTGTTGACGCCGATGCCGATCATCGGCGTATCATCGCCGGTGATTACCGCATGCACGCCGGGCAGCGCCGCCGCCTTCGATATATCAAGCCGAACAATGCGCGCATGAACCCGGTCCGTGCGCAGGATTTTGCCGATCAGCATGCGGTGCAGAACCATGTCATTTATGTATTGGGTGCGGCCCAGCACCTTGGCCGGTGCGTCCGGTTTCGGGATGCGTTGGCCGATCAGGCTTTCTTGTTCGGCGATCTGGTCCATCATCCGGCCCTCAAGGTTTGCGCCGCGGATTTAACCGCGTCGATGATTTTCGAATAGCCGGTGCAGCGGCAGATATTGCCTTCCAGCCCCCGGCGGATGGCGGCCTCGTCCGGGTCCGGGTTCTCCGCCAAAAGATGCTTGATCTGCATGACCATGCCCGGCGTGCAATAGCCGCACTGCACGGCGCCGGTCTCGATAAACGCCGCCTGCACCGGGTCCAGCGCCTCGCCCGCATCCAGCCCCTCCACCGTCTCCACGTCGCGGCCATCCAGATCGGCGGCGTAGAGGATGCAGGCGCAGACCGACGCGCCATCGACGATGATGGTGCAGGCTCCGCATTCGCCCTCACCGCAGGCCAACTTGGCGGCGGTCAGATCGAATTCATGGCGCAAGACGTTAAGCGCGCTGGCCGCTGGCGCCACGACAAGGCTGCGCGCCTGACCGTTGAGGGTGAAGGAAATGTCAGACTTGGAAGACATCGGCCAAAATCTCCTGGGTTAAGACGCGGGTGAGGTGGCGGCGGTACCAGGCGCTGGCGCGCACATCATCGATTGGCGATATATCGGCGTCCACGCAATCGAGGGCGGCGGCGATGGTTTCCTCCGTGGCCGGTTTGCCTTCCAGCGCCGCTTCCACATTCTTGCCGCGTACAGGTGTCGGGGCCACCGCCCCAAAGGCGACGCGCATATTGGTAAACTTGCCGGCTTCGATGCGCCCGGTTACGGCGACGGCGGCCATGGCGATTTCCAGGGCTGGGCGTGGCCCGAATTTGCGGAAGGCGCCAGCCGCGCCGTCCGCCAAGGGAATATGTATAAAGGTAAGCATCTCGGCATCACCTAGCGCCGACGTGCCGGGGCCGGTGACGAATTCTTCCAGGGGCGCGCGGCGGCTGTGCAGCCGGCCATCCGGTTTCGATACCAGCTCCACCTCGGCGCCCAGGGCTATCAGCGGCACCAGCAAATCGCCGGCTGGCGAGGCGTTGCAGATATTGCCGCCGATGGAAGCCATGTTGCGGATTTGCGGGCTGCCGAACTGATCGGCGGTCTCGGCCAATATAGGGCAATGGGCCTGGATCGTGGCATCGTTGAGCAAGTCGGTGACCGTGGTCAGCGCGCCGATGGTGAGCGCGCCTTCTTCCAGCCGTACGCCGCGCAGTTCGGCCACCCGGCGGATATTCATCAAGGTGGCGGCGTAGGTGCGCGCGCCGGCTTCTGTTTGCAGCATCAAATCGGTGCCGCCGGCGAGCACCGTCACCGGCCCTGCCGCCAGGGTTTCGGCGGCGGCTTCTATGGTATCGACGGCGATATAGTTGGCGATCTCGTTCATATCAAAACCGGATCGGCTCCTCGTAGCGGCCATAAACCTGGATCATGGCATCGGTAATCTCGCCCACCGTGGCGTAGGCTTTGACCGCTTCCATGATCGCCGGCATGACGTTCTCGCCGGCCTCGGCGGCGCCCCTCACCATGGCCAGACTGGCGCTGGCCACCTTGGCATCGCGCCTGGCGCGTGTGCTGCGCAGGCTTTTGATCTGCATCTCCGCGTCGGCAATATCGTAGGGGTGGAACGCCACCTCGTGCTCGTCGTCTTCTTCAATGCGGTAGCGGTTGACGCCTACCTTGGGAAATTCGCCGCTCTCGATATTTTTGTGCATGTCGTAGGCCTGTTCGGAAACCTTGGCCTGGATGCGGCCATCCTTGACCATTTCGACGATGCCGCCGGCTTGGTCCACCTCTTCCATCACCGCTTCCATCTTATCCCGCATCTGGTTGGTCAGGGTCTCCACATAATACGATCCGGCCAGGGGATCGACGGTATCGCAAAGTCCCATCTCGTCCATTAGCAATTGCATGGTGCGCAAGGATATGCGCGCCGAATATTCGGTGGGGATGGTGTAGGCTTCGTCGTAGGAACAAAGCGCCATGGTTTGCGTGCCCGACAAAGCCGAGATCAGCGCGTAATAGGCGCCGCGCATGATGTTCACTTCGGGCTGCTCGAACGTCAGGCCGCCGCCGCCGCCGCCGGCAATCATGCGCAGCCACATGGAGCGCGGGTCCTCGGCGCCGTATTCTTCTTTGATGATCTTTGCCCAGAGCGAGCGCCCGGCGCGGAACTTGGCAACCTGCTCAAACAGATTGCCGAACAGGTTGAAGTTATAAGATAGCCGCCCGGCGAACTCGTCCACGTGAAGCCCGCGCCCGATGACATCGTCCGCATAGGCCTTGGCGATACAAAACGCATAGGCCATTTCTTCCGCCGGATTGCAGCCCGATTCCCGTATGTGATAGCCGCAGACGGAAACGGGGGAATATTTGGGCGCGTGCTCTGCGCAAAATTCGATGGTGTCGCCGACCAGTTTGATCGACGGTTCCACCGGAAACACCCAGGTGCCGCGGCCGATGAATTCCTTCAAAATATCGTTCTGGGCGGTGCCGCGTAAGGATTTCAAGTCGTAGCCGCGCTTTTCCGCCATCGCCAGATACATGGCAATCAGGATGGCCGCCGAGCCGTTGATGGTCAGCGAGACGGTGATTTTATCGAGATCGATGCCATCGAATGCGGTCTCGAAATCGGCCAGGCTGTCGATGGCCATGCCGACCCGGCCGACCTCGCCCTCGGCCAGCACATTGTCGCTATCGAGGCCGGTCTGGGTGGGCAGATCGAACGCCACGTTAAGCCCGGTCTGGCCGTTTTCAATTAGGTACTTGAAGCGCTGATTGGTTTCCGCCGGGTTCCCGAAGCCCGCATATTGACGCATGGTCCAGGGGCGCTTGCGGTACATTTCTTTGTGGATGCCCCTTGTAAACGGATAGCCGCCGGGATCGCCGACGAAATCCATGCCGCCGGAGCGTTCCACATCGCCCGGCCCATAGAGCGCTTGAATCTCGATACCGGATTCGTTGACCACTTTTTTTGCGTCGCTGCCATCCATGATGCGGTCTCCTTAAGCCTGGTTTGAGCCCGTGTTGGCATTAATAAATTCTACAATATCGTCCAGCCGGCTGCCGTTGGGAAAAATACCATCAAGGCCGATTTCCTTCAGCGCCCCATGGTCTTGTTTCGGGATGCAGCCGCCGATCACCCACAGCTTTTCCTTTAGCCCATATTGATCGATCAGCCCCTTGAGCTTGGTGCAAAAATCGATATGCGAGCCGGCCAGGCTGGAAAGCCCGATTACGTCGGCTTCGGTCTCCAAGGCTTGGGCCGCGATCTCTGACGGTGTCTTGCGGAGCCCGGTATAGACCACATCGAAGCCCGCATCGATCAGCGCCCTTGCCACAATCTTGGCGCCCACATCGTGGCCATCCAGCCCCGGCTTGCCGATCAGGACTTTGATCTTTTTGTCCCCGCTCATACGGATAATTCCTTGGCGATGACCAATTTCAATATATCGGAAGTGCCGCCGCCGATGAGGGTGAAGCGGACATCGCGCAGGAAGCGCTGCACCGGATATTCCATGGCGTAGCCGTAGGACGCGAAGATGCGCGCCGCGTTGTCGCAGATCCGGGCGGCGGCTTCGGTGGCGAACAGTTTTGCCATGGAAGCCTCTTTGCGGTGTGGCGCGCCGGAATCCAGCAACTGGGCGGCGTGATAGGTGATGTGGCGCGCCGCCTCCAGGTCCGTCGCCATATCGGCGATGCGCATCTGCACCGCCTGGAAGCGGTTGATGGGTTTGCCGAACTGCTTGCGCTCGCCGGCGTAGCGCACCGCTTCATCCAATGCGGCGCGCGCGATGCCGACGCCGAGGACGGCGGTAACGATGCGTATCTCCGACAGAAGCTTGCGCAAATGCTCCTCGCCGTCGCCGATCTCGGCGCTCAAGCGGTGGCTCGCCGGCACGAAGCAATCGTTGAAGGCCACCTCCGAAGTGGGCAGCGCCCAGACCCCCATTTTCTCGATGGGCCGGCCGATCACCAGGCCGTCCGACCCCTTTTCCACCAAAAAGATGGTCAGCTTGTCCTCGGTGCCGGCGCGGGCGAAGACGGTGAAGAAATCGGCAACCGGGGCCGAGGTGACCCAGGTCTTGGAGCCGTTCAAAATATAGCCGCCATCGGTTTCCACGGCGCGGGTGGCGATGGCGCCGAGGTCCGAGCCCGCGTCCGGCTCGGTCATGCAGATGGCGCCGATTTTGTCCAACGCAAGGGCGGGTTTGAACAGGCGCTCGCGGATATCGTCATTACCCAGCATTTCCAGGAACTTGGTGCCCATCAGCGCCTGCATGGTGACGCACGCGGCCACCGACATGGAGCCTCTGGCCACCTCTTCCAGGGCCAGGCAGCAGGTCACCAGATCGACGCCGGAGCCGCCGGCATCTTCCGGATAACGCATGCCGACGAAACCCAAATCGGCCAACCGCTTGACCATGGACGTGGGGTATTCGTGGGCTTCGTCGATGGCCGCTGCGGCGGGAATGATCTCGGCGTCGGTGAAGCGGGCGAAGGTGTCCCGGATGGCGATTTGTTCTTCGGTCAGGTTCAGCATCAATCTTCCAGCCCGTAGACATCGCGCGCCGCATCGTCGGAGATGGTGCCGTCGCGAACTTCGGTGCGCAAAATATCCCTCGCGCGGCGCTTCGGGTCTCCATAACCGCCGCCGCCGCCGGCGAATTGATGATAGACCGTGCCCTTGGGAACGCCGGTGATCAGGTCTTTATTGTTGGGCACTGTTTTGCTGCCGTCCGGGTAGATCAAGGTGATCGAATTGAGGGTCGCATCGTGGCCGCCGAATAGCCCGAAGGCGGGTTCGAAATCGCCGTCGCCGAAGGTGACGAACTGGGTATCGTCGGAGCCGAAGGTATACTTGGTCTCAATCCCAAGACCGCCGCGCCATTCGCCGGCGCCCGCCGAATCGGTCAAATATTCATGCATTTCCAAATGGTGCGGCGTCTGCTGCTCGAACATCTCGTAGTCCTGATCGAGGATGCCGCCGGACGCATCGATCATGCCGATATGGTCATAACCGTCGGTGCCGTTCATGCCGCCGGAGCCACCCTTGAAGCCCATGAAAAAGATATCGACATATTTTTCGCCCTTGGCGTCGTCCATGCCGGTGGTCAGCGAACAAAGAAGATTGTTCCAGCCGGCGGTTACCCGGTCCGGTATGGCCGGCGCCAGGGCGCGGATGATGGCGTCGGCGTTGGGCGGGCAGAGATGATTGCCGAAGGTGGTGGCTTTGGGGTAGGCGGCGTTGAGGATGGTGCCTTCCGGGATGATGATGTCGATCGGCTCAACCATGCCTTCGTTGTGGGGAATGTCGGGGTTGATCATCTGCAGGAAGGTAAGCACGGCGGCCGATGCGCTGGAAGTATAGGTGCCGTTGACGAAGCCGTCGGTCT
>CAUZTZ010000240.1:0-6836 GCA_963582805.1 Alphaproteobacteria bacterium
GGGCGCCCCCTCGATCATCTTGCGGTCCGCATATTCGGTCACCACGATGGCGCCGTCGACCAGCATGCCGACCGCCAATATCAGGCTGAACAACACCACGATATTGAGGGTCATGCCGAGGGTTGCCAGGGTCAGAATACCGATCAGGAACGAGCCTGGAATGGCGATACCGACCAGCCCCGCCGTCCGCAGCCCCAAAAAGGCGATGATGACGATCATCACCAGCAAGACCGCGCTGATCACGTTGTTCTGCAAATCCGCCAGCATGTTGCGGATGTCGTTGGACTTGTCCTGGGAGAAGGACACATCGACCGCTTGGCGCAAGGTCAGCGGCCAGGCCTTGCGTTCCCGCTCCACCACGGCGCGGATTTGGGCAATGGTGCTGATAATGTTTTCGCCGGTGCGTTTGGAAACCTCCAGCGCAATGGCGCTGCGCCCGCCTACCCGGGCAAAGCCCTTGGGGTCCTTGAAGCCGGCGCGCACATCGGCCACATCGCCGGCGCGCACGGTGCGGTCGCCGGCCACCACCACCGGCATGTTCATAATATCCTCGACATTTTCAAAGACGCCGGGCACGCGCACCGAAAAACGCCCAGCGCCGGTATCCTGGGCGCCGGCGGCGATCAGCAAGTTGTTGGCGCTCATCGCCGAGGTGACGTTCGCCGCCGAAATGCCATAGCTTTCCAGCTTCGCCGGATCGATCACCACCTCGACCATATCGTCGCGCCTCCCGGCGATCTCCGCCTTCAGGACGCTCGGAATTCCTTCGATGGCGTCCTGCAACTCCTTGGCCAAACCCAACATCGGGCGCACCGGCGTATCGCCGGACAGGATCACCGTCAGCACCGGGAACAGCGAGAAATTGACTTCCGATACGGTCGGATCCTCGGTCTCGTCGGGAAGCTCCGGCTTGGCCCGGTCCAGGGCTTCCCGCACATCGTCGAGGGCCTTGTCCGCATCGAAACCGGCATCGAATTCCAAGATCACATTGGCGCCGCCCTCATAGCCGTTCGACTTCATCTCCTTGACGCCTTCGATGACGCGCATCTCCTGTTCGATGGGGCGCGCGATCAGGCGGGTCGCATCGGCGGGCGAAATTCCGTCCAGCTTGGCCTTGACGAAGATGATCGGAATATTGATGTCGGGATCGGACTCTTTGGGGATATTGATATAGGAAACCGTGCCCGAAATGAGGACCAGCACCAGCGCCAAGACCACCGTCCGGGCCCGCCCAATGGCGGCATCGATAAGCGAAAATCCCATTAATCGCTGCCGCCGAGCTTCGAGACGGCGGCATCTTTATCGGGCAAAGTTTGCACCATTTCGCCGTTCTTGACGAATTCGTGGCCGACGGTGATCAGGCTTAACCGCTCGGCCAGCGCATCGCCCCGCCCGGTGATCCAGACGCCGGCGATATCTTCATCGATGACTTCAACGCTGTGAAAAGCAACGCGGCCCGCCGCGGATACAGTTTTCACGCCAACCGCACCGGCATCGGACAGGCCAAGCACCGCCGGGCTAACCTTGTGCGCGCTGACCGGCGGCAGCGGGATGGATATCTCGGCGGTCATGCCGGCGACCATGGCACGGTCCCGGTTGGAAACCTCCACTTCGATTTTAAAGGTGCGGGTGGTCTCGTGGGCTTCGGAGGCAACAAAGCGGATGACGCCTTGCCCCGTGGCGCCGTTGACCAGCTTGACCCGGGCCTGCATGCCTTGGCGGATCGCGCCGATATTCAATTCGGATACATGGCCGGCGATACGGATCGGCGTTAAATCGATAAAAGTCGCCACCGGGTTGCCGATTTTCACGAAATCGCCCACCTCGACGAGGCGCTGATCAAGAACCCCGGCGAAGGGCGCGGCGATCACCGTGCGCGCGCGCTCTACGGATGCGCGGGCGTGCCCGGCCTTGGCTGTTTCCAGAAAGGCCTCGGCCTCGGCCAGCTTTACCTTGGAGCGGAACTTGCGCGCCGACAATTCGCGGGCCGCCTGATATTCGATACGGCGGTGGCGGAGCACCGCCTCGGCCTCGGCCAGGCGCGCCTTGCGGTCGTCCATGGCGAGCCGGACGATGGGCTTGCCGCGTTCGATGCGGCTGCCTTCGATGGCGGGAACGGCCACAATGCGGCCCGCCGTTTCGGCCTTCAACGATACTTTGCGCGACGCCTCGGTGCGCCCCAGAAACACCAATTGGCGGGAGCGTAGGTTCGCCACCGATGTGCGCACCCGCACCTTGGGCGCTGCCCGCTTTTTGGTTACTGCGGATATTTCCGGCTCCGCAACGGTTGCCTGATCAAACTGCCCCGATCCGATCCAGACAATGGCGGCGGCGCCAACCACCATGGCGATGATATAAGATGCCCTCACGAGGCGGCTCCAATCTTGTCCTTGGCCGTTTTACCGTCCAGAAATTCGTCGCCGTGTTCTTCCAGATAGCGCACGGCGGTCTCATAGATGGCGAGGCCGAAGCCATGCACGAACTGGCGCCCGAAGCCTTCCGAAGACGTGTCCAATTCATGCAGCCCGGCCAGAACCTTGGTGTAATGGCCGCGATATTTTTCCAGCACCCGGGCCCGCTGATCGCCTGAGAGCTTATGGCCGAAGAACATCATCACCAGCGCCTCGGAGCGGATATGGTCGATAGCCGGCTCCTCGTGCAGGGCAACCGCCAAAACCTCGCGCCCTGCGTCGGTAATCGCATACACCTTCTTCGCCGGGCGCCCGTCCTGTTCCTCGTGGCGGCAGGTCGCATGGCCCGCCGCCAGCAATTTGTTCAGGGCCGGATAGATGGAGCCGAAACCGGCATCATAGAAATGGCTGAACGGCCCTTCTTCGAAGAGCTTTTTAATCTCGTAACCGGTTGCTTCACCCATGGAGAGCACACCTAGACAAATGGAACGAGTATCCATAATAGAATCCTTAAGCCGGAGGTTATGTGAGGTAGTTCACATATATATCAATTAGATATATAGTCAAGGGACATATATCGGTTGGATATATATCGACACCCCACACGTCATACCCCTGCTTGACCGGGGTATCCAGGGCGGCTGGGCAGGAGCATTTACCCCTTGCAAACCGCGCGCTACAGACTATTTAATAAGCAACACTTTTGAACAATTTGAATAGTGGAATTTGGTCCCACACCGGGCGGCGGCGGGTTGGTGGGCCGTACATTTGTGATAATGCGCCGTGAAAAACCGTAAGGAACCGTAAGGAACCGTAAGGAATGCTCATGAACCGGTATGGTCGTTTTTGGCAAAATGTGTCGCACGAGATTATGAATTTTATACTCGTTAAAGAAGAAAATAGGATTTAACACAGAGGACACAGAGAACACAGAGAAGGAAGAGGAGAGGAAGGCGCTGCGCGCGGCAAAAATCTCTGTGACCTCTGTGACCTCTGTGACCTCTGTGTCCTCTGTGTTGAAAACTTCTTGGCTGAATCAGGCCGTTCGACCTGGGCCGGAATTGCGCTAGACTGACGGAAATTGGGGGAGGAGAAATCATGTTTGGATCGGAATTGATGGCCGCCGCAGTGGACCGCCAGGGCGTGAAAACCGTGTTCGGGCTGCCCGGCCATCTGGAAAGTTTTTTCGGCGCCCTGCAGATGCGCGATATGCGGCTCATCAATATGCGCCACGAAGCCGCCGTGGTGACCGCCGCCGATGGCTATGCCCGTGCCAAGCGCGGCATCGGCGTGGCTTGCGTTACCGCCGGGCCGGGGCTCGCCAACGCCATCGGCGGGCTGGCCACCGCCTATGATGCGGGCGTGCCGGTCCTGTTGTTTTGCGGGCGCAATCCGTTCGATCTGTTGGATGCCGGCCCGCATCAGGAGCTGGACCATATGGCCATGGCGAAACCGCTGCTCAAATGGTCGGCCACCATCCATGATGCCACCCGCATCGCCGAATATGTGGACATGGCCTGCCGTATCGCCCTCGCGGGACGCCCCGGCCCGGTCATGCTGGAAGTGCCCCGGGATGTGGCCGGCGCAAAAATCGACGAAGAACTGGCGGCGCGCTTTTTGGGGCCCCTGCCCGCCGCCCAGGCTGCGGCGCCGGGCAGCGATGCGATTAAACATGCGGCCGAATTATTGATGCAGGCCGAGCGGCCGATGATCCTGGCCGGCGCCGGCGCTTGGTGGGGGGATGCAGGCGACGGTCTGCGCACCCTCGCCCATGATTTCCGCATTCCGGTGATGGCCCATTGCGAGGCAAGGGGGCTGGTGGCGGAAGACGGCGCGGTCGGCTTTTCCTACGCCTTCGGCCATCCGGCGGCCAAGGACGCAGACCTGGTGATGGTGGTCGGCCAGAAACTGGGCAGTTCCGTTTCCTATGCCGCGCCGCCCTATTTTGCCGCAGACGCCACCTTCATTCAGATCGATGCGGACGGCGCCGAGATCGGCCGCAACCGGGCCATCGCGGCGCCGGTGGTTGGTGATCCGGGCGCCGCGTTGCGTGCCATTGCCGCGGAATTGGCCGGCACCCACAACACCCCCAAGGACCCAAGCTGGGTCGCGGACGGGTTGGCCGAGCGCATCGACGCGCTGGATGGCGTTGGCCGCGCCGAAGACGGCCCGGTGCACCCCTTGCGCATGGCCAGGGAATTGTCGGCGCGCATGCCCGACGATGCCATTTTCATCGGCGACGGGGCCAACTGCCTCAACTGGTTCAAGGCCGAAGTGAAGGTGCAATCGCCCCTGGGCTGGCTGGACCAGGACCCGCTCGGCTCCATGGGCGTCGGCTTGCCACTGGCCATCGGCGTGGTCGCGGCGGGCCAGGAAACCGGCGCGGAGAGGCCCGTGTTTGCCGCTGTCGGCGATGGCGCCTTGGGCCAGTATCTGGGCGAGCTGGCAAGCGCGTCCTTGCACAATATTCCGCTGTTCCTCACAGTCGCCAACGACGGCGGCTGGGGCGCCAGCCGCAACATCACCAAGCGTTTGTTCAAAAGCCAGTTCGGCGTCAATACCGCCCAAAGCCGCTATGATCTGGTGGCCGAAGGTTTGGAATGCCATGGCGAGATCGCCGCCAGCCCGGCCGAGGTTGGCCCGGCGTTCGACCGCGCCCTTGCCGCCGTCGCCAAGGGCAAGACGGCGCTGGTCAATGTCCTGTCGGACCCGGCGGCCGGCGATTTGCGCGCCGATCCCAAATTTCAGATGGCGCCGTTCAATCATGCCTACCACGCCAAAATCTCGCGGCGGCATGGGCTCGCGGCAGACTGAGGACAGAAGACAGAGGACAGAGAGGACAAAGGACAGCCTACAACCCGCGCGCCCCGCTCGTCCCTTCCCCCCTGGTGGGGGAAGGTTAGGTTGGGGGGGGGACGCGTTAAAATCGAAGCATTTCTATTGGGAGAGTATCTAAATGAATTTGAGAAAAATCCCGCGCTGCGGGATGGAGGTTTCGGCGGTCGGCATCGGCTGCAATAATTTCGGCAACCGCTCTACGCCGGAAGAATCCAAAGCCGTTATCGAGCGGGCGCTGGATATGGGCATCACGTTGTTCGATACCGCCGACGGCTATCCGTTGGGCAACCGGGGGGCGTCGGAAACCATCATCGGCGAGACCTTGGGCGCGCGGCGCAAAGACATCGTGCTGGCCACCAAGTTCGGAATCCGGTTCAACGACGAGATGCGCGGCGGCGCATCCCGCGCCTATATCATGCGCGCCGTGGAGGCCAGCCTGACCCGGCTGCAAACCGATTGGATCGATCTGTACCAGTTGCATATTCCCGATGCCTCGACGCCCATGGAAGAAACCTTGCGCGCGCTCGATGATCTGGTGCGCCAGGGCAAGGTCCGCTATATCGGCAATTCCAACTTCTCCGCCTGGCAGATGGTGGACGCCGACTGGACAGCCAAGGCAAACGGACTGGCGCCGTTCGTATCCTGCCAGAACGAATATTCCCTCCTCAACCGGGAGGTGGACCGGGAATTGCTGCCGGCCATGGCCGAATACGGCTTGGGCTTCTTGCCGTTTTTTCCCCTCGCCAGCGGCTTGCTGACCGGCAAGTACCGGCGCGGCACCAACGCGCCGGAAGGCACCCGCTTCAACAAAACCAAGATGCTGGGCGATCGTTTCATGACCGACGAAAACTGGGACATGGTCGAGGCCTTAGGGGCATTTTGCGATGCGCGCGGGCACACAATGCTGGAACTGGCGTTCTCCTGGCAGCTCGCCAACCCCACCGTCTGGAGCGTTATCGCCGGCGCCTCCTCACCGGAACAGGTGGACGCCAACGCCGCCGCCGCCGAGTGGGAATTGACGAAAGAGGAGCTGGCCGAGATCGATCAAATCACCAACCCGCCGGTCGGCCCAGGGCATGGATAAAAATCGGCAACCGGCCCTGGCAATTACTGGTAACCAGCCCCAAATAACAGCTATGAGCGACAACCCATACATGAAGACCTGGCGCGCCGCCGATAGGTCGGACGTCGATGGAGACGGCGCCAACGCCGCCAACAAGGCCTGGTGGGAACGGGCCGCGATGACCTATGAGGATTGGTCTTCGGCGGACCGGGAGCCCCAAAACAAAGCGCATTTCGAAGCCATCAACCGCGCCTATTTGTCGCAAAATCCGTTCCTCGCGGATTATTTTCCAGGCCTGGATTTGAGCGGCAAGCGGGTGCTGGAAATCGGCTGCGGCATGGGCAGCGCCATCATCAATTTAAAAGGGCGCGGCGCCGCAACCGTTACCGCCATCGATCTGACCGAAAAGGCGGCCGCATTTTCGAAAGCCAATCTGGCCCATTTCGGTATCGAGGCCGAAATCCGCCAGATGGATGCGGAGCAAATCACCTTCGCCGATGCCAGTTTTGATTTCCTCTATTCCT
>CAUZTZ010000241.1:0-6819 GCA_963582805.1 Alphaproteobacteria bacterium
TTTGTTAACTTAGTCAACAATATATCAATTGCTGTTTGCTGTCTAGCTGGCATCGCGCGTTACCAGCATCGCAAGCCTACAATTATTGGTGAGTTGCGCCGAATTCGCCATCGGACACGGAAAGGGAAGACCATTGATTTACCTGGCCATCGGCTCAAATCTGCCATCCGCCGCCTATGGCGAGCCGCAGGCGAACTGCGACGCGGCGATAACGCTGCTGGCCCGGGCGGGGATCACTATCGAAGCCTGCTCGCCCTGGTATGAAAGCCGGCCCATACCGGCTTCGGGCCAACCTAATTTCGTCAATGGCGTTGCCGCCGTATCTTGCACCTTGAGCCCCCAAGCCATGCTGGAAACCTGCCAAGGCATCGAAAACACAGCCGGGCGGGTACGGGCTGCGCCCGTCAACGCGGCGCGCATTCTCGATATCGACATCATCGATTGGAACGGCGCATCGATCCAGGAGGCTGGCCTGAAAATTCCTCATCCGAGGCTCATCGAGCGTTTGTTCGTGCTCGGCCCGCTCCGCGATATCGCGCCCGAATGGCGCCATCCGGTTACCGGTATGGCCATCAACGATTTGATCGCTGCCCTTGGATCGGCGCAAATAATTCGGAAGCTCGGCTAATCTGGCGTCATGCGCCTTGTGTTTTTGCGATAGGAGGGTATATAGACGCCACCCCAATCACTGGCAGTGGCGGAACCGGCCCAATTCGGGCGTTCCATGCCCGCATCTAGGAGATTTCAATGGCGCGTGTCACCGTTGAGGACTGCATCGAAAAAATTCCCAATCGATTTGATCTGGTTCTGGTCGCATCCCAGCGCGCCCGCGCCCTGGCTTCCGGCACGGAATTGACCGTCGAGAGGGATAACGACAAAAATCCGGTCATTGCCTTGCGGGAAATCGCCGATGAAACCATCCAGATTGCCGAAGTTGAAGAAGCCATGATCAAGGGTCTGCAAAAGCATTTGGAGCCCGATGTTCCCGACGACGAGGAAATGGATCAGCTCACTTCGGGCGACGATTTCATGAACATGGCGGGCGAATTGAAACCCGACATGGTATTGGGCGCCAGCGCCGATGCCTCTGAAATGCCGGCCTTTACCGATAATATCATCGAACAGGACGGCTCGGACGCGGATGCGAACGGCGGCGGCGCAAAAGACGCCGGCGAAGAGGCGGACAAGTAGCCTTATTTAACGGCGCCTGAAGCGCTTTTGTAATTCTTTTTCTTTCTTTTCGCATTTGCCGGGCTAGTTTAAGAGGTCTGCAAGTGAGGCACCCCTGATTGCGCCACAGGGGGGTGCGGCGGAAAGGAAGCGATGATACGCCAGTTCGAACTCGTCGAAGCGGTAAAATCGTACGACCGGATGGTCGACGAAGACGCGCTCAACCGTGCCTATGTGTTTGCCATGAAGGCGCACGGCAATCAAAAGCGCGCCTCCGGCGATCCCTATTTCCTGCATCCCCTGGAAGTCGCCGGCATCCTCACCAAATATAAGCTCGATACCTCTTCGATCATCACCGCGTTGCTGCACGACACCATCGAAGACACCGACGTTACGTCCACCGACGTGAACGAGCAGTTCGGCGAAGAGATTGCGCAACTGGTCGATGGCGTCACCAAGCTGACCCAGATCGAATTGCAGTCACAGCAATCGGATCAGGCCGAGAATTTCCGCAAACTGCTGCTCGCCATGTCCGAAGATATCCGCGTGCTGCTGGTCAAGCTGGCCGACCGGCTGCACAACATGCGCACCCTTGAATATATCAAGAGCGCCGATAAGCGGCGGCGCATCGCCTCGGAAACCATGGAAATATACGCGCCCCTGGCCGAACGCATCGGCATGCAGGAGCTCAAGAACGAGCTCGAAGATTTGTCCTTTGCCGAATTGAACACCGAGGCGCGGAACTCGATCATTCAGCGCCTGCAATTCCTGCGTGATCAAGGCCGCGACAATGTGGAAGCCATCATCACCGAGCTCACCGAAACCATGCGCGCCGAGAAATTGCGGGCCACCGTCAACGGCCGCGAAAAACTCCCCTATTCCATCTGGCGCAAGACACAGCGCAAAAAAGTCTCCTTCGAACAGGTTGCTGATATTATGGCGTTTCGGGTGCTGGTTGAGAATTCCGAAGAATGCTACCGCGCCCTCGGCATCATTCATTCCGCCTATTCGAGCGTGCCGGGGCGCTTTAAGGATTACATCTCGACGCCCAAGCCGAACGGCTACCAGTCCCTGCACACCTCGGTGATCGGCCCGGCCAAGCAGCGCATCGAACTTCAAATCCGCACCCACGATATGCACGAGGTGGCCGAATTGGGCGTCGCCGCCCATTGGCAATACAAACATGGGCTCGACCACAATCATGGCCACGATTACCGCTGGCTCCGGGAATTGCTGGAAATTCTCGACCATGCCGCGTCGCCCGATGATTTTCTGGAACATACCAAGCTGGAAATGTTTGCCGATCAGGTGTTCTGCTTTACCCCGGCGGGCGAGGTGATCGCGCTGCCCGGCGGCGCCACGCCGGTGGATTTCGCCTACGCCGTCCATTCCGAAGTGGGCGACACCTGCGTCGGCGCCAAAATCAACGGCCGTTCGACGCCGCTGCGCACCGAGTTGGAGAACGGCGACCAGGTGGAGATTATCACCTCGGGCGCGCAAACGCCGTCG
This sequence comes from Alphaproteobacteria bacterium, assembly GCA_963582805.1. Taxonomy (GTDB): domain Bacteria; phylum Pseudomonadota; class Alphaproteobacteria; order Rhodospirillales; family UBA2165. The sequence continues at coordinate 2,680 of CAUZTZ010000241.1, forward strand.
CCCATGTGGGAGAATTTCGTGGTCACCGGCAAGGCGCGCTCCCGTATCCGGCGCTTCATCCGGCTGCGCGAGAAAGAGGAATATATGGTGCTCGGCCGCGCCATTCTCGAGCGCGCCTTCGCCCGCGAGGACTACGCCTTCAACGAGGCCTTGCTGGGCGATGTGCTGGCCGTGTTTGCGGTTGCCTCCAATGATGATCTGGCCGCCGCAGTCGGCGCCGGGGAAATCGCCGGGCGCCAGGTTCTGGAAGCGGTCTATCCGGGCATCAAAGATAGGCGCCGCGACGGCAAGGTTATCCAACTGGTCAAGGCCATGAACCCGCGCCGGCCAAAGAAGGCGGACGGCAAGGATGGCGGCATTCCGATCAAAGGCCTGATCCCGGGCATGGCGCTGCATTTCGCCGCCTGCTGTAACGCGCTTCCAGGGGATCGCATCGTCGGCATCATCACCAAGGGCAGGGGCGTCACTATCCACACCATTGATTGCGAAACCCTGGAAGAATTCGCCGACATGGAGGAACGCTGGCTCGACGTGTCGTGGGATGCGGACGCCATTGACGAATATCATGTGGCGCGCGTCGAATTGATTGTCACCAACGAGACCGGCAGCCTGGGCGAGCTGTCCACCGTGATCGCCCGCGGCGACGGCAATATCTCCAATTTGAAAATTACCAACCGGACAACGGAATTTTTCGATATCATGATCGACATCCAGGTGCGTGATGTGAAGCACCTGACAAACATCATCGCCGCGCTCCGGGCATCGCCGGTGATAAATTCTGTTGAAAGAGCGCGCGGATAGATCATAAATTGCGCTGCGTACAGGTGCCGGCCTTATGCGGCGGGCACCATCGGGTATGATTGGAGCCGGCTTCCCACAATGTTTCGCCGAAGACACAAGCTGCAACCCATGGACTGGGTCCGGAACCTGATCTGGCCGCGCATCGGCTGGCGGCGGGTCTGGTTCTATTGGATGGCCCGCATGGGGCGTCTGCCCGGCTCGGACTATTCGCTGTCGGCGGGGTTTGCGTTCGGCGCCGCCATGTCGTTCACCCCATTCGTTGGATTTCACTTTGTTCTGGCGGCGCTGACGGCCTGGATCTTCCGCGCTAATATCGTGGCCTCGGCTATCGGCACCGCGGTCGGCAATCCCTGGACCTTCCCGTTCATTTGGATTTGGATTTACAATCTCGGAATCTGGCTGGGATTTGAGCGTCCCGATGGCGGCCACTCAAAGGTGGATTTCGCAAGCTTTTTCGGCAACCTGTTGAAGACATTCCTGCGCTTCGATCTGAATTATCTGGTGGAATCGGCCTGGCCGATCCTGGGGCCCATGCTGCTCGGCTCGGTGCCGACCGTGATTGTCGCCTGGCTGGTATTTTTCCTGGCCTGGCGTTGGAGCATCGGCGCCTATAGAAAGGCGCGGGCGCACCGCCGCCGAGGCCGGCAACGCAAGAATAGGAAAGGTGAGGGCGATGGTTCCCTTTCTGCGCCTCGGCGTTAACGTCGATCACGTGGCCACCATCCGCAATGCGCGCGGCGGCGGCCATCCCGATCCGGTACAGGCGGCAATGCTGGCCGCTAAGGCCGGCGCCGACGGCATCACCGCCCATCTCCGCGAAGACCGGCGCCATATATCCGATGCCGATATCGAGCGTCTGATGGCCAAGATTGCCATTCCGTTGAACCTGGAGATGGCGGCCACCGATGAAATGCTCGAAATCGCGCTCCGCCACGGCCCCAACGCGGCCTGCATCGTGCCCGAAAAGCGCCAGGAACGGACCACCGAGGGCGGCCTGGATGCCGCCGCCGGCCACAACCATCTGGCGCCGTTCGTTGCCGCCATGGGCGCCGCCGGCATCCGCGTCTCGCTGTTCGTCGAGCCCGAAATCCGTCAACTGGACGCCGCCCAATCGCTCGGCGCGCCGGTGGTGGAACTGCACACCGGCGCCTATTGCGAGGCTTTGTTGGGCGCCAATCGGGCCGCATGCGAGGCTGAGCTGGCGCGCATTCAAGGCGCCGCCAAATATGCCACGCAAATCGGCCTCGAATGCCATGCGGGGCATGGGCTTGGCTTCGACAGCGTCGGCGCCATCGCACAAATACCGGAAATCGCTGAATTGAATATCGGTCATTTCCTTATCGGCGAGGCGATTTTCTCCGGCCTCGACAGCGCCATCCGGCGCATGCGTGCGCTAATGGACACGGCGCGCGCCGCAAACACCGGCGCGCAGTCGGCCTGAAGGCTCAAGTCATGATCCTCGGCATCGGCAGCGATCTGATCGATATCACCCGCGTCGAAAAGACCCTGGAACGCTTTGGCGAGCGTTTCACCATGCGCATCTTCACCGAGATCGAGCGCGCCAAGTCGGATAAAAGGCGTCTCCGCGCCGCATCCTATGCAAAGCGCTTCGCCGCCAAGGAGGCGTGCTCTAAGGCCCTCGGCACCGGCTTTCGCAAAGGCGTCTTCTGGCGCGATCTGGGCGTCGTCAACCGGCCCGGCGGGCAGCCGACCATGGCGCTCACCGGCGGCGCGGCGGAGCGGCTGGCCGCCATGGTGCCGCCCGGCATGGCGGCCCGCATCGATGTTACCATCACCGATGATTTCCCCCTGGCGCAGGCCATTGTCATCATCTCGGCGGTTCCGGAAGAGCAAGCCTGATATGAGCAAGACCGGCGCCATTGCCATCGGATGGCGCCTCAGCAGCTTGTCGGGCTGGGGTGTCTACGGCACCAATCTGGCGCTGCAGCTCAAATCTATGGGGCGCGGGCCGGTGCTATTGGCGCCGGCCCACCGGTTGGATCTGAATGCGGGTGACGCCGAAGCGTTGCAGCCAGCCTTCCGCCGTCAGGCTGACTTGCAGGAAATTCTCGGCAAGGTCGATCATATGGAATTCGATTTTCCGGTCCTGCACTCCCTGCGCAATGATTTCGAGCCCGCCCTGGAGCGCCAGATTGCCCATGGCAGCCGCAATATCGGCATTATCTTTTTCGAAGACACCGCCATCAGCGCCGAAGGTCTGGCCCGCGCCCGGGATTATGATCTGATTGTCACCGGCTCCACCTGGAACAAGAAAATTTTGGAGGCCCACGGCCTGACCCATGTGGTCAATGTGTTTCAGGGCATCGATACCGGCCTGTTCCGCCCGCCTGCGCACCATGTGTCCAAGGCCAGCAAATATCCGGAACGCTTTGTGATTTTCTCCGGCGGCAAGCTGGAATACCGCAAAGCCCAGGATGTGGTCATCGCCGCCTTTCGCCAGTTTCACGCCAATCACCCTGAAGCCTTGCTGATCTTTGCCTGGGGCAATCAATGGCCGGCCATCATGCCCACCGTTGCGCGCTCACCTTTCGTTGCGGGCGCGCCCGATATCGGCGCCGGCGGCGTCATTTCCATCGGCCCCTGGCTGGAAGCCAACGGCTTACCGGCGGATAGCTATGTGGATCTCGGCATGCCCGCCAACCGGACCATGCCCGATATTCTGGCAGCGGCGGACGCGGCTTTGTTTCCCAACCGCTGCGAGCCGGGCACCAACCTGGTCGCCATGGAGGCCATGGCCGCCGGCGTGCCATCGATCATCGCCGCCAACACCGGCCAATTGGATATCGCCGATGCGGCCCATTCTTTTCCGCTGACCCGCCAATCCGCCGTCGCGCCCTATCCGCCTTACGCCGGCACCGATGGCTGGGCGGAACCAGACGTGGCGGAAGCGGTGCAATTGCTGGAGGCGGTATTTGCGAGCCGCCAAGAAGCGGCGCGGCGGGCGGCGGCGGGCGCAGCGGCAATGGCGGAACGGTTCTCCTGGTCCGGCCAGATCGCCAAGCTGGTGGCCGCCATCGATGGGTTGCCGGCGCAAGCCTGACAAAGCCTTGCGGCGGGCTTGACAGAACCGCCCGGCACTGGCTTGATCCCGGCCCGGCCATCCCAGCGCGCCGTTTCCGAATAATCCTGTAAAGACAAAGATTTAGCAGCAATTTTTCATGTCGGATAATAAACCGAGTAGCCTTAAAGACTCCATCAAAACCGTTGTTTACGCGGTGTTGATCGCGCTGGTGGTGCGCACCGTCGGCTTCGAGCCGTTCAATATCCCGTCGGGCTCCATGATCCCGACGCTTTTGGTCGGCGACTATTTGTTCGTTT
>CAUZTZ010000242.1:0-6790 GCA_963582805.1 Alphaproteobacteria bacterium
TACCGGCCGCGCACGTCGATCCATGCCGGCTATCAGGGCACTTTGGGTTATGGTTTTCCGACGGCCCTTGGGGCCAAGGTCGCGCATCCGGACAAGCAGGTGGTATCGGTCACCGGCGACGGCGGTTTTATGTTTGCCGCCAACGAATTGGCGACGGCGGTGCATCATAAAATCAATCTGGTGACCGTGGTCTTCAACGATTCCCATTTCGGCAATGTGCGCCGCAATCAGCAACTGTTCTTCGATGGCCGCCATATCGCCGACGAGCTGACCAACCCCGATTTCGTCAAATACGCCGAGAGCTTTGGCGCCATGGGCCTTCGCGCCGAAAGCCCCGACGCATTGGGCCGCGCCTTGAAACAGGCTTTCAAGGCCGATGTGCCGGTGGTTATCGACGTGCCCGTCGGCGAATTGCCGTCGCCCTGGAAATACGTGCCGGTGGGCCGCTCGATGCACAAAGACGGCAAGGATTGATGGCCGTTCCGGACAATAGCAGCGTAAATTGGTCTCTATGGTTCAAGGCCTTTGGCCTGACTTTTCTCGGGCTTGCGGCGCTCTCGGCGGTTGTTTACAGCCAGCTTGCGGGTGCCGCGTTATCGTGGGGACTGATCGCCGCCTTTGCTTTGTTCTCAACCGGCATTGCCGCCAAGATTGCCACCCGATTTGTAGCCAACAGGCGTTACAGGAACCCATCATTCTGATGGCGGCCTCGCAAACGGTGCGCCTCATTTGAGCCCCCTCGACCGCTTTACCGGCCAATCGGGCAACGTGCAGGGCATGATGCTGATGCTGTCGGCGACCGCTTTTACGTCGGGCATGCATGCGTTTGTGAAACTATTGTCCCTCGGCATGCATCCGTTCGAGATTTATTTCCTGCGCCAGACGGCGGGGCTGATCATCCTGGTGCCCTGGTTCATGCGCATCGGTTTCGGCGCGCTTCGCACCCGCCGGCCTTATCTGCATGTGAGCCGGGGCGCCTGTAACGCGGCGTCCGGCATGGCCTGGTTCCTGGCGCTCTCCATGCTGCCTTTGGCCAAAGCGACGGCGCTCAACATGTCGGCGGCCCTCTTTGCAGTGATCGGCGCGGCGCTGTTTTTGGGCGAGCGCGGCGAATGGCGGCGCTGGGCGGTCTTATTGTTCGGTTTCGCCGGCGTGCTGGTAATCGTCCGTCCGGGCTTTGAGCTGATCGGGCTGGGCGTTGTCTTGGTATTGGGGAGCCGGGTGTTTACGGCGGCGCAAAAAATCCTCGCCAAAAAATTGTCGGCGACCGAGCGCACCCCGACCATCGTTGCCTATACGGCGCTGACCATGAGCGTCCTTACCATCATCCCGGCGCTGCAAGTCTGGCAGACGCCCAGCCTCGAGCAATTGGGCTGGATCAGCGTCATGGCCTTTTTCGGAACCCTCGGCCAGATGGCCATGGTGCAGGCCTACAAATTGGGCGACATCAGCGCCGTCGAGCCCATGAGTTTCACCCGCATATTGTGGGCCGGGCTGTACGGCTTCGTCTTTTTCTCCGAGGTGCCGAGCCTTTGGACCTGGGCCGGCGCCGCCATGATTATCGCCGCCGTCTTCTATCTGGCGCACATCGAAAGCCGCGCCCACCGCATGGCCAAAGTTACAACATAGAACGCAGCCAGACGAAGGCGTACAAGCCGCCGAACAAAATCGGCTGGTGGATCAGATAGACAACGAGGCTGTGGCGGCCGAGATAGTGCACCGCCTTGGAAAGCGGATCGGCGGGCGCCCAGGCGAGCATGGCGGGCACGGCTTCGCCGCGCAACAGGATGCGTCCGCCAGCCACGCCAGCCAGCGGTAGCGCCAGCCAGGGCAACAGCGGCACGTAATCCACCGAGCCTGGCGCCTCGGTATAAAGACCCAGCCACATCAGATAATCGGCGTTGAAAGCATCGGAGCGCAAAAATTCCGGCGCCACGGCCACCATGGCCGCCAATGCCAGAATGCCGGCGATGGGCAGGCGATGGACGGCCAACAAGATCACGCTGGCCGCCGCGATATGGTGCAGGATGCCGAAAAATATATAGCTCCCGGCATCGACGATAAATGTCGCCGCCGATACCAGCCCGGCGGCCACTGCGATGATCGCCAGGCGCCGCAAAAACACCGCCGGGTCCAAGCCGCCAGGGTTTCGCCGCCTGGCCATCACACTGGCGATGCCCATCACAAACAGGATGATCGAGGCGATGAACTTGGCGAACCATATCCATTTCCAATCGGAAAAAATCTGGAAATCCGCCATCCGGAAAAAGGTCAGGTCCCAGGAGAAATGATAGACGAACATCAGCAACAACGCGCCGCCCCTGGCCACATCCAAAAGTGCGTAGCGGGGCCGTGAAGGCGGCGCGGGGATTGTCGGGGCTCCGGGACGTTTCATGCGCGCAACCTAGCAGATTGTAACGCTGAGCCAATCGCCGCCCCAGGGCAGCTTGTTCGGCGCTACGTCCCGCGCGGTACTTTAGTTTATTTCAGGCGATTCCCGGCCGCCTGGCCGGCGTCAAAGCGCAATTGCGCCTGGGCGAAGACGCTGCGCACATAGTCGATGTCGTAGGGCGCTTCGGTAAGCGTCTCGTGGTCCCATTGCTTTCTGGGCGTGGGCGGATCGAAAAAATCACCGCCATAGACATGGATGGCGGCGGTCAGCTTGGCCAATGGATTGGCCACCGAATGGATGATGTCGGGCCCCATACTGGCCACTTGGCCGGGCCCCATAGACTCGGCCCCCGCCGCCTCGATCTCAGGCCCGCCGTCACCATCACCATCCCGGCGCCGCCAGAACACATTGTCTTCGCGCCCGCCATAGATGCCGATGCAGGCGGCCATGTTGTGGTCGTGGGGCATCAGCGTCATGCACGGCGACCAGACAAAATTGATCACCGTCATATCTTGGGAGCCGTGCAGCACAAAGACGCCGCCTTCGCTCGGCTCGCCCAATTCGGCGATGATGGCGGCGGGATCGGCGACCGCTTCGGCCACCAATTCCCGCACCGCCTTTTGCCCGTCGGCCAGGGCAACGCCGCAGGCTTCGATAAACGCCTCTTTTTGAAACATCGCCTGGGGCCTCCAACTGCAATGTAATTTAGAATTTGCCGGGAATATATTGATTGGCAAGGTCCGGGCCAACCGCGCCGTCGGGCTCTTCCGAGACGATGAAGTTCAACTCGTACATGACGTCGCTCGGGTCTTTGACGAAAAGCTGCCACAAATCGAAATCAGCAATATTGTTTTCCCGGTAATCACAGCCGAAATCCTGCACGGTCTTTTTTATTGCGTCGTAATTGCTTGCCGAAAGCGCCACATGGTCGAAGGCGCCGGAGCCGGGGGTAAATTTTCCCTCCCCATCCAGGGCCGCGTCACCGGCGAGGATATGAACCTGGGTCCCCTTGAAGTCGAGCCACAGGCCGGGAACGCCCAAATCGGGCCTCGGTCCAATTTTCATCTGCAACACTTCGGTATAGAATTTTTCCGTCGCTTGCAGATCAAGGGTCTTGATGGTGACGTGAATGATATCGCCGATAGTATCCATTGGCTGATCCTCCGTGTTTGGTGGCATTTGCCCGCCTCGGCCATTTATAACCTTGGATCGTTGAACGGGTGGCCGAGACGGACCCTGCCGTAATTTGTGCCATGCATGTCCCACGACATCAACATTTGCTGGACCGCGGCGTGCACGTCGCGCCAGGCGCGCTGGAACGGACTTTTGTTGGAAAGCCCGCGCCCGCCGGTCAGGCTGTAGAGGCGTTCCACCGCACGGACCGCCAGTTGCCCGGCAAAGGCATCGTTGCGGCGCCAGCCCAGGCGCTGATCCATGCTCGGCTCCTTTCCGGCGCCGTAAATACGCGCCGCCTCGTCGCAATCCTTGGTCAGGCGGGCCCAGGCGGCATCCACTTCGGCCGCCGATTCGGCAATGCGCAAATGCACCGATTGCTGATCCGCCAACGTGATGCCGGTCACCGTCACCCGGGACTTCATGTCATCTTCGATGGCCTCGATCGCACCCCTGGCAATACCGACGGCGGTTCCGGAAAAATGTTTGAGGCCGATACTGAACACCGGAAGCTTGTAAAGCGCCGCAGGATTGACGTCACTGCCGGGGCTTCCGCCGCCCCGAATTTTCGGCGTAAACAACGCCCGATGTTCGGGAATGAATACCTCGTTCATTTTGATCGATACGCTGCCGGTGCCGGCGAGGCCGGTGACGAACCAGTCATCGACAATTTCGTAATCCGATTTCGGCACGAGCGCAAAATAATGTTCCGGCGGTCCGCCCTCTTGCGCAAGGAAAATCTGCAAATTGTTCCAATCGGCGTTATAGACGCCGCTGGCGAAATTGAATGTGCCGTCAACCAACAGCCCGCCATCAACGCGGGCCACGCTCGATCCCGGCCCGGGAAAGGACGAGGCAATCAATGCCGCCGGGTTTTCGCCCCACAGTTCTTCCTGGGTTTCGGGATTGTGCATGCCCCCGATCCAGCCTTGTACGGCAACATTCGTGAGGTTCCATGTGCTTGAGCCGCAGCCGCGCCCCAATTCCATGGCAACGTCCACCATCATGGCGAGGTCCATCTCGAAGCCGCCAAAGCGTTGCGGCTGGAACATGCGGTAAAGGCCGGCATCCACGAACGCGGCGTGGGTCTCGTCGGACATGCGCCGCGCCGCCTCGGTCGCCTCGGCGCGCTCTTTAAGCGCCGGAACAAGCGCCCGCGCGGCTTCGATCAAATCTTCACGGTCCATGGGACCCTCCCAAAAGTTACGTTCGTTATCGGCCGTTTGGATTGGCTGCAAAATATTAGCAATTATCGATTTAGAGGCCAATGGCCATGGTTCAAGCAATCGCGTTCACAAGAACGAAAAACCAATATTGAAGCGGTGCGGTGCGGAGCGGCGGTGCGGTTGCGCGTCACCCAGCCGCTTGCGGATAATTGATCTGGTAGCCTTCCGGCAAATCCAGCCAGCGCAGCGCATCCCCCAAGTCGCGGAACGGCTTTCGCTCTATCGGATAGTCGCCCAGCCTACCGGCCACGGTAAATTGATGCACTTTGGCGTAGTTTTGCCCATCACCAACGACAAAGGCGGTTTTGCAGCGGCCAATCCTGGGTCCGAATGCGCGGATCATGTCTTTGATTTTTTCGGCCAGCGACTTGTAATGAATGCCGGGTTGGAATCCATGGTCGCTAAGATCGCGAAGGATGCTCATGCCGGCGCGATGATCGGGATGGTTAAAAATATCCTCCGCCGTATGCAAAATATCATCAATTTCAAACGCGCCGTGATGCTTGATAAAGACACAGTTTACGTCCGGATCGATGCTGATTTTCCAGGCCATATGGCCTTCTAAGCCGGTTCGCAAATATCTGCAAGGGTAACACGTATCAATATTGGGGATAACCGAAACAATCGTGTGGATAAAGTTATTTTTGGCCGCAAGATACACTGAGGCAACCATTTGGGCTAATTCCCTTTCTCCCCATCGCACCACGCGGCGCGCAAGCGGAAGCGGTCTTCGGGCACGTTCGGCCAATTGGACCGTTTGCCAATCGCCGCGCAGAAGGCGGACAGATCATTGCCCGCCACGGTTTTTTGCAGAAACATGCGGCTGTCGGGCGTGTAGTCGCCCCGGTAGCGCAGATCCACCAGCACTTCCTCGATCGTCGGGTTCAAGGCGCCCCAATCGGTGGCGCCGTAACGCTTGGTCACAGCGGGCAAGTTGGCCACATATTTGGTGTCGGTAACGAAGCGCGGATAATCCAGATTGAACAGGTTCAGTTGCTGCTGGCCGGTGATTTTAAACTTTCGGAGATTATTGTCGGTGAGGAATGTTTCTGCCTCGGACCCTATGAGCCCGGCGCCGCCGGAGATCTGCGCCGCCCGCCCCGCGTCCAGCCCGGCGTTCGTTAAATCGCTACGGACATGGGCTTTGGTGCGCAAACTCATATCGTAGCCGCGGCCGATGGTCAGGCCCGACATCATATCCGGAACCTGGAAAACGAGGCTATTCCATAGCCCACCCTTGTCGCCCTCGGCGCGAAAGGTCAACAGACCCACGCTTGGTTCCAGAATGGCCTCGGCCATGGCTGCCTCTCATGAGGGTATAAATTAACATGTGTTTATTATGAATTGTATAAATTGCTACCAAACATTTCAATGGCGTACCTTAGGGGGCGTTTGCGCCGCCCCTTGCCGACAATAACCTTCCCGCCAATTAGGTTGGTGTGGCATGCGTTTTGGCGCTAATTCCTTTTCGATTTGCGCAATTCTAGCCCGCCCTTGCCGGGCGCCGCCGCCATCACCCGGCGCCCCGCCAGCTGGCGCACCAGGCAGGCGGTGCCGGGGGCGGTGAAGATACGCACTTCGCGCCCTTGTTGGTCCGCAAACTGGTTGGAAACGCCATGCGGTCCTTTATAGCGGCCGATCCGAAGCTTTGCCGCTGCAAAGATTTTTCGCCCGCCCTGGAAACATTCCACGTTCCAGACCGACGAGCGTTCCTTATGGTCATCGAGAAAGCGCTGCATGGCGTCCGCCGCCGCAGGCGCGGGCGCCGCGAAGGCGGCCAGGGCAAATGCGACGATCGCCTGTTTGATAAGCATGGGATCCCTCCGAGTGTTCCGAAAAAGAAATGCAATGGTTGTGCCAACCGGAGGTTACACATGGCCGCCGGTTTGCTACGATGACTAGGCAAATTGTGCATTGATCCACGGCGACCGGCGAAATTCATGGCGAAATCAAAGTGGCCGCGCTGGTTTAAAGTATTTGGTGTGGCCTACATATTCTC
>CAUZTZ010000243.1:0-6785 GCA_963582805.1 Alphaproteobacteria bacterium
GAAGGACGTCCATGGCTCACTATCCATTTTACACACATAATCTATCCCTAGTGGGTGTGTGCGTCAAGCGGATAGGCGAGAATCGATCAAATTCTATGCTCACTACTAGCAAATCTTCACCAAGCATTTCTGGATTTGTTCTTATCCACTCCTGGATATGCTGGCGTTCCCATATTTTTAACTCAACAAAGCTACCCGCATTGATTTTTTTGGCGGCACCCAATCCATCTGAAATCGAAAATATCATCCGCACATCTCCTAAACGCGTTGCTTGCATTATAAATCAAAAGGCATATCGATTATAGAGGACACAAAACTAATTTATCTTGCATTTGTACCCAATATGTTCTATACTATTCCCTTCCAAATTCATCGCAAATATGCATCGATTAACCGCCCGGAACGGCCATGCGCGCACCGCATGACCTGCGGTAATCCAAACCTACATGAACGCGAAAATATTGGACGAAAGAGACATGAAATCCATACCAATCCATACAAAGCCATACCAATCCATACCTGATTCCGCACCCCGGATGTCGCATTTTCCATGCGCTGGCGGCATAGCTCCGCCCCGCGTTGACAGGTGCGGGTTGGCGTGGAACCTTGGATTGAAATGGGCAGAGGAATTGAGGGGAAAGCCATGAAAATTACCGGCTTGGAGACCATGGCCTGCGACGCGGGCCGGCGGAATTATTACTTTTGCAAGGTAACCACCGAGGACGGCGTCGAGGGCTGGTCCGAGTACGATGAGAGCTTTGGGCCGCCCGGCGTGTCGCTGGCCATCGAGCGGTTCGCCTCGTTCGTCATCGGCGAAGACGTGCTCGCCCACGAAAAAATATATGCCAAATTGTTCAACGCCAAGCGGACCGCCACCGGCGCCACCTCGGCGCTGGCCGCCGGCGCGATCGAGAACGCGGTGCTGGATGCCAAGGCCAAAACCCTTGGCGTGCCCTGCCATGTTATCCTCGGCGGCAAAATCCGGGACAAGGTGCGCGTCTATTGGTCCCACTGCGCCTTTTGGCAGGTCAATTTCCCCGATGATTACCCGGAGCCCGCCATCACCACACTGGACGATATCAAGGCGGCCGGCGCGCGCGCCCGGGACATGGGTTTTACGGCGCTGAAATCGGGCATTCTTTTGTCCGAGGACGGGCCGCTCAAAAGCTGGGGGGCTGGGTTCGGGCGGCCGTTTTATCCCGAGCTGAACATGGAGAAAAAGATCACCCGCCAGATCCACGCCGAATACGAAGCCTTTCGCGACGGCGCCGGGCCGGACATGGATATTCTCTTGGACCTCAATTTCAACGCCAAGACCGAGGGCTTCCTACAAGTGATCCGCGCCATATCGGACCTGGATATGTTCTGGATCGAGATCGACAGCGACAACCCGAAGGCCCTCGCCTATATCCGCGACCACTCACCGTTCCCCATATCATCGTGCGAGACGCTTATGGGCCTCCGCCGTTTCCTGCCCTATTTCGACAACCAGTCCATGGACGTGGCCATTATCGACGCGGTCTGGAACGGCATCTGGCAGTCCATGAAGATCGCCGCCGTCGCCGATGCCTTCGAGGTGAACGTGGCGCCGCACAATTTCTACGGCCATCTGGCGACCATGATGAATGCCCATTTCGCCTGCGCGGTTCCCAACTTGCGCATTGTCGAGACCGATATCGACCGCATCCCCATCGACGACGTGGTGTTCGACGGCGCCCCCGATATTGTAGACGGCTATCTGGTGCTGCCCGACACGCCCGGTTGGGGCATCGCGCCGGTGGAAGAAGCCATCCGGGAAAACCCGCCCAAGACGTGATGCCGGAATTGCCCGACATATCGCTCTACATCACGGCGCTGGAGGCGCGCATCGGCGGCGCCGCGCTCACCGGCATCCGGCGCAAAAATCCGTTCCTTTTGCGCACCGCCGCGCCGCCCATCGGGGATGCGGATGGGCGCAAGGTTGCCGCAGTCCGCCGCATCGGCAAGCGCATTGCCATTGGCCTTGATGGCGATTACTGGCTGATCCTGCATCTGATGATCGCCGGGCGGCTGCATTGGAAAGACGAAGTTGGCGCCAATATTCCGGGCGGCAAGAACGGCCTGGCGGCGTTTGATTTTACCTCCGGCACCCTTACCCTGACCGAAGCCGGATCGAAACGGCGCGCCTCGCTCCACTTCGTGCAAGGCGCCGATGCCCTCGCCGCCCACGACCCGGCGGGGCTGGAGATCGAAAGCGCCGGGCTCAAAGATTTCGCCGCCGCGCTCAGCGCCGAGAATCACACCCTGAAGCGCAGCCTCACGGACCCGCGCCTGTTCAGCGGCATCGGCAACGCCTATTCGGACGAGATTTTGCACCGGGCCGGGCTGTCGCCCATCGCCATGAGCCAGAAGCTGGACGCGTTGGAGATCGAGCGCCTGTTCGCGGCGACGCAAGCGACTTTGGCCGAATGGAGCCGGCGGCTGGCGGACGAGGCCGGCGACGGCTTCCCCGAAAAAATCACCGCCTTCCGGCCCGAGATGGCGGTGCACGGCAAGTTCGAAAAACCCTGCCCGGTTTGCGGCACATCGGTGCAGCGCATCCGCTATGCATCCAACGAGACCAACTACTGCCCCCGCTGCCAGACCGGCGGCAAGTTGCTGGCCGACCGGGCCTTGTCCCGTTTGCTGAAAAAAGACTGGCCGCGCAGTATCGAGGAACTGGAAATGCAAAAAGGATCCGCTCCATGAGGTGGCAGGCAAGACGCCAGAAGTTTCGCGCAGTATTGGAGGGCGATCGTGCCGTCCATCCGGGCTCGGTGTTCGATCCCTTAAGCGCCCGCATCGCCGAGGATATCGGCTTCGAGACGGGCATGTTCGCGGGATCGGTGGCCTCCATGGCCGTGCTCGGGGCGCCCGATCTGATCGTCCTCACCCTGACCGAGTTTGCCGGGCAGGCATTGCGCATCAACCGGGCGGTTGAATTGCCGCTTCTGTGCGATGCGGACCACGGCTACGGTAACGCGCTGAACGTGACGCGCACGGTGGAGGAATTGGAAAACGCCGGCGTCGCCGCGCTGACCATCGAAGACACCGAGCTGCCGGCCCCGTACGGTGCGGCCGGTAAGGCGCGGCTGATCTCCATCGACGAAGGCACCGGCAAGATGCGCGCGGCCCTGGCGGCGCGCCGGGATAGCGCACTGGTTATCGCCGGGCGCACCAGCGCCATGTCCATCGCCGGGCTCGACGACACGGTCCGGCGCATCCAGGCTTACGAGGCGGCCGGCGTCGATGCGGTGTTCCTGACCGGCGTTGCCAGCCGCGCCGAGCTGGACACATTGTCCGGCGCCATTTCCATTCCCATGTTCCTGGCCAACGCCAAGGGCGAGCTGGCCGACAAGGAATACATTGCCAGCCGCCGCGTCCGCATCGTCCTGCAAGGCCACATGCCGATCATGGCGGCCATGCAGGCGGCCCACGACACATTGAAGGCATTGCGCGACGGCACACTGCCGGGGGAATTGACGGGCGTGCCGGACGCGGATTTCATGAAACGCATTACGCGAAGCGGCGACTATCAGGCGATGCTGGGTGATTATTTGAGCGCCCCCGAAGACTGACGTGCAACGATCTCCATGCCTCAATCCCTAGCGATCCGAGTCTTCATGCCCTTTGCCCTGGGCTATTTCGCGAGCTCCATCTTTCGCTCCATCAATGGCGTCATCGCGCCGGACCTGGTGCGCGATCTTGGGCTCGATGCCACCGAGCTTGGCTTTATCGGCAGCACTTATTTCGTTGGCGCCATGTTGTTACAAGTGCCTCTCGGCATCCTCGTCGACCGCTACGGGCCGCGCATGGTCTATGTGGTTTGCTTGGCTTTGGGGGCCGCCGGATCGGCAATCTTCGGGCTCGCGGACGGCGTTGCCGGGCTGGCTGTGGGGCGCTTCCTGACCGCCATCGCGTCGGCCGCAAGCGCCGCCTGTGCGTTGAAGGCCTACGTGCTTTGGTATCCGAAAGAACGCCTGCCGTTCCTCAACGGGCTCGGCTTCGCCGCCGGCGGGCTGGGGGTCATGGTCGGGACCACGCCGGTGGAGCTGGCGCTGCCGTTCCTGGATTGGCGGGACATCCATATGATCGCGGCGGCGGCCATATTCGCGGCGGCCATATTTGTGTGGGCAGCCGTTCCCAGATCCAATGGCGGCCATAGCGGCGGCTCCCTCGCCGATCAGATCATGGGCCTCGGCCGGGTCATCACCGATCTGAAATTTCTCCGCATTGCGCCGGTGCTGGTTTTTATGGTTGGCGCCATGGGCGCCATGCAGAGCCTGTGGGCGGGCCTCTGGCTGCGCGACGTGGCCGGTATTTCGGGCACCGATGCCGCCAATATTCTATTGCTCATGGCGGCGGCGATGACCTTATCGTTTTTCTTGAGCGGCCCGACGGTCAAGTTTCTGGGCGGCTTCGGGCTAACGCCGGTGGGCGGGGCGATCTTCGGCACGGTTCTGTTTACCGGCATAGCCGCGGCCCTGATGAGCCAGTGGTTTCTGGCGCCTTGGGCGGTGGCGGTTTTGTGGTTTCTGTTCGCCTACCTGGCGACCATGGGCATGCTGGTCTATGCCGGGCTGAACCAGATATATCCGCCCGAATTGGTGGGCCGGGTCAATGCCTGCCTGCATCTTTGCTGGATCCTCGGCGTCTTTGCCTTGCAAAATATTTTCGGCTTCGTGCTCGACAAATTCCCGACCGGCACGCCCGGCGCCTACGCCCCCGAGGGCCACCAGATCATCATCGCTATTATCGCCGCCACCAGCGCCGCCTCGGTGCTATGGTATTGGGCGGCGCCGAAGCTGATGGCCCGGCGATTGGGCCGCTAGCAATGCCCATGCTCCTGGTCCTGCGTATCTTCGTGCCGTTTGCCCTCGGCTATTTGCTGGCGTCAATATTCCGTTCCATCGGCGCGGTCATAACGCCCGATCTGGTGCGTGACACCGGTATGGACGCGACCGAACTGGGCTTGGCCACCAGCGCCTTTTTCGTGGCCGCAACGATCATGCAAATTCCCTATGGCGTATTGCTCGACCGATATGAGCCACGCCGGGTCTATGCGGCATTTCTGCTCGCCTGCGCGGCCGGCGCGGTGGTTGTGGCAGCGGCCGATACCGGTCTTACCTTCGCCGCCGGGCGGGCGCTTATCGCGCTTGGCACTACGGCCAGCGCGGTCACATCGTTCAAGGTCTACGCCATGTGGTATCCGCCCGAGCGCTTGCCTCTGGCCAATGGGCTGAGTATCAGCGCCGGCAGCCTTGGCCTGATGATCGGCACCGTGCCGGTTCAGGCGGCGCTTGCCTTTACCGATTGGCGCACCATCCATCTGATTGTCGCCGTCCTTCTGGTGGCCGGCGCCCTCGCCGTCCTGTTGGTGGTGCCAAGCCGCAAATCGGAAAGCACCGGCGTCACCCTGGCCGCCCAGATCAAGGGCCTTGGCGGCATCTTCGCCAATCCGGAATTCTGGCGCGCCGCGCCTTTGCTGGCGGCGGTGCTCGGTACACTGGGCGGCCTCATGGCGCTGTGGTCGGGTCCGTGGATTCGCGACGTAGCCGGATTGGACCCCGGCGGCACGGCAAACGTTTTGCTGCTGATGGCTGGTGCCATGGCCGTTGCGGGTGTCGCCACCGGTCCCTTAAACGGGCTGGCGGGGCGCCTTGGGATATCAGTCATGGGCTTTGCCGTCGGCGCCGCGGTACTGTTTACAGCCATCATATTTCTTATGGCGTCGCCTTGGACACCGGGACCGCTGGCGGTTTTCCTGATGTGGGGCGCATTCGGATTCCTGGCGCCACTGGGAATGGTTATGTACGCCGCCCTCGGCACCGAATTTCCCAAAGAACTGCATGGCCGGCTGAACGCTTGCCTTACCCTTTGCTGGCTACTGGGCGGCTTTGTCATTCAGAATATTTATGGGCTAGTTCTCGGCCAGTTCCCGGCCACCGATACCGGCTATGCGGCCGAAGCGCATCGCATCGCCATGGGCGTGAATGTCACTATTCTGGTGCTTGCCCTGGCCTGGTACTTTGCGTTCAGCGCCGTGATCAGGCGGCGTCGGCGAGACGCCTAAAGCCCGGTCGCGAACTTGACCATGATCACCACGATCAGCAGCTGCATGACGCCTTGCGACGCGACGGTCAGGAAATAGAGGCGCATGATGCGAGTCACTTTTTCGACCTCGGGCGCGTCTTTGCGCATCTCCAGATAGGCGCGGAGATTGGCCGGCAAGAGGATAAAGAGGCCTTGGATGGCGAGCACCAATGATACCGCCAGGGCGGCGACAACCCACCAGAATTGGGGATAGCCGTATTCCAGGTAGCCGGTCTGCACCGCCAGATACCAGCCGGTGGTCGGCGCGATGATGCCGAGAGGGGTCAGGATGAACAAAGTCTTGGGCAGCAATCTGAGGGAAAAGGCGCGGCGCGCCTCAAAATCCAGGCGCCGTATTACCGGCCCGATGAGGAAGCCCATCAGGACGTCGGCGCCGGTCAACAGGACGCCCGAGGACACATGCACAAAACGCAGCGGCCACGGCTCGTCATGGAGGATGACGGCGACCATCAGCCCGAGGGCCAGAACAACCCAGATCAGATTGCGAAAATCCAGACCGGCGACGCGCCAAAATGGTTCCGGCCCGGCGGCCATAGCTTCAGCATTCATGATGCACCCCCAACGCTGCGGAGTATGCGCTCAAATCCACCCAAGCACCATTGTCATTTCAGCCGGGCTCAATCCGTGCCCGGCTTGAAGAAATTGCCCGGCAC
>CAUZTZ010000244.1:0-6735 GCA_963582805.1 Alphaproteobacteria bacterium
ACCTTGCACCGGCGCCGGATTGCCGCCTTGAAAAAGATTTCGATCGTGCTGAATGCAAAAGGGAAGCCCATTCGAGAAGCAGGATAATATTAATAAAAATCAATGAAAACAATAAGTTATTATACTTATTTTAATTTATCGCGGCGAACTTACCCTAAAAATGCCATAAAAAATAAAATAACTTAGAAAAAAATTAAAAAAAGCTTGCAACATGGGTGACGTTTATGCTATATATTTGAGACAAGATCGAGAGATGTGCGCCACGGCCTCCGCCGTTGGCGCATTTTTTTGTCGAATCGCACCAAGGATCACAGATATGGCGAAGAAAAAAATCGAACAATCCGGAGAGGCGGGGGCAACGCCTGCAAAACAGGCGAACTCGAATAAGCCGGGTGATGGGTTGGCGCCCGTCATCTCGCCTCTCGAATATATGCTCTGGTTGCTGCGCGATGAGGCCGCAACGAAGGAGGATAGAAAATGGGCGGCCTTCCATGCGGCGCCGTTCTGTCATTCGAAATTAAGCGCCGTCGATCATGCCGGTGACGTGACGTTGCGCCACGAAGATGCGCTTGATGAGCTCGATTGACCGGGATGGATACAAACGAGCGGTATACCCGCCAACGCTATAAAGATGATTTTACCCATTACGCCGAATGCTGTTTGAAGATCAGACCGAAATCGGGGCGCAATACGCTTCTGGAATTAAATCCCGTTCAAAAACGAATTCATGCGACCGCCGAAGCGCAACGCGCGCGTACCGGGCGGGTTCGCATACTAGTATTGAAGGCGCGGCAACCGGGGGTCAGCACCTATGTTGAAGCAAGATTTTATTGGAAAACGACCCATAACCGGGGGTACCGCGCCTTCATCCTTACCCACAAAGACGAGGCGACCGACAATTTGTTCGAAATGGCAAAGCGGTTTCATGCCAATTGCCCGGAATTGATGAAGCCGAAAACCTCCGCCTCGAACGCCAAGGAATTGAAATTCGGGTTTCTCGATTCCTCCTACCGGGTCGGAACCGCCAAGGCCGAGGGTGTCGGGCGCTCCGACACCATTCAGCTCTTTCACGGATCCGAAGTTGCTCATTGGCCCAACGCGGAAAAACACGCCGCCGGCGCCCTGCAGGCGGTTCCCGGCGTCGACGATACGGAAATCTGGCTGGAATCGACGGCCAACGGCGCCAGCGGCCTGTTCTACAATATGTGTGTGAAAGCCGAAGCCGGCGAGGGCGATTATGAATTGATTTTCATCCCCTGGTTCGACCATTTCGAATACACAGCATCCTCGCCGAAAGGGTGGGAGCCGGGCGCAATCTGGCGCGACTATCAAACCCGATATAATATCGGCGACGCGCAATTGTGCTGGGCGGTGGGCAAAAATGCGGAACTGGCCGGCTCCACCGGCGATGCCTTCGACCGGCCATGCTGGCTGTTTTGCCAGGAATATCCCGCCGATGTGCGCCAAGCCTTTCAAACATCGGGCGCCAATTCCTTTATCGGGACCGAAATCATTGCCGCGGCACAATCGGCGTCCTTCGCGGCGCCCGATAAATCAGTGCCGCTGGTGTTTGGCGCCGATATCGCTCATGGCGGCGGCGACATGACCCATATTATTGACCGCCGCGGCCGCCATTTGGGGCACACCGTCAATTTGTCCCTGGACGAAGCCGACGAGATGACCATCGCCGGTCACTTGGCGGGTCTGATCCAGCGTCACAAGCCGGACATGGTGTTCGTCGATATCACCGGCGGTTATGGCGCCGGGGTGGTGGATCGCTTGAAAGAGCAGGGGTTTGCCTGCCTGCGCGGAGTCAATTTCGCCTCCAAGGCCCAACGCGCCGATCTATACGCCAACAAACGCGCCGAGATGTGGGCGAATTTGCGCGATTGGCTGCGCGGTGGCGCCGACATGGTGGCGGACAATGTTCTGGCCCGCCATATTTCGGCGCCGGGCGCGAAACCGGATTCGTCCGGGCGCCTTTTGATCGAGAAAAAAGACGATATCCGAAAGCGCCTGAGCCTCTCGCCCGACCGGGGCGATGCCGCCGCGCTCACATTTGCCGAACCCGTGCGGCGCAAGGAATTTGCCGGCGGCGGTCCGGAACGAACCCAGTTCGACTACGACCTGATGGGATTTTAGCGTCCTGATCGCGAAAATGGCGATAGCGAATTTCGTGTGAATCAGGCCACCCAGGCCAGATTTTGCCGCTGAAATAGGAGACCACCCGAATGACCGAAGCAAAGACGGCCGCGGCGCACGCCGGCGGCAATGCCCTGGTTGTGTTTCACGGCCATGGCACAGGATTATTCGCTCGCTGGTTTGGAGCGCCCGGCTTCCGCCATTGTTTTGTCTGTCTGACCAGCGGCGGCTATTGGACGCGGCTCGATTTCAAGATTGGCGTCCCCGAATTCGAAGTTCTCTGCGCCGACAGTTTTGATTTGGAAGGCTTCTATCGAAACGCGGGTTTCGCCGTGGCGCCGGCACCCAGCAACGCCGGCCAGTCCACCTCCGCCAAGACAATCTGGCCGCTGATGATGGCCAATTGTGTCGGCGCCGTAAAAAAAGTCCTGGGGCTGCATACGCCCTGGGTACAGACCCCAAAACAGCTTTACCGTTACTTGAAGGAACAAAGCCATGAAACAGCATTCTAGAGCCGGGCTTCCCGCCCGTAAGCAGCCGGATCATCCGCGTTACAAGGCTATTTTCAGTCCGCCCTCGCCGCCGCCATTGCCACCACCGCCGCCGCCGCCGCCAACTCCGGACGACCCCGAAGTAAAAAAACGGTCGGAAGAAATTCGTCTTTCGGGGCTTCGCCGCCGTGGCCGTGCGTCGACAATTCTGACGTCCGGTCTCGGCGATACCACCCAGGCGAACGTGCGCCGCAACACACTCGGCGGTTAGGAGCAGGCAATGGACGATGATGTAAAAAAATCTCTAACCCGGCTGCAGGGTCTCAAGAACGCACGCAGCACCTGGGAGGGCCATTGGCAGGAGCTGGCCGAATATTTCCTCCCCCGGCGCGCTGATTTCAGTGGCGCCGGTCCGGTCGGTGCCAAGCGCACGGACAAGCAATTCGACGGCACACCGATGCTGGCGGCCCGAAATCTGGCCGCCGCCATTGATGGCTTGCTGAAGCCGAAGAATGCGCGCTGGTTCAATGTGCGCCTCCAAGACGGACGTGCCGGCGAGCGCGACGATGTACGCCGCTGGCTGCAGCATGCGGAAAACATCCTGTTCCAGGCGCTCTATGATCCCCGTGCCCGCTTTGTCCAATATTCCTCCGAAGTGGATTTGGACCTGGTGGTCTTCGGCACCGGCGTTCTCTATGTGGGTGAGACTGTCGGCACCGGCGCACTGGCCTTCCGCGCCCATCATTTGAAAAACAGCTACCTGGCGGTGGGCGAGGACGGCAACGTCGATACCTTGTTTCTCAGCCAAAAGCTGACCGCCCGCCAGGCCGAACAACGGTTCGGGCGCGCCAATCTGGGCGCTAAAACACTGGAAGCGCTGGACGAAAACGATCCCGATACGGAGTTTGAATTCTTTCGGGTCTGCCAGCCCCGCTTCGAGCGGGATTTGCGCCGTGCCGACAATGCCAACTTGCCATTTTCGGCCATCGACATCGATATGGAATCGGAACACAAGATCGCCGAAAGCGGCTTTCATGAATTTCCCTATGTGGTGCCCCGCTGGGAAACCTCGACCGGGGAAAATTACGGCCGCTCGCCGGCGATGCTGGCGTTGCCGGACGCTAAGACCCTCAACCAGATGAGCAAGACTTTGTTGAAGGCGGGGCACAAGGCCGTCGATCCGCCGTTGCTGGCGCCGTCCGACAGTTTGAAGTCGGCTATGCGCACCTGGCCCGGCGGCATCAGCTATTTCGATGCCGGCGTGCTGACGTCATCGGGCGGGCGGGTGCCGATCCAGCCCCTGACCACCGGCGCCAACGTGCCTTTGGGCCGCGAGATGCAAAAAGATGTGCGCGATCAGATCTGGAACGCGTTTTTCCGCAACATCATGAGCCTGCCCACCGATCAGCCGGGCATGACGGCGACCGAAGTTTTGGAACGCAAACAGGAATTCATCCGCGTCATCGGACCGGTCTTCGGCCGCCTGGAGGCTGATTACACCGGCCCCCTGGTGGAGCGGGTGTTCGCTATCTTGATGCGCGCCGGCGCTTTTGGCGAGCCGCCAGCGGCGCTTCTCGGCGAGACCCTGAAATTCGAATATGTCTCGCCCATATCGAAGGCGCACAAATTGGTCGAGGTGGGCGCTTATACCAAGACCAGCGCCGAGCTGGCGCCCTTAGCCCAGGCCGATCCGGGCGTGCTCGATAACTTCGATAGCGACCGCATCGCCCGCGGCGTTGCCGAGGCCAACGGCATGCCCTTGGATTGGCTGCGCGCCGAGGAAGCCATCGATGGCGACCGCCAGGGCCGCGCCGAGGCCGAGGCCACCGAAGCCGCGAAGCTGGACGCCGAACGCCTCGCCAGCGGCGCCGCCAAGCTGGGCGGCGCCGGCATCAATCCGGACATACTGGCGGCCCTCGACGGCGGCGGCGGATTGCCGGGCTGACCGGCGGCGCCATCCCTGCCAATCATCGAATGGAAATTCTCACATGGCATTAGATCCAACCAAATCAGGTTCCAATTCAATTGTGGCTCCAAAAAGGAGGCCGCGCGGCTCCGCTTCAAGCATTCTGACTGGCGGGCGCGGTCCCTTCGGCGGCACAAAAGAAATTGTTCCGGCATTGCATTTGAAAAACGCTGGTGATGCTGGGGGTTCATCCGCTGGCGGTGGTTTCGGCAACCCGCGCCCGCGGTTCGGCGCCGGGGGTATCGTTGTACAGCGCCCGCACGCGCTGCCCTTTGATCAGGCCGGTGGCGGTAACGCAGGTGCGGACGAAGGCCCCGGCGATACTCCCGATTTCGCCGGTGTGCAGGACGGTATCGCCTTTGCCAACGAACAAGCCTCGGCCGCCGAATACGATGCGGAGCGGAGTTTAGGCCAAACCGGAGAGGGCGCCCCGGCGTCCGGCCTGGCAGGGCGCCATTTGGAGGCTTTGGGCAAACGCCGGGATGCAGCATTGGAAGCCGCTCCCGACGGCTTCGCGGCAGACCGTACGCGGGAACTGTTCGGCGAGGTTACCCCTGCCGCCCGAGCGCATCGACGGCATTGCCCAGGAGCGCATCGAGAAATTGCCGGAGGTGGAGACCAAACCGTTTATCATCGGTGAGGATGATGGCGATCTGCAAATGGGTCCGGGCGTTCACCGCCCCGGCATGGTCTGGGAGAATGGCAAATGGCGGCCTGAAACCGAGAGCTACTGATCCATACGGTTGAGCGCACTGGCCATATGCCGACGCCGGTGACGGACGGCCTCCGGGCCACCATATTGGCCGGCGGGGCTGCCGAGAAGGTGGCAGCGGGCAAGCAGATTGCGAAGCTCAAGAAGACCGCGCCCGAGGTGGCCGAAATCCTCATTGGAAAACTGCCACGGTCAGAAGCGCAACAGATCACCATCATCGCTAATAAGGCCTATAAAATACGCATGTGAATACCTGAATTTACGCCGCCGTGGGATCCTGGTCCTGCCGGCGGCCGCGGCGCTGGGCGCGAGGCCGGTCCAGGCGCAGCCGGCTGGCTGCCTGGCGCCGCTTCTACACATTTAAATTCGAACCAAACTGACGGAGGTGACCATGGTTGATCACAAGCCCGGGGGTGAGCCGGCGGCCGGGCCATTGCCGGCGCCGCCCGAACGCGGCGCCGGGATGCCGGAACTTGACGCCTATCGAAAGGGACGCCTGCAGGCGCAGTCCATGCGCATCCAGGCATCCATGGACCGCCGCCGCTTCGGCGGGGCGCCGGAAATCTGCGACACAATTTATGAGGTATTGGAACGATGATGATTTGGAACTTGCTTCGCCGCTGGCTCGGCGTGGTCCCGGTAGGGCGCCCCGATCCACCAGGAATTGCAAGCCTCCAAGCCCGTGGTAGGCGCCGGCGGGCGGCGCTACTAGGCGTCGGAAGTCAGACCGACGTCTCCCATTGATAAATAGATAGGTATAAACCGATGAATTTTCTCAATCTCAAAAACACTGTTTCCAGCCATCATAATCTGGAGCAAGACGACGTATTGAAGCTGAAATCGGCATTGGCCGCAGTGGGCAAATATGAAACACCCGACTACGGATTTACCCCCAATTCCGACGAACGCATGTTCGATGGCGTCAAGGCGTTTCAAAAAGAAAACGGGCTGCGCGCCGACGGCGAGGTGGGTCCGGACGGTGAAACCGTGGATGCTCTAGGCACTGCGTTACGGGAACAACCTAGAAATGGGCATCCTTCTCAGAGTGCCCCCGACGATCCAGATCATGATCCAGGAGATATCCCGCCAAAACCTGATTGCGGGCCTGTGCAACAAGCCGAGCTCAAACTTGACTGTGTTATCGGCAATTTATTCTGCTCTTACGTATGGGAATGTGTCCCGGCGATGGTGACGCCGATCATTCGTGGGTAGATGCCGGCAAACAGATTTTAGGACAAAATTCCGGCTCAATTTGCTCCAAGGCTCTTGTTTAAGTCGCTCAATTGGTAAGCGTCGTCACAGTACCCGACTTAACGGGATAAACACCTGAAGTGATTCATATTTTGAGATTCTCAGATCAACGAAAGTCTCTCCATATGCAAAGATTACTCACTCAGGCGTTATCCCTTTCATTAGCAAACCAT
>CAUZTZ010000245.1:0-6715 GCA_963582805.1 Alphaproteobacteria bacterium
CTTGGCCGCCGCCATCTGGGCGCGGAAGCGGGTCAGGTCCCATTCCACCTCGTCCTCGCCGTCAGGGGTATCGACGTAACTGTCATAGGCGTCCGGTTTGGCCGATATGATCGATGACAAAAGATCCTGGCGCTGAGCGAAGACATCGATGGAAGGCTCTTCGTCCACATACATCCCATAGGGCGCGATCAGCACCAGCCGGCGCACCGCATCGGGCCAAGCGGCGGCAATCTCGGCGGCCAGGGCGCCGCCCACCGATGCGCCGATCAGATCGGCACCGCCGAGCCCGGACGCGGAATGCACATCGCGCGCCGCCAAAATCCAATCGAACACATCATCCAACGGCTCGTAATCGTAGCCGCCGGGATAGCCCGGCAGGGACGGCGCCACCACTTGGCGGCCGGCGCTCAAATTATCCAGCAGCGGCAGCCAGGCGGGCAGGCCATGCAGGCCGGCGAAATAGCCGACCGTATCGCCGCTGCCCATTTCCCACACACGGGTGGAGCCGCCGGACGTCTCAACGGTGCGTTCGGTCATGGCGTTCATTCGGCGGCCTCGGATTGCGGCACCCGCTTGGCGGCATCCATGGGTTCGGGCCACCATTTATGCTCCCACTGATCTTCGAAAAGATCGGTCAGTTGCGGCATCACCTTTTCGGCGAACATGCGGGTGTTATAGTTGGTCAGATCGCGGCTCATATTGCCGAAATGCAACAGCATCAAAAGATTGCCCACATTGAGATCGATAGCCGCTTCGCGGATCTTGTCGGCGACTTCGTCGGGGCTGCCGATGATGATATGGCCTTCGTCGAACATCTTGCGCTCGGCGCCCCGGTTGATGCCGGAGCCGGAAAAGCGATTGGCCCGGTTGGCGGCGGTAACGATCTGCGAGGAAAGCCGCGCGCGCAAGGTTTCCTCGGTGGTGTAGCCGGGCGGGCTGGCGAACCGGGGGCTGAGATGCAGACAGGTATCGAAGAAATAATTGCCGGGTTCGGTATAAAGCTCTTCCGCCTCTTTGCGGGTTTCGGCGACGCCGATGGCCTGCAGGAAGCCGGCCTGGAAGGGATTGGGCTCCATCCCCATGGCGCCCATTTCCTTCCAATAACCCTTCATCACCGCTGCCGACGCCTTGTAGCCGAAATAGGACAAATAGGCATAGAGAAAGTCGTTGTCGGCGCACATGCGCCAGGTTTCGACGCTGCCCGAGCCCGGCACCCAGACCGGCGGACGCGGCTTTTGCACCGGGCGCGGCCAGACATTGACGTAGCGCTGCTGGTTAAAGCGGCCGTTGAAGGCGAACGGCGCATCGGCTTTCCAGGCCTTGGTGATCAAATCGATGGCTTCGTAGTAGCGGGGCCGCAAAAGGCCCGGGTTCTGGCCATAGGCGTAACAGGTATCCATGGGCGTGCCGACCGGAAAGCCGGCGATCAGGCGGCCACCAGAAATGCAATCGACCATCGCCAATTCTTCGGCCACCCGGGTCGGCGGATTATACAGCGCCAGGGAATTGCCCATCACGCAAATGGCCGCGTCCGACGTGCCGCGCGCCAATATGGAGGCGATCAGGTTCGGCGACGGCATCAAGCCATAGCCATTGGAATGATGTTCGTTGACGCAGATCGCATCCAGCCCAACTTCGGCGGCGAATTCCAGCTCATCGATATATTCGTTATAGATCTCGTGGCCGCGCTCGGCGTCGAACAGGCCGGGATCGATATTCACCCAGACCGATTCGTGTTTTTCCTTGAAATCATCCGGCAGGTCCGGATAGGGCATCAGATGGAACCAGAGAAATTTCATGAATCAGACCTCCTCGACCGGTAAATCATAATCCAACCCGGCCTTGGGCTGCATATCGAACGCCCGAAGGACCAGCGCGGTCCCCGAATATTGCGTTATCAGAATAACAAAGTCCACGAGCTGCTTGTCGCCGAACATGGCGCGGGCGGCGGCATATCTGTCTGCATCAATGCGCCGCTCCCGAAATAGCTGGCGGCCAAATTCGATGATCAGAATTTCGGTTTCGGTCAAACCGTCGGTGGCTTTCTTGAAGCGCACCACATCGATGGTGCCCGCGGGCACGCCGGCGTCGATGGCGGCCGGCTCATGCGCCGCCCATTCGAATTTGCTGTCCATTTCCCGCGCCGCCACCAGGATCGCCAGCTCCAGAACGTCCTCATCGAAACCGGCCTCTTTGCGCAAGTATCGGTTCAGGCCGCTGGAATGCTCGGACACCTTATTGCTGTGCAGCTGGATGGTGCCCGGTCCCTGCAGCCCAACCCGGGATTCAGTATTGGGATCGGCCAGCCGGTCATAGGCGGCCTTGCTGCGGTCGTCCATTTTTTCCCGGTCCGGCATCGGCAGCCGGCAGAAGGAATCGGGATAGATATCGGCGGGCATGTCGCCATCGGCCATTGGAATTTCCCCCCTTTTCAACTTGTCGATTCAGTCAACGATACCATTTTTTTGAGGCAGGTCGAGCGTCGCGTGCGCGCGCCTTGACCTCATTCCATATCGATGACCGTTCCAGTCAGAAATTTTGCCCGCTCGGAGGCGAAAAAGGCAACCAGATCGCCGACCTCTTCGGGCTCGGCGGGGCGCCCGATGCGGGTGGCGGCAGGCAGCTCGCCATGCCGTTCGGGATCGCCGAATTCTTTCTCCGCGGTCAGCCGGCGTAAATATATGAGCCGGTCGGTGAGGGTCGGTCCGGGATTGATACAGATCACGCGCACCCCTTTTCCAGCTCCAGCAACACCCAACGAGCGGGAAAAGTTGATCATCGCCGCATTGCCGGTGGCGCCGGCGATATAATCGGGCATCGGCAGACGCCCGGCGATACCGGCGATATTGACAATGACGCCATAGCCTTGATCGCACATGGCCGGGAAGATCATGCGCGACATATGGATATAGCCGAATATTTTCAGCTCCCATGAATCACGCCACACCTCGTCCGTAAGATCGGTGATCGAGCCGCCGGGAATGGCGCCGGCATTGTTGACCAGAATGTCGAGAGCGCCGACATCGTCCACCAGCCCTTTGCGCTTGTCGGCGTCCGACAAATCCACGGCGTGGGTTTCGATGGCCACGTTGTAGCGCCCGGCGATATCGGCCTTGGCCTTTTCCAGATCATCGGCGGTGCGCGCCGCCAGATGAACATTGACGCCTTCCGCCGCCAGCGCCTTGGCCGACGCAAGGCCAATGCCTTTCGAGCCGCCGGTGACCAGCGCCCATTTTCCATTGAGATTAAGATCCATGGGGTTCTCCTATTCGGTAAGTCATGCGCTTAGGGGCAGTGTTCCGTCGGCGGGCAGCTCGTCAAACGCGTTGAGCACCATGGCCACGGACGTGTAATAGCCGAGCACGGCGACCAGCTCGACCACCGTCGCCTCGCCAAATTCGGCCAATGCGGCGGCGTAGGTTTTGTCGGTGACGGATTTATCGGCCATCAGTTCCGATGCGAAATCATAGAGAACTTCCTCGTCCCGGTTTTCGAAGTTGGGGCGTTCACGCTTGCGGATCGCCTCGGTGACGGCTTCACCGATGCCGGCTTCCACGGCGATGGGCTGGTGCACCCACCATTCCACTTCGGCCGACCAATCGCGCGATACAATCAGGATCGCCAGTTCCGACAGCTTCGCCGGCAGCGATGTCTGGAACCGGCAGAAGGCGCCGAGGCGCTGGGCCAATCCGGCCAGCTCGGGATTTCGGAACCAGGCGTTCATGGGCCCGCCGATGCGGGTGCGCGGGCCCGACAATATTTCGTCATGGGCGCTTTTTTGCGCGGCCGTCATTTCCGCGTAGACAAGTGGCTTCAATCTGGCCAAGGCCGCATCCCCCCGTTCCGTAAATCTTAGCGGCGATTGTCCGCGAATATCACAGACCAGACAAGCGCCCGCGACGTTATCTATTTGTAGCGGCTCGGCAAATGTAGGAACATGACCCGTCGAGCAACACCAGAAGGGGGAGCCACAACATGGCCAGGACCAAGGAACTAGATTGCGTCAAATATGAAATCGACGACGAAGGCATTGCCTGGGTAACCTTCAACCGCCCGGAAAAACGCAACGCCATGAACCCGCAGTTGCATTTCGACATGGAAGAAGTGATCCGCGAATTGGAGACCGATGACGACGCCAAGGTTATCGTCGTCACCGGCGCCGGCGATGCCTGGAGCGCGGGCATGGATCTACGCGAATTTTTCCGCGCCACCGATAACGATCCGGCGGCCCGCTTCAAGGCGCAATGGGCGCACCGTCACTGGGCGCAGTTTCTTGCGACCTCGCAAAAGGCCACCATTGCCATGGTCAACGGCTATTGTTTCGGCGGCGCCTTTTGCTCGTTGGCCGCCTGCGACATCGTCATCACCGCCGACGACGCCACCTTCGGGCTTTCGGAAGTCAATTGGGGCATGCTGCCCGGCGGCAACGTCTCCAAGGTGTTCGCCGATCTGGCCAATCATCGCAACGCCATGTTCTACGCCATGACCGGGCGCACCTTTGACGGGCCGAAAGCGGTGGAGATGGGGATCGCCACCCTGTCGGTGCCGGCGGACGGATTGCGGGACGAAGTTCTCTCCATCGCCAGGGAATTGATGGAAAAGGCGCCCATGGTGCTGGCCTACACCAAGCAGGCCGTACGCAACGTGGGCGATATGGATATGAACATGGCTTACGAATATCTGGCCACCAAGGGCATGGCCCTGCGCTCTGTCGATAGCGGTGGTACCCGCGAGCGCGGCATGACCGAGTTTCTCGACAAGAAAACCTATCGCCCCGGCTTGGGTCCGGTCAGCCTGGAAGACGAATAGCGCCAGGGACCTTAGAAGGGGCCGCCCATGCAAATATTGTTGAGCGAAGATCAAACCCTGATCCGCGAGAGCGCCCAGCGTTTCGGCGCCGATCATGGCGGCGGCGACCGCCTCCGGGCCTTGCGCGATGGCGGCGGCACCGGGCTGGAACCCAAGGACCTGACCGACGCTGGCGCCGATGGCTGGCTCGGCCTGATGGCGCCGGAAGACGCCGGCGGCGCCGGGCTTGGCGCCAAGGAATTGTGTCTGGTGGCGGAACAGGCGGGCCGGGCGCTGGCCACCCTGCCTTTGGTTCCAGCGGCAGCGGGGGTTATGGCTTTATCGACAAGCGGCGATGGTTTTACCGATTTGCTGGCACGCGCCATCGCCGGCGAGGCGCTGGTGGTCCCCGCCCTGCAGACCGACAGCCGGGATGGCGCCAAGAACCCAATCGAATTGACGGAGAGCGGCGGCGGATTGCGCCTCACCGGCCATCTGATGGCGGTGCCGGGGGCGGGCGAAGCCGACGCATTTATTGTCGATGCGGGCTTGGATGAAACCCGCGTCCTGGTCCTGG
Organism: Alphaproteobacteria bacterium; assembly: GCA_963582805.1. Classification (GTDB taxonomy): domain Bacteria; phylum Pseudomonadota; class Alphaproteobacteria; order Rhodospirillales; family UBA2165. The sequence continues at coordinate 5,366 of CAUZTZ010000245.1, forward strand.
TGCGCAAAGATGCGGCCTTGGTTACCCCGCAAAGGGCCATCGACGGCAGCCCCATCGGCACCGTCGATCTCAAAGATGTAGACATCGCCGCGGCCGATGTTCTGGCCCGCGGCGACGACGCGGCGCTGCTGCGCCGGCGCCTGGACACGGTGATCCAATTGGGCCATGCGGCGGAGATGATCGGCATCATGGACGCCGCCCAGGAAATGACCCTCGATTTCTTGAAGACGCGGGAACAGTTCGGGCGCAATCTCAGTGCCTTTCAGGCCCTGCAACACCAGGCGGTTGATAATTTTATGGCGGTCGAGGCGTCCCGCGCCCTGGTGTTCGAGGCGGCCGGTTATTGCGACCGGGACGACGCCTACGCCGATTGGCTGGCCTCGGCGGCCAAGGCCAAGGCCGGGCCCGCCGTAATCCAGGTGTGCAATAGCTGCATCCAGTTGCACGGCGCCATCGGCTTCACCGACGAACATGATATCGGGCTGTACTTGAAGCGTGCTATGGCGGTGGCGGCCTTGAACGGTGCGCCAGCGGCGCACTTGAAACGCTACGCCGAACACGCATTGTCGCCCCGCAACGACACCGATATTCCCAGCTTCCGGGTCGATACCGAAGATGAAGCGGCGTTTCGCGGCACCGTGCGCGGCTGGCTCGAAGGCGCACTTCCGGAACACCTGCGCAACCTGCCGACGCGCCCCAATGCCGAAGATTCCATGTGGTGGCACAAGCAGCTTTACGAGCAAGGCTGGATCGCCCCGGCCTGGCCCAAGGAATGGCAGGGCATGGATGGGAGCCTCTCCGAACAGATAATCCTCGCCGACGAAATGGCGCGCATCGGAGCGCCGGAAATCTCCGCCCAGGCCATCGGCCATCTGGGACCGATCCTCTTGCGCTTCGGCAATGAGGAACAGAAACAGCAGCATCTGCCGGGCATGGTGGCCGGCGATGTGTTGTGGTGCCAGGGCTATTCCGAGCCGGGCGCCGGATCGGACCTGGCCAGCCTCAGAACCGCTGGCGTCATCGACGGCGATGAATTGGTCATCAACGGCCAGAAAATCTGGACCACCTGGGGGCATCTGGCCGATTGGATATTCGCCCTGGTGCGCACCGATGCGGACGCGCCCCGCAAGCAGGAAGGTATCACCTTCATCCTGATCGATATGAAGACGCCGGGCATCACGGCGCGCGGCATCCAGACCCTGCCCGACGAGGACGAATTTGCGGAGGTGTTTTTCGACGATGTGCGCGTGCCGCTGACCAATATCGTCGGCGAGATGCACAAGGGCTGGGGCGTGGCGACGGCGCTTCTGGCCAACGAGCGGGGCGGCAGCGCCAATCCTAAAAACAACG
>CAUZTZ010000246.1:0-6692 GCA_963582805.1 Alphaproteobacteria bacterium
ACGCCGGAAAACCCGGCCCGCGCCCTGGTCGCCGGCGCCGAGGAGATTTTGGCCGGCAACGGCGTCGCCCACGAAGATTTGCACGCCATCTGCCACGGCACCACGGTAGCCACCAATGCCTTGCTGCAGGGCCAGATCGATAATCTGGCGTTGATCGTCACCAAGGGCTTCCGCCATGTGTTGGAGATCGCCCGCCAATCGGTGCCGGAAGGCTACGGCAATTCCTATTTTTGGGTGAAGCCGGACCGCATTGTCCCGGTGCACCGGGTGTTCGAAGTGGACGAGCGCCTGGATTTCACCGGAAATGTAATCCGCGAATTGGACAAGGGCGGCGTCGCCGAAGTGGCGCGGCTCTTGAAAAAGCGCGGCCTCTCCTCGGTCGGGGTGTGTTTGATCCATTCCTACGCCAACGCCGATCACGAACAAAGGGTGCGCGATATTCTGGTAGCGGAATATCCCGAATTGACGGTCTCCATCTCGTCCGATGTGTGGCCTGAATACCGGGAATATGAGCGCGCCGTGACCACCCTGGTGGATGCCTTCGTTAAGCCGCATATGCGCCGCTATCTGGGCGACATATCGCGCCAATTGCCGCCAACTTTGAGCCAGATGCCGTTCCTGGTGATGCAATCGTCGGGCGGCGTGTTGTCGTCGGAACAGGTGGCCGGCAAGCCCATCGCGACGGCTTTGTCCGGACCCGCCGCCGGCGTCGTTGGCGCCAGCGCCATGGCCAGACTGGCGGGCCGCGATAATATCATCACCCTGGACGCCGGCGGCACGTCTACCGATATCTGCCTGGTGCAGGCGGGCGCCCCGCAGGTGACCACCAATGCCTCCATCGGGCCGTTCCCGGTGCGCCTGCCGATGATCGATATCCGCACCGTCGGCACCGGCGGCGGCTCCATCGCCTGGATTGGCGCCGAGGGCCAGTTGCGCGTCGGCCCCAAAAGCGCCGGCGCCGAGCCGGGGCCCATGTGCTATCCGAACGGCGGCGATGCGCCCACCATCACCGACGCCAACGCGGTCTTGGGGCGCATCCCGGCCCAATTGATCGGCGGCGCCATTGCGCTTGATGTGGATCGGGCGCGCGCCGGCATGGCTGAACTGGGCAAACAGCTTGGCGGCGATATGGGGCCGGAACGGCTGGCCGCCGGCATTATTGAAATCGCCAACTGGAACCAGGCCAACCTGATCCGCCAGATGACCATCGAACAAGGCATCGATCCCCGCCAATTCGCGCTGTCGTCTTTCGGCGGCTCCGGCCCGGCGCAGTCACCGGCGGTGATGGAATTGCTCGGCCTCGATGCCTGTCTGGTGCCGCCCAATCCAGGCAATCTGTCGGCGCTGGGATTGCTGATGGTCGATTACCGCTCCGACCATGTGTTCACGCAAATTGTCTCCGGCGATCAATTGAGCCCTGAAATGGCCGCCGGAATATACAGCGATCTGGAACGGGATGCCGCCGAAACCCTGACCCGGGACGGCGTCGCGCCAAGCGATATCATGGTCCTCCGCCAGGCCGATGTGCGCTATGCGGGCCAGTCCATGGAGGTGCGCGTCGATCTGCCCGGCGGTGCCATCACCGATGCGGCGCTGGCCGCCATGGCGGAAAACTTCCACGCCGCGCACGAGCGCACCTTCGGCTATTGCTACCGGGGCGCCCAGGAGATCGAGGTGGTGAATTTCTGCGCATCGGGCCTCGGCAAGGTGCAAAAACCGGAATTGCCGGCGGCGGCGGTCACCGAACAGCCGTTTGCGAGCGCAGCCCAGACGCGCCAAGTCTATTTCGGCGAGGCTTGGTTGGATACGCCCATTTATGAGCGGGCCGACCTGCGGCCCGGCATGACCGGCGCCGGCCCCATGGTGATCCAGGAGTTTGGCTCGACCACGGTGGTGTTTCCGGGCCAATCGGTAGAAGTGGACGGCCACCAAATCTTAAATATCGGGAGGGCACCATGAGGTGGACCGAAGCCGAGCAACGTGAGATCCAGGTCATTTGCGCCCGCATCCCCGATGTGGACCCGATTGTCCTGCAAATCGTCGAGGGCACGCTGAACTCCATCGAAGCCGAGATCGAGTTCGCGGTCGAGCGCACCGCCCGCTCGCCGATGATCCGCGAGGCGCATGATTTCCGCGTCGGCCTGTTCGACCGCTTCCAGCGCAAGCTGACCGGGCGTTCCTATTCGGCGATGCCCGATGCGGTGACCCGGGATTATGCGCCCGAAACCATGCAGCCCGGCGATGCCTATTTCATGAACGACACCTATGATACCGAAGGCGCCATCGGTCATTTGCCGGACATGTGCTCCACCATCCCGGCCTTCTTTGATGACGATTTGGTCGCCTATATCCAGGTTTTTGGCCATCACGACGATATCGGCGGCAAGGTGCCGGGCTCGATGCCGGGCACCGCCTTGTCGGTGTTCGAAGAAGGGCTGATGATCCCGCCGATCAAGCTTTACGATCGGGGGTTGCGCAACGAAGAAGCCTTCAAGATCATCCGCCGCAATTCCCGCGTACCGGAAATGCTGGAAGCGGATGTGGATTCCGAAGTGCAAGCGGTGATCATGGGCGCGGTGCGTATGAGCGAGTTGTTCGCCCGCTTCGGCAAGGACGTGGTGGAAACTTGCTTCGCCGCCATTTTTGAGCGCACCCGCCAGATATTTTTAAACGAACTATTCCCCAAAATCGCCGACGGAACCTACTACGCCGAGGATTATGTCGAGCACGACGCCTTCACCGATCCACTTTTGCACAAGATCGCCGTTACCATGACCAAGCGGGCCGATAAGATCACCCTCGATTTCAACGGCACCGACGCGCAAGCCGTCGGGCCCATAAACTGGGCCGCCGATTATGCCGAGGGCCGCTTCCTGATCAAATGGATCGCGCCGATCATGCGCAACCTGGCCGACACGCCTGAGCGCGCCGCCGAAATTCCCTGCAACGAAGGCGTCGTCGATCTGTTCGAGGTGGTGTTCCCCGAAAAAGGTACCCTGATCACGCCGATACGCCCGGCGCCCACCAACGCCCGCGCCTTCGTCTTGCTGCGCATGCTGTCGCTGTTCGCCGGCGTTTTGGCGCAAGCGGTGGACGGCAAGATGCCCGCCGATCAGGAAACCATCCGCTATACCGGTTTTTACGGCTATGATCAGGCTGGCGATTATTTTCTGTCCCGTGAGGTATTGGGCGGCGGCGGCGGCGGGCGCTATTACGCCGACGGCTCGGACGCCATCCACGTGGTGCCCGATTCCCGCAACCAGCCGGCCGAGTTCACCGAAACCCGCTATCCGCTGCGCGTCGAAAAGCTGGCCCTGGCCCCCGATTCCGGCGGCGCCGGGGAATTCCGGGGCGGCCTCGGCTATGAAAAGGAGTACCGGTCGCTCACCGGTTGTTTCACGCTGGTATCCGCCGACCGGGTGCGGCTTGGCTGCTACGGCGTCAATGGCGGGCACGCCGGGGCGCCCTTTGGCGTCTTTGTGGATGCCGAGGGCGCGGCCCGCAAACTGGGCGGGCTGGAAGACGAAATTCCGATCACCGGCGGCGAATTGATGCGCGTCATCACCACCGGCGGCGGCGGCTGGGGCAACCCGCTGGACCGGGACCCGGGCGCGGTGCGCATGGATGTCTGGCAAGGCAAGGTATCGGCGGAGCGTGCGTTAGAGGATTACGGCGTGGTCATTGCCGCCTTCGACGACGACGAGCCGATCATCGATGCAAGCGCAACCGAAACCCGGCGCGCCGAAATGCGCAAACAACAACCCCTTGAGCGAGCCATCATCGACCGCGGCCCCGGCATCGATGCGGTGACGCCGGCCAATCCCAGCGCCGGCAAGCCGAAACGGTACGGATGATGATGACTGCCGCCGAAATTGCCGCTCAGGTGGCGGCCGGCCAGTTGCGCGCCGAAGACGTTCTCAGCGATCATCTGGCGCGCATCGATAAGGCCAATCCCGGCATCAACGCCATGGTCACATTGGCGGCGGACTTGGCCATGCACCAGGCGCGCAACATCGACAGGCGGGTGGCCAATGGCGATGCGGTCGGGGCGCTCGCCGGGGTGCCGGTCGGCATCAAGGATATTATCGAGACCAAGGGCATCCGCACCACCTACGCGTCGCCCTTGTTCAAAGACAACGTGCCGGACCAAGACGCCCTCACGGTTCGGCGCATCAAGGCCGCCGATGGCGTTATCGTCGGCAAGACCAACACGCCGGAGTTTGCCACCGGCGGCAACACCAACAACGCCCTGTTTGGCGCCACCCGCAATCCCTGGAACACCGATTTGACGCCGGGCGGTTCCACCGGCGGCGGCGCGGCGGGGCTGGCGGCGGGCATGTTCGCGCTCGCCCTCGGCACTGATCTCGGCGGCTCGCTGCGTCTGCCGGCGGCCTTTTGCGGCGTCGTCGGTATTCGCCAGACGCCCGGCCTGGTGCCCTTCGCCCCCAACCCGACGCCCTTCGATTTTCTCGAAGTTCAAGGCCCCATGGCGCGCACCGCAGGAGACGTCGCCCTGGCGCTCAGCGTCCTCAGCTCACCCGATGCCGGCTTTCCCGTTGGCAGCCATGGGCGCCTGGAATTTGATACCGAGACCGCGCCGCTGCGCATCGGCTATGTGGAGGATATCTCCGGGGTCGGCATCGAAGCCGATATCGCCGCCGCCTGCCGCGCCGCCGCCGGCGCCCTCACCCGCCACCAGGTGGAAGAGCTTGACCTGGACTTATCGGCAGGCCGCGATGCCTTTACCACATTGCGCGGCCAATGGATGGTCAACAAGCATCTGGCGAACCTGGACCGGCTGGACGAGATGGGCGACAACCTGGCCGGCAATATTCGGAGCGGGCTTGCCCAATCGCCCACCGATATCGCCAAAGCCGAGGCAACGCGGACCAAATTGTGGCAGCTTATGGCCGAATATTTCACCCGCTTTGATCTGCTCCTGACGCCGGTGACGGCGGTCTCGCCATTCCCGTGGCAGCAGAATTATCCCGAAACCATCAACGGCGCGCCCATGCAGACCTATATCGATTGGATCGCGCCCACCTTCGTGATCTCGCTTCTGGGTCTGCCCGCCCTGTCGGTTCCGGCGGGGCTGAACCCGGATGGATTGCCGGTAGGGTTACAGATCATCGGGCCGCGCTATGCGGAAGCCTCGATGCTGGCGGCGGCGGCGGAAATACAAGACGCCATCCCCACCGAATACCCTCAATAGGCCACCTTCACCAGATAGAGCCCTTCCGGCGGCGCTGTCGGCCCGGCGCGGGTACGATCCCTGGCGGCCAATATGGCGGCTACGTCCTTGGCCGAGCACTTACCCTCGCCCACCATTTTTAATGTGCCGGCGAAGTTGCGCACCTGATGATGCAGGAAGGAGCGCGCCCGGGCCTGGATATGAATTTCATCGCCGGCGCGCGCAACGCGCAATTCATCCAGGGTTTTGACCGGGCTGTCGGCCTGGCACTGGGCGGCGCGGAAGCTGGAAAAATCATGGTTGCCGATCAGGGTCTGGGCGGCTTCGTGCATGGCCCCGGCGTCCAAGGCCACCGGCACCCACCAGACCCGGCCCTGATCGACGGCGGGCGGCGGACGGCGATCCAGGATGCGAAACAGGTAGCTGCGCTCCTTGGCGGAAAAGCGGGCGTGGAAATCGCCGTCCACTTGTTCGGCGTCCAGCACCGTCACCGGCAACCCGCGCAGGTGAAAATTCAAGGCATCGCGAACGGTGCTGCCGTCGGTGTCTTTTTCGATATCCACATGCGCCACCTGGCCCAAGGCATGGACGCCGGCATCGGTACGCCCGGCGCCTTCGACCAATGCGGCCTCGCCGCAAAAGCCGGCGACCGCCTCTTCCAGGGCTTGCTGCACGGATGCGCCGTTATCCTGGCGCTGCCAACCGTGGAACGGGCCGCCGTCATATTCGATGATGAGTTTATAGCGGGTCATGCTAGGTCATGAGCCCTAATTTTTCGCGGCCAATGCGCGCCGCCAGGTCCCGGCGTTTTTCGATGATCGGCGCCAAAATATCCGTGACACCTGAAACCGTCGCCTCCGAAGCGCGCGCCGGCGAGCCGCTTTGAAAAGGCGGCGCCGGATCATATTCGAGCAACAGCTGGATACGCTCGGCGGCGTCCTGGCCCAACAGGCGCGCCGCCACCGTCAGGCCGAAATCAATACCGGAGGTGACGCCGGCGCCGGTGATGATGTTGCCGTCCTCGACCACCCGCTCCGAAACCGGCCTCGCGCCCATCAGCGCCAGCAATTCGATGGAACTCCAATGGCAGGTGGCGCGCTTGCCGATCAACAGCCCGGCCGCCGCCAAAACCAGCGAGCCGGTGCAGACCGAGGTCAGGAAGCGCACGTTTTTCGCGGCGGCGGCGACAAATGCCAGCAGCGCGTCATCTTGCATGGCCTCCAAAACGCCGGGCCCGCCGGGAACAAACAGGACATCCGCCGCGCCGTAATCTTCGAATGTCGCGGTCGGCGTCAGGACCAGCCCGCCTTGGGCAATGACCGGCTCCAGCCTGTGCCACAACACATCGATTTCGGTGAATGGCGAGGTATTCAGAACCTCGAACGGCCCGGTCAGATCGAGCTGGGTCAGACCCGGAAACAACACCATGGCGATGCGGATTTTCTTGGGTTGGGACTGGGTCTCGCTCACGGCTTGCGCCCCCAGAAGGTTTCGATGCCTT
>CAUZTZ010000247.1:0-6670 GCA_963582805.1 Alphaproteobacteria bacterium
AAACCTTCGGCGGCAACGACGCCATCGGTGCGCGGCGCACCGTGATCGGCGCGCCGCCGGTTATTATGGACGTGCCGCTGGAAGCCTTGATCGAGAAGGAGCCGGTGACTGTGTTATGTTCCGAGAAAGGCTGGATCAAGGCGGCCAAGGGGCATTTGGAAGACTTCGGCGAGGTCAAATACAAAGAAGGCGACAAGCAGCGCTTCGCCATCCATGCGGAGACCACCGACAGGCTTTTGATGTTCGCCACCAACGGGCGTTTTTATACCATGTCCTGTGACAAGCTGCCCGGCGGGCGCGGCTTTGGCGAGCCGGTCCGCCTCATGATCGAGCTTGGCAACGAACATGATATTATCGCCTTGTTTTTGTGGCGGCCAGGGGAAGCGTTGCTGATCGCGTCCAGCGCCGGGCGCGGCTTCCGGGTCAAGACCGACGACGTGGTGGCGCAAACCAAAAGCGGCAAGCAGGTGCTCAATGTGGGCGCCGGTGATGACGAGGCGGTGGTCTGCGCACCCGTGGAGGGCGATTCCGTGGCGGTCATCGGCGACAATCGCAAGCTGCTGATATTCCCGCTGGACGAGGTGCCGGAAATGACGCGCGGGCGCGGCGTCATTTTGCAGCGCTACAAGGACGGCGGGCTGGCCGATGTGAAGACCTTTAGCATGGCCGGTGGGTTATCGTGGAAAACCGGCGAGCGCACCCGCACCGAGACCGATCTCATGGCCTGGCAAGGCAAGCGCGCCCAATCTGGCCGCCTGCCGCCCAAGGGATTTTCCAAGGCCAACAAGTTCAGCTAAAGCGCCGCCCGAAATTACTCGGCAGCCTCTTCGCCTTCCAGGCGCAGCGGCACGGCGGCCATCTGGTCCCGGTAGGCGTCCAGCCAGGCGACACTTTCTTTGGCCACGAAAAAGCCACCCCGCGCGGCGCCGAACAGAGCCGGATCGGCCGCCGAGGGCGGCAGTTTTCCGGTGCCTTCAAATTCGGCGGCGGCGCGCATCAACTGGCGGCGCACCCGGGTGATCATAATATCGGAAGGAGCGAGATGCTCACAACTGCGATCAACAATCGGCTCCATGCTTTCGGTGACCATCTGGTCCTGCAGCACGAAGCCGAGAATGCCGGAAAAATTCTGGGTGCGCTGCATTTCCCGGTCGATCAGGTAATCGTTGGCGCGGTTTTCCACCAAACGCCAGCGGCCATTCCAATCGGTTGTGTTGGGCAGATACGCCGATGGCAGGGCGGCGCCGGGATGGCCGGGATTGCGGGCGGCGCCCTTCTGCTCCTGTTCCGATATCACGCCCTTCTTTTCGATAATCACGATCATCGAATGGTCGTCGTCGATGGGCACGTAGGCGCGGGTCAGGATGTTGCGGTCGATGGCAGTAATCGGCGGCATGGTCCAGAACGGAAACAGGAACTGACCGAACCGCCAATAGGTCTCGCCATCTTCCGCCGGACGGTAGGCGGCATAGGCGTGGCCGTAATCGGTTTCCGCGGTTTCGTATTCCGGCGCCCGGTTGGCGAGAGCAAAGCGGTTGGCGTCGCCTTCTTCAAATTCAGCCTTCTGCACGGAGCCGAAATGCAAAAAGCCGATATGGGAGGTGTCGAACTCGCCCTCGGCGCCTTGCAGCCAGTTGGCTTCACGCAGCACGAAACTGATCTCGGCCTCGTCCTCGGGCAGCATGGTCGATTCGATCTCGGGAAGGCCGGGTACGTTCTCCTGATCACCCATGAACACCCAAACAAGACCGTTGCGCTCGGCGGCCTTGTAAGCCTTGGCTTTGACTTTATGTTTGAAGTCTTGGGTAGGCGGCACGTTGGCCATGTCCAGGCAATTGCCGTCTACATCGAATTTCCAGCCGTGATAGACGCAGCGGATGCCGTTCTCTTCGTTGCGGCCAAAAAACAAAGAGGCACAGCGGTGCGGGCAGCGGTGATCCATAACGCCGACACGGCCAGACGAATCCCGAAAGGCGATCAGCTTTTCGGAAAGCAGCATGAGGCGCACCGGATCGCCGTCGGCCACCAGCTCCGAGGATTTGGCCGCCGGTATCCAGAATTGGCGCATCAATTCGCCCATGGTTGTGCCCGGCCCGGTTTGCGTCAGAATTTTGTTTTCGGCTTTCGTGGTCATGGGCCTTGTGACTCCCCCTCCGGTAACAGCAATGGGGCCAAGCTTACACTTCGGGGCCGGAATTTTCCAATCCCTGATCGCGGCCCGATGACCCCGGCATTAGAAATTGAGCGATATGTCCCGGTGAACGGACCGACAAAGGGCCACGTCGATGGCCACATCCTTGGGCAATTTTTCCTGCAGCCGGAGGCCGATGGTGGACTTTATGGCGTTGTCATAGGCCTTGAGCCCTGCCAGCAGCTGGCGCTTGGCGCGGGACCGCCAGGCCACTTCGGCAGCGAACGCCGCAAGGGCCTTGTCCAGTTCCTGGGCGGCTTTCTGGCGATCGGCGTTGCGCCCGCGCAATGCGCGGCGCGCCCGGGACAGGCGCGAGCGGATCGAATTGGCAGCCGGAACCTTGCCAACGGCGCGCATAACCTCGCGGATGGCGAGGGCGGCTTCCTTGGGCGGGCTTGTGGCGGCAATGGCATGCAGGCCGGTGATGGGTTTTTGCAGCGGCAACAGTTTATCCACACCGGCAATAATCTTCTGCGCCTCGGCAAGCGGCTCATAAGCGCCATCCACGGTGCGCCGGTATTTGAGGCGGGCGCTACGTTCGGCCTTGGCCACTTCGAGATATCTTTTACGGGCATCTTTCCACTCCGCCGGCACCTGGACGAGCAGTGCTTGGCTGTCCGCCTTCATGGCCGCGATATCCCGGCGCAGATCGTCGGCATCTTCATTGCCATTCTGATTGTCCCGCCCGGCGCGGCGAAGGTTTTGTTCCAGCTCCGCAATATCCTTGCCGATGCGGCGCGCCTTCCCCTCCAAGCTCCGTACACGGCGGTGCATTGGCCGATAGCCGGGGATATAGGTATCGAGCTTGCTCCCTGCGGCGCGCACGTTGGCTGCCATTTCGAAGGTCTGGCCGGCGGCAGCCAAGGCTTTGCTCAATGCGTCGCGCTGGCGCTTGGGCAAATAAGAGATATCAAGGCTGCGGGCCGCCGCAATATGACCGCGCAAGGCGTCCCCATGGGCATCATAATCGGCGAACAGGCGATGCTCGACGCAGGCCTGTATGCGTGGATTGCGCGGCGGCGGCGCTGTCTCCGCCGTCAGGTTGATGCGGTTCGGCAAGTAATTCACCAAGGGCGGATAGAGGCCGACGATAACCAGGCCGGCCAACTGCAAAAGAATAAACGGCACCACGCCCTTGTACATCTGGATGGTCTGGACGCTTTTGGGCGCGACGCCGCGCAAATAGAAAAGCGCAAATCCGAACGGCGGCGTCAGGAACGAGGTTTGGATGTTGACGCCGATCATGACGCCGAGCCAGACGGCGGTGATATTGGCGCTGGGATCGGCCAGCAGGATCGGCGCGATGATCGGTACAACAACGACCGCAATCTCGATGAAATCGAGAAAAAATCCGAGAACAAACATAACCGCCATGACGACGACAAATTTGATGATAAAACCGCCGGGCAAATCCAAAAGGAAGCCGCGCACCAGATCTTCACCGCCGAAGGCGCGAAACGCCGCCGTCAGCATGGCCGCTCCCAAAAGGATAATGAAAACCAGCGATGTGGTCTTGGCCGTTTCGACCATGACCTGGGAGAGCGTGTTCTCAACCCGGTAGACGCGAAGGCCGCTCCAGAATATCGACACCAGCAGGAAGAAAACGGCGACGGTGGCAGCCGCGATAACGGCGGCATCCTCGCCATCTTTGATCAATTTGACGTTGATATCGAAATTGCTGACCAGCCAAGCCAATGCGCCGAGCGAGGCGAAGCAAAGAAGAGCCGGATAGTAGGCGCCCTTTTTGCCATCCATGAGACGATAGCCGCCCATGATCATAGCGCCGACGGCGCCGATGGCGCCGGCCTGGTTGACGGTCGCAATGCCGAGCACGATCGAGCCGAGAACGGCCATGATCAAGGCCAGGGGCGGGATCAGCACCAGCCCCACGCGGCGGAAAAATTTGGCATCGTACTTGCCGTCGTAATTCACCGGCGGCGCCGAACCTTTTTTCAAGATCGCGACCGCGAGGATGTAGAGCATATACAATCCGACCAGCACCAGACCCGGCAGCAAGGCCCCCATGAACATTTCGCCGGCACTGGTCGATGTCAGATCGAACTCGGTCGGCAGGCTCGACAATCCCGTGGCATCCTTGAATTCGGCTTTGCGTATGGTGGCGGCCCGGTCGGTGGCGCTCGACAATTGATCGGCCAGGATGATCAGCACAATCGAAGGCGGGATGATCTGGCCGAGGGTTCCCGATGCCGAGATAATGCCGGTGGTCAGCGGCACATCATATTTGTTGCGCAGCATCACCGGCAGCGAAATCAGGCCCATGGCGATCACCGTCGCGCCAACGATGCCGGTGGTGGCGGCCAGCAATGCGCCGACGAAAACCACCGATATTCCGAGCCCGCCTGGGACCGGCCCGAACAGCTGGGCCATGGCGATCAGCAAATCCTCGGCGATCTTGGAGCGTTGCAGCATGATGCCCATAAAGACAAACAGCGGAATGGCGATCAGGGTGTCGCGCTCCACCTCGAAATAGATGCCGCGGAAATTGGTGACGGCGGCGTTCAACCATTGGACCGGATTGCCCTGGGCGAAATAGGCGCCGGTGTCGCCGGCGAACAGGTAGCCGGCGGTGGCCGCCGTCAGGATGGTGATGATGGCCGAGCCGGGCAATGCGAAGGCCACCGGATAGCCGGAACCAAGGGCGGCCATCAGGGTGAGGATCAGAAGGGCGAGGAAAAAGAGTTCCATGGGTTTGTGTCTTTCCGGGCCTCAGCGCTACACGGAATGATGTCCGCTGGGCTCGGCGTTGTGCTCCGGCTCGCCCTCGAGCAAAACGCCGACATTGCCGAGAAAATATCCACAGAACTGGATCAGCATGCTCAAGGCATAAACCAGAAGGAAGCCGGCCATCAGGTATTTGACGTACATGCCGAAACCCGCCTGGGTCACCTCGTAAGAAAGGAGCGGCGCGTTGATGGAGCTGGTTTTGTCCCACATGCCACGGGTCAGGATTATCCAGCAAACCGGGATTCCAAAAAGCAGCGTGCCGACGATATTGGACCAGGCTTTGCCGCGCGGCGAAAAATTCGTGAACAGGATATCGACGCGGACATGCTCTTCTTGAATAAGGGTGTAGGCGCTGGCGAACAGGAACAGCCCGGCATACCAAAAACGCACCAGATCGCCGAGGAAAGCCTGCTCGTAGGAATAAATGAAACGCAGGATGACGATCAGCAACTCGGCAACAACGATCAGCAGTGCCAACCAGGTGAAGCCCAGGGAGCGGACGAACAATCCGACAAATATGGCCACGCCGATCAAGGGGTAATGAACATAGGCGCCGCGAAATACGGCGCGGCCAAGATCCTTGGCAAGCGCAGGCCCGACCACGCCGGGCAACAGATTTTCCACTCGGAGGAACGATATGGCGGCGTCGATGACGCCGATAAACAGAACCGCCCAGAAGGCCACCCGGATAATATAGGCGGCCAGCCGGGTCATACGCTCGGCATCGGCTTTCAGGCTGGGGGCGGCGGAGCGCACCACCAAATAGGCAATGATCGCTACGGGAAGAATATAAAATACCAGCTGAACCCATCCGCGCGTGGCGGCGCTGCCCGCCAACGGATTGCGGAGCGGCTCCAGCGCAAACCAGCCCAAATCGGCGAACAAATTGCTGGGACCGGGCCAGCCGAACCAGAAGATCAGGATATTATTGGCGATGAAGACGATGCCGAGGATAGCGCTGGACAGGGCGCAAATTCGCAACGCCTGAATAAATTGGAGCCTGCCTTTGCCGACGGTCTCAGCGGTCATCAATTTTCCTGTACTTGGCCACCGTTGGCGGCTGGCGGCAATCCAAAAAAATTCGCGGTCAATGTGGAAAACGGAGCCCGAAGGCTCCGTTTAACCATAAACCGAAAGACGGTGTGCTTAGACGCCGAGAACGCGGTTACGCTGGGCCACGTAGGCCTGATCGGAAATCTTCGACCATGCGCCGAGAGCGGCCCGGGATTTCAAGAAGCTCTGATGGATTTTGTTGGCCAGAGGCGAATGCGCGCGGACCGTTTCGAAAACCTCGTTCGCGGCTTCGCCGAAGCTGTCGTAGATATCGTCATTGAACTGGCGCAGCTTGACGCCCTGATTTTTGACCAGATCGGCGAGGGCTTCACCATTTTTGGCGTTATACTCGGCCATCATCACGTCATTTTCCATGGCGGCGGCTGCTTCGATCGTCGCCTGATCGGACTTCGAAAGTTTGCCCCAGAAGCTGGCATTCATGCCAAAGGACAGCATCGAGCCCGGCTCGTGCATGCCCGGGAAATAGTAGAACTTGGCGGCTTCATAGAACTTCATGAAGCGGTCGTTCCAGGGGCCCACCCATTCGGTGGCGTCGATGGCGCCGGACACCAGATTTTCATAAATCTGACCGCCGGGAAGCGAGACAGGAGAGGCGCCCAACTTGGCCATGACGTCACCGCCAAGGCCCGGAATGCGCATCTTCAAACCTTTAAGATCGTC
>CAUZTZ010000248.1:0-6661 GCA_963582805.1 Alphaproteobacteria bacterium
TTGGTGGATGCGATAAAGGCTCCTGAATACTTCTGGCTCGATTGTCCCCTGTCACGTTCCTGCTGTGTAAAATGTTCATTTTGGCTGGTGAAAGCCGAGCAAGCCGCGAGGCCAATGAGCGCAAGAGCAAAGATTACAATTTTGCCGTTGACTTGTAGCATCGCCTCTAGCCCCATCGATTGCGATATTAATAAAAATATATCCTAATAATAGCAAATTCGATTGGCAATAAATTATTCGAAATTCGGTCGGAATACGCGCTGCCCTTATCCGCGATTAGATGTAATCGTCGTGTGTCAAACTGCTCAAATCGCCGGCACCGGAATCGATTTCGGGTCTTCCACCGCATAGACGCCAATCTGGGTTTCGCGGCCGCGTACGTCCACATCGTGATGCGGGTAGGCGGAGAAATCGACTTCGGCGGCTTCGCCGTATCCGATGACACCACCACCTGGACGCCGAACTCCTTGGTCATGGCTTCCAGGCGCGCCGCGATATTCACATTGTCGCCTAGCGCCGTGATGATCGGCGTTTTCGGCGGACCCATCTGGCCGACGATGGCGTCGCCGCAATGCAGGCCAATGCCCATGCGCAAGGGTTGGTGCAATTCAACGCTGAGCCTTTGGTTGAGAATATCCAGGCGGCGCATCATCTGCTGGACGCCTTGCAATGCCTGCACCGATGCCTCTTGCAAATCGCAGTCCAATCCATAAAGCGCCATCAGCCCGTCGCCGTTGAACTGAGCATAGTGGCCGCCGGTGTCTTCCAACGTGTCGGCCATCTCCGAGAAAAATTGGTTCAAGATAAAGACCACGTCGAAGGGCAGCTTGTGCTCGGCCAGCTTGGTGGATTCGCGGATATCGATGAACATGATCACCACTTTGCGTTCTTGCCCCTGCACATAGCCGGGCCCGGACAGCCCGTCCACGGGACCCGCCGTGGCCGGCAACAGGGGCGTGATCTCCAACGAAACCAAGGGGTGTAACTGGCAGGCGAGGCGCACGTCGCCGGGCGCCGAAATGCGCTTGAGGACGCTAAGCTCGGTGGCGTTCGGCTGGACCAGATGTTCCATGCCTTCGCCCACCTTGACCCGGCAGGTGGTGCAGCGCCCGCGCCCGCCGCAAACCGATGCGTGCCGGATGCCGGACGCGCGCAAGGCTTCCAATACCGACCAGCCGGGCGGGATATCGAACACCTGGCTGTCGCGAAAATGCTTGTAGTAGAGCTTTACCGATTTGCGTTTTTTAATGACCGCGTTGCGGATCGCCCGGACAATCAGGATCACCGCGATGATGCCGAGCCAGATACCGGAAATCCAATAGGTGATATTGAACACCCAATCAGTATGCGGGGGAGCGTACTTGGTTTGGGTGAGCACGGTGCCGATCCATTTCTGGTCTTTGGCGAGGCCCAGCACTTTGACACCGGTCGAGACATAAGACGCCAGCGCGATCCCCGGCAACAGGAGGGCGAACGCAAAGAAATAGGTTTCCAACGCGGCGTACCAGGATTTGAGGCGCAGCCAGGTGTGAAAACCAATGCATCCGTGGATCTACACCATTAGCAGGCCGATGGCCTGGGCGACGGCAAATTCGGGCAGAAACACCCAAAGGGCCAGGAATTCCAGCTCGTAGTTGAACTGGACGCCCTTGAATTCCAAAAGGCCGCGCGCCGCTACCACATGGCTGGTCATCAACAACGGCAGCATCAGGCCCAAGATGATTTGCGTCGCTTCCCAGGCTTTAAGCCGAAAATTATGCCTATGGAACAGGGACCAGAGCGCCATCAGCGCATGCGCCAACAAGGCGCCGCCAAGAATAATGGTGCCGGGCAGGGTGCGCCACGGCTCGATCGTAACGGCGCGGGCCGCATTCATCACGTCGAACGATATGAGCCCGAGGGATAAATTCAACAGATGAAACGTGACAAAAAATAGCAGAATGAGGCCGCTGTAAATTCTGATATTGTGGACCATGGTATTCCCCGCTTCCTTTTTATTTTTACATGACAGGTTTTTTATCGAAAAACCTTGCCATAATCCGATCATAAGCCTACAAAGCCGCCCTTAAATCCACACGCGGGCATACGGCCCCGGCGCAAATTCGCCGACGGTCGATCCGGTGTTCCTTTTGGGACCACGCCCCGCGGAGGTTAAACCGGAGAAGGAACCTACCATGGCACTGCCAACCTTTACCATGCGCCAGCTCTTGGAAGCCGGCGTTCATTTCGGACACGTTACCCGCCGCTGGAACCCGAAGATGGAGCAATACATCTTCGGCGTACGCCAGGGCGTTCATATCCTCGATCTGCAACAAACCGTTCCCATGCTGTATCAGGCGATGCAGACCGTCTACGACATCGTTTCCGGCGGCGGCCGGGTGTTGTTCGTGGGCACCAAGCGCCAGGCCAGCCAGCCGATCGCCGACGCGGCCATAAAATGCGGCCAGTATTACGTCAACCACCGCTGGCTCGGCGGCATGCTGACCAACTGGAAAACCATTTCCAATTCGATCCGCCAGTTGAAAAGCCTGGAAGAACAGCTTGGCGCCGAGGATTCGGAGGAAAATCTCGGCCTGACCAAGAAAGAATTGCTGAAACTGACCCGCCAGCGGGACAAGCTCGACCGGGCTCTGGGCGGTATCAAGGAAATCGGCGGCATTCCCGATTTGATGTTCGTGATCGATCGCAACAAGGAATCGATCGCCGTGGCCGAAGCCAATAAGCTGGGCATTCCGGTGATTGCGGTGCTCGATTCGAACACCGATCCGGACGGCATCGAATTTCCGGTTCCCGGCAATGATGATTCTATACGCGCTATCAATCTCTATTGCGATCTGATCTCGGGCGCCGTTTTGTCCGGCATCCAGCAGGAGATTGTCGCCAGCGGCGCCGATATCGGCGAGATGGAACAGGTGGTCGAGGAAAATTTGCCTGCCGAAGCGCCGGCCGAAGCGGCGCCTGAAGCCGCGCCCGAAGCGACCGCGGAAGCACCGGCGGAAGCCGAGGCCGCGCCGCCGGCCGAGGGCGAACAGCCGGCGCCGAGCTAAAGCGCGGACCGGTCCATGCGAATTTGGCGAAGAATTTAAGAGGACAAGATGGCAGAAATTACGGCGGCACTCGTAAAAGAACTGCGCGAAAAAACCGGCGTCGGCATGATGGATTGCAAAAAGGCGCTGTCCGAAAATGATGGCGATCTGGAAGCATCGGTGGATTGGCTGCGCACCCAAGGCCTGGCGGCAGCGGCCAAAAAGGCCGGACGCGCGGCTTCCGAAGGTTTGATCGGCGTTGCCTCCGAAGGCGGCAAGGGCGCCCTGGTGGAGATCAATGCGGAAACCGATTTTGTCGCCCGCAACGAAACCTTTCAAAGCTTGGTCGAGACCGTAACCGGCATCGCGCTTAGCGGTTCGGGCGATGTGGAGGCGCTGAAAAGTGCCGCCTACCCAGACGGCGATCGCAATGTGGGCGAGACCATTACCGCCATGATCGCGACTATTGGCGAGAATATGGATTTGCGCCGTTCCGCCCAGCTTAGCGTCGACAAGGGCGTTGTCGCCACCTACATGCACAACGCGCTGAGCACGGGCCTCGGCAAGATCGGTGTTCTGGTTGCCCTCGAATCTGATGGCGATGCGGCTCAGCTTGAAGCCTTCGGCAAACAACTGGCCATGCATGTGGCCGCGTCCAGCCCGACCGCCCTCAGCCAGGCCGATGTGGATCCGGCGGAGTTGGAGCGCGAGCGTAATGTCCTTTCCGAACAGGCGCGCGAATCGGGCAAGCCGGAAGAGATCATCGAAAAAATGGTCGAAGGCCGTTTGCGCAAGTTTTACGAGGAGATTTGCCTGATGGATCAGACCTTCGTCATCGATGGTGAATCCAAGGTCAGCCAAGCCGTCGAAGCCGCCGCCAAGGAATTGGGCGCCGCCATCACGGTCAAGGGTTTTTGCCGATTCGCCCTTGGCGAAGGGGTGGAGAAGAAAGAAGAAGACTTCGCCGCCGAAGTTGCTGCCGCCGCCGGTGGCTAAGCCCTTGGCACTATGCCCAATAATTTGATTTCGGCGGCTCACTTCTATTTTAACACAACGGGCCGCGAATTGATTTACACTCCCCGTTGATCGTTGCCTTGTTGCGGCTTGGCTTTGCGGCTTGGCTGTACCCGAAACGCCCGCCGCGGCAGAATTGAATCTGAATTTTGATGGCAGACAACCCAATTTATCAGCGCGTCCTCCTGAAAATTTCGGGTGAAGGCCTCATGGGAGGCCAGGATTTCGGCCTGGAAAGCGGCGCCATGGAGCGCATCGCCGGCGAGATCAAGGGCGTCCTCGATAAAGGCACCGAGGTGTGCCTGGTGATCGGCGGCGGCAATATTTTTCGTGGCCTCGCCGGTGTCGCCAGCGGCCTGGAACGGTCCAGCGCCGATCATATGGGCATGCTGGCGACGGTGATCAATGCGCTCGGCATGCAATCGGTGCTGGAACGGCTGGGCGTTGCCACCCGGGTTTTGTCGGCGATCCCAATGCAAACCGTGTGCGAGCCTTATATCCGCCGCCGGGCGATCCGCCATATGGAAAAGGGACGGGTGGTCATTTTCGCCGCCGGCACCGGCAATCCGTTCTTTACCACCGACACCGCCGCTGCCCTTCGCGCCGCCGAAATGAATTGCGACGCCTTGTTCAAGGGCACCCAGGTGGATGGGGTTTACAGCGCCGATCCGAAAACAAATCCAGACGCGACGCGTTACACATCATTGACCTACAAGGACGTTTTGACCGAAGATTTACGGGTTATGGATGCGGCCGCAATATCATTGTCTCGTGAAAACGACATTCCTATACTGGTATTCTCGATCCAGACGCCGGGCGCCTTTGCCGAGGTGGTGACCGGCGGCGGAAAATCGACCATAATTAGGGAAGCGGCGGAGGCATAACCATGGAATTCGAAGCGATCAAGAAAGATATTCGGCGGCGCATGGAAGGCGCAGCTGAAGTGCTGCACAAGGAATTCGGCGGCCTGCGCACCGGGCGCGCTGCCGCCAGCCTGTTGGAGCCGCTGACCGTCGAAGCCTACGGCCAGCCGATGCCCATGAACCAGGTCGGCACCATCGGCGTTCCGGAACCGCGCATGCTGACCGTCCAGGTGTGGGACAAGGGGCTGGTCACGTCGGTGGAAAAATCGATCCGCGAATCGGATCTCGGCCTCAACCCATCCAACGATGGCCAATTGGTCCGCGTGCCGATCCCGCCTTTGTCGGAAGAGCGCCGCGTCGAGATTACCAAGATCGCCGGGCGCTATGCCGAAGAAGCCAAGGTCGCGGTGCGCAATGTTCGCCGCCATAGCTTGGACGAATTGAAGAAAGCGGAGAAATCCGGTGACATATCCCAGGACGAGTTGCGGGATTATAGTCAAGAAATTCAAGATGTTACCGATGAGTTTGTTACCGGCATGGATGACACGCTGGCGAAAAAAGAACAGGAAATTTTGCAAGTTTAGGATTACCCATGAGCTTGGCGCCTTCTCTTACCGATACCGGCCATTCGCCGAACCATGTGGCCATCATCATGGATGGCAATGGGCGCTGGGCGCAGGCGCGTGGCTTGCCGCGCATCGAAGGCCACCGGCGCGGCGCCCAATCGGTGCGCACCGCCGTCGAATGTTCGGTAAAATTCGGCGTCCGCTATCTGACCCTCTATTCCTTTTCGTCGGAAAATTGGAAACGTCCGGTGCGCGAGGTCGAAGATCTGATGGGCTTGTTGCGCCGCTATTTGTTGTCGGAGATTGCTGATTTACACAAGAACGGCGTCCGCTTGCGCGTCATTGGCGACCGCGAAGATTTGAGCGATGACATCGTCAAGCTGATCGAAGAAGGCGAGGCGACCACCGCCGGCAACGACAAATTGGATTTGATCGTTGCGTTGAGCTATGGCGGCCGCTCGGAAATTATCTCGGCGATCCGCAAAATTGCCGAAAAAGTCGAGGCCGGGCAATTGACGAGTGGCGCCATCGATGAATGCGTCCTCGAAGCCCATTTGGAAACCGCCGATATTCCCGATCCGGATTTGCTGATCCGCACGTCCGGCGAGCAGCGCATCAGCAACTTTCTGTTGTGGCAAATCGCTTATTCGGAGCTGGTGTTTCTGGAAACCCTGTGGCCGGATTTCTCGGAAAAAGATTTCCTGATGGCGATCAACGAGTATCAACGCCGTGAAAGACGCTTTGGTGCGACCGCCTGATGGCGCTCAGGTTTAATCTGGATTTGCGATGATACGCCGTTTGGTGTCGAGTGTGATTTTGGTCCCGCCCGTGCTGGCGGCGATTTGGATCGGTGCGCCCTATTTTAACATCCTCTTGTTGATCGCCGGTCTTGCGGCCGTGTTCGAGTGGTGCCGAATTGCGGCGGGCGGCCATTCGGAGCGGCTCGGCTATGCGGCGTTGTGCCTGTTCACGGCGGTTTTGGTCTTGTATTCGTTCGAACAAATCCCCCTTGCCTGGACAATATTGGGTATCGGTGCGCTGGGCCTGATCGGGTTCGGCTGGCTGGGGGCGGGCAGCGGCAATCCCTGGCCGGCAATCGGATTGCTCTATATCGGCGCTGCCTCAATTGCCCTCGCGGTATTGCGCGGTGATCAGGCCGAGGGGCGAAGCGCCATCTTGTGGCTGTTCCTGG
>CAUZTZ010000249.1:0-6650 GCA_963582805.1 Alphaproteobacteria bacterium
GTGCCGGACGATGTCGCACGTAATTATTCCTGCAATACACGCACGGATTTAAAGTGGCGGCGGCCGCCTGTTCTACATAGACCGGCGCCAAGATCGACGCCCGGCTGGCCGAGCCTACTCCGCCGAAGTAGCCACTTCGGCTACGAAGGCCGGGCCCTGCCATCCCCAGCCGGGCTGGGCTCGCGCCCTAGAACGCGACCTGATCGCCGCCCTTCAACGCCAGGCGTTCGCGGGCCTCGGCCGGGGTTGCCACTTCGAGGGATAAATCCTCGATGATGCGGCGGATCTTGGCCACCTGTTCGGCGTTCGATTTGGCCAACTGGCCCTTGCCCAGATAGAGGCTGTCTTCCAGCCCGACCCGCACATTTCCACCCATAATGGCGCCGGTGGTCACGAAGCTCATCTGATGGCGCCCGGCCGCCAGGATCGACCATTCGTAATTTTCCTCGCCGAACAATTTGTTGGCGATGCGGCGCATATGGGCCAGGTTTTCGATGTCGGCGCCAATGCCGCCGAGAATGCCGAAAATGGTCTGCACAAAGAACGGCGGTTTGACCAAGCCGCGATCAACGAAGTGGGCCAGATTGTAAAGATGCCCCATATCGTAGCATTCAAATTCGAAGCGCACGCCATGGCCCTCGCCGAGCTCCTTCAGCACCCATTCGATATCCTTGAAGGTGTTGCGGAAGATAAAGTCCCGGGTCATCTCCAGATATTTCGGCTCCCACTCATATTTCCAATCGAAGGGTTTATCGAGGATCGGATAAAGACCGAAATTCATCGAGCCCATATTGAGCGAGGTCATTTCCGGCGAGGCGCGGAGCGCGCCGGCGCAGCGTTCTTCCAAGGTCATGCCGTGGCCGCCGCCGGTGGTGATATTCACAACGGCGTCGGTGGATTGTTTGATGCGCGGCAGGAATTCCATGAACACGTCCGGGTCCGGCGTCGGCGAGCCGTCGTCCGGGTTGCGCGCGTGCAAATGCAGAATCGAAGCGCCGGCTTCGGCGGCGGCGATGGCGCCCTCGGCGATTTCGTTGGGCGTGATCGGCAGGTACTCCGACATGGTCGGCGTATGGATCGAGCCGGTGACCGCGCAGGTGATGATGACTTTTCCGTCTTTCGCCATGATGGCACCTCCTCATTTCCGTCCCCAAAATCAGGGCCCGAGTCAAAGCCGCGGCGCCGGCGATGTCAATCCGATAATTGTTCGCCCAATTCCCGGTCTGTCCAAGCCCGGCTATCCGATGTTACTATCCAGGCCAGGCCCAAGCTGGCGCCAAATGGGAGGCAACGACAATGCAGATTAAAACCCTCGATCACGTCAATATCGAAACCGACGATGTGGATCGTTCGGCCGAATTTTATGAACAGGTTCTGGGCCTCCGCCGCGGCCGCCGGCCGGAGTTCGACCGCCCGGGCCATTGGATGTATGTGGACGATTTGCCCATCGTCCACATCATCACGACGCAACCGGACAACGCCTTGCTGACCGGCTCCAAAGACGCGGCCATGTCCCATTTCGCCATGGAGATCAGCGACTTCGACGAAGCCCGCGCCCGCCTTGACGAATGCGACATCAAATACCGCGTCAACGAGGTGGCCGGCTCGACCCTCCGCCAGTTGTTTTTCGATGATCCCGACGGCGTCCTGATCGAGCTGATCCTGATCCCGGAAGGCGGGCGGTAGCAACGCCGTGCCGGACGTCGCCGATGCAGCCCCTGAATTGGCGCCGCTGACCCTCGATACCAAATATACGGCCACATCGGGGCGCGTCTATATCACCGGCTCCCAAGCCCTCGCCCGGCTGCCCATGATGCAGCGCCAGATGGATGTGGCGCGCGGGCTCAACACGGCGGGCTATATATCGGGCTATCGGGGCTCACCGCTGGGCGGTTATGACACGGCGCTCTGGCGAGCAGCGTCTTATCTCGAAGCGCACCACATCAAGTTTCAGCCCGGCGTCAACGAAGACATGGCGGCCACCGCCTGCTGGGGCAGCCAGCAAACCGGCATGGTTGAGCCGGCCAACTATGACGGCGTGTTTGCCATCTGGTACGGCAAGGGCCCCGGCGTTGATCGCTCCGGCGATGCCTTCAAGCACGGCAATTACGCGGGCACGGCGCCTAACGGCGGCGTTCTGGTCCTGGCCGGCGACGACCATGGCGCCGTTTCCTCGACCACCGCACACCAATCCGAGCAAGCCCTGGTGGCGGCCATGATCCCGATCCTTTATCCCGCCTCGGTGCAGGAATTTATCGATTACGGGCTCTATGGATTTGCCATGTCGCGCTTTTCCGGCGCCTGGACAGGCATGAAATGCGTCAACGATATCGTCGAAAGCGGCGCCTCCATCGGCATCGATGCGGGCCGGGTGAAGCCGATCATTCCGCAAGATTTTCCATTCCCCGAAGACGGCGTTCATATTCGCTGGCCGGACGCGCCGAAGGCTCAGGAAGCCCGCATGATCGGGGTGAAACTGAAAGCCGTGCAGGCCTTCGTCGCCGCCAACAAGCTCGACCGGGAAACCCATCCGGCGACCGCGAAACGGCTTGGCATCGTCGCCGCCGGCAAGGCCTGGCTGGATGTCTGCCAGGCGTTCGAGGAACTGGGTTTGTCCGACCAAGCGCGTAGCGATCTCGGCATTTCGGTGTTCAAGCCGGCCCTCACCTGGCCGCTGGAGCCAACTTGCATTCGGGAATGGGCGGCGGGCTTCGATGAGGTTCTGGTGATCGAGGAAAAGCGCAACCTGATCGAGGATCAACTGGCCCGCGCCTTGTATGAATTGGACGGCGATGCGCGCCCGCGCCTGACCGGCAAGACCGATGCGGACGGCGCCGCCCTGGTGCCTGCCCACGGCGAATTGTCGGGCACCATGGTGGCGCAAATCATTGCCGGGCGCTTCCTGGATGAAAA
Organism: Alphaproteobacteria bacterium; assembly: GCA_963582805.1. Lineage (GTDB taxonomy): Bacteria > Pseudomonadota > Alphaproteobacteria > Rhodospirillales > UBA2165. The sequence continues at coordinate 2,914 of CAUZTZ010000249.1, forward strand.
TGGCGAGACGTGCCTACGCGCCGCCGCCGAACATCTATCGACGGGCACGCGGGCCAGCAATCTGCCGAAATCGCCGCCGGAACGGACGCCCTGGTTCTGCGCCGGCTGCCCGCACAACACGTCGACCAAGTTGCCGGAAGGCAGCCGCGCTTTATCCGGCATCGGCTGTCACACCCTGGCCATCCATATGGACCGGAAGGCCGGCGCCTATACCCATATGGGCGGCGAAGGCGGCACCTGGATCGGCCAAGCGCCGTTCACCACGGCCAAGCACATGTTCCAGAATATTGGCGACGGCACCTACTTCCATTCCGGCTATATGGCGATCCGCGCGGCGATCGCGGCGAAGGTGAACATCACCTACAAAATTCTCTATAACGACGCCGTCGCCCTCACCGGCGGCCAGCCGCTGGACGGCGACCTGATGCCCTGGGACATCACCCACCAATTGTGGGCCGAAGGGGTCAAGCGCATCGCCGTGGTCACCGACGAGCCGGACAAATATTCGGGCTCGGTCACCTGGGCGCCGGGGGCCAAAATCCATCACCGCCGGGAGTTGGAGCGGCTGCAAATTGAATTTCGGGATATCCCCGGTGTCACCGCCATTGTCTATGACCAGACCTGCGCCGCCGAAAAACGGAGACGGCGCAAGCGCGGCCGCATGATTGATCCGGATCGGCGTGTGTTTATCAACCAGGCCGTGTGCGAGGGCTGCGGCGATTGCAGCGCCACGTCCAACTGCGTCGCCGTGTTGCCGGTGGAAACATCCCTTGGCCGCAAGCGCGCCATCGATCAGTCGAGCTGCAACAAAGACTATTCCTGCGCCGAAGGGTTTTGCCCCAGCTTCGTTTCCGTCTATGGCAGCGAATTGCGCCGGGCCGAAGGCGCGGCGCCGTCGGACGTTGATCCAGCGGCAAATCTGCCCGAACCCGAAGCAGCGCCATTGGACGGTGCCTATGCCATTCTTTTGACCGGCATCGGCGGCACCGGGGTGATCACCGCCGGCGCCCTTTTGGGCACCGCCGCCCATCTCGACGGGTTGGGATGCAGCGTCCTCGACCAGACTGGCGTATCGCAAAAGAACGGCGCGGTGATGAGCCATATACGCCTCACCCGGAGCCCCGAAGCCGCGTCCGGCACGCGCATCGGCACCGGCGGCGCCGACCTGGTGATCGGCTTCGATATGGTGGTGGCCGCAGGCCGCGATGCCATTACCGCCATGCACGGCGAGACAACCCGCGCCGTCATCAACGATCACATGGTGCCGCTGGCCGCCTTTGCCGAAAACCCGGACATGGATTTGAACGCGGACGGTTACACCAACGTCATCGGCGCCAAGCTGGGCGAGGATGCGGTTGATTTCCTCAATGCCACGCGCATCGCCGTCGGTCTCATGGGGGACGCCATCAGCGCCAATATTCTGCTGCTCGGCTACGCCTACCAGAAAGGGCTGTTGCCGATCACGCGCGCCTCCATCGCCGCCGCCATTGCCCTCAACGGGGTCGCCGTCGAAGATAACCTGACCGCCTTCGCCTGGGGCCGGGTGGCCGCCGCCGATCCGGATCGCATTGATCAATTGGCCGGCGCCACCAATGACCGGAGCGAAGCCGAGCCCAGCCTGGACGATTTCATCGCCGATAATGGCAACCAATTGCTGGCCTATCAAAACCAGGCCTACAAAGCCCGGTATCTGGTGCGCATGCAAAAGTTGCAGGAACGAATTGACGCGGCGGCACTTGGGCGAGACGAACTGAGCCGGGCGGCTGCGCGCAATCTTTACCGTCTGATGGCCTATAAGGACGAATATGAGGTGGCCCGCCTGTTTACCGATGGCCGCTTTCAGGACCAGCTGCGGGCCCGCTTTTCCGGCGATATCCGCCTCGGCTATCATCTGGCGCCGCCCTTGTTCGCGCCCACCGATCCGGTTTCCGGCAACCCCCGAAAAATGCAATTCGGGCCCTGGATATTGCCGGTCTTCAAGTTGCTGGCCGGGCTCAAATTCCTGCGCGGATCGCTCTTCGATCCCTTCGGTGTGCTGGCCGAGCGCCGCGCCGAGCGAGATTTGCGGGATCAGTTTGAAGCCTTGATCGACGATATTACCGGCCAGCTTTCGTCCGCCAATTACGATGCCGCCCTGGCGCTGGTCTGCAATTACGATCAGGTTCGCGGCTTCGGTCATATCAAGCGCGCCAACATGGACGCCGCGAACAAGGATCTGGCCAGTTTGCGCGCCGCCTTCGATGCGCCGTCCGCCCGAGAGGCCGCCGAATAATCACACCCATCCTATAGTTTAAGAGGCAAAAGCCATGACCATCATGCACGGTTTCCCCAAGATCGTCTTCGAATTCGGCGCCGTTAAATCACTGCCGGAAGAGCTCGAAGCACTCGGCATCAAGCGGCCCTTGATCATCACCGACAAGGGTCTGGTCGAACATGGCGTCCTGGATTTTGTGCGCAATGCCCTGGACGGGCGCAACGATTTCGCCTTGTTCGACGACATACCGGAAAACCCGACCATCGCCGGCGTCGTTGCCGCGCTGGAGGTTTACAAGGCCAATGATTGCGACGGCATCGTTGCGCTCGGCGGCGGCTCGGTCCTGGATTCGGGCAAAGCGCTGCGCGTCGCCGCCACCCATGACGGCCCAATCATCGATTACCTGCTGGACGCCAGCAAGATCACCAAAAACGTGGCCCCCTACATCACCATCCCGACGACCGCGGGAACCGGCGCCGAGATTACATTCGGCGGCGGCATTCACCCGGACACCAACGCCCATAGCCTCGGCATCCGCTCGGTCCATGTGAAGCCGGACTGCGCCATTTGCGATCCGGAACTGACCCTGACCCTGCCGCCCCGCCTGACCGCGGCCACCGGCATGGACGCCCTCGGCCACGCCATCGAGGGGTTCCTGTCCAACCAGTTCAACCCGCCGGTGGAGGCCATCGCCCTCGACGCCATCTGGCGCGTTGCCGCCTTTATCGAGCGCGCCGTCGCCGACGGCGATGATATCGAGGCGCGCTCGGAAATGCAGATGGCAGCGCTGGAAGGCGGCATGGCCATCTATATGGGCTTAGGACCCATGCACGCCCTGGCCAACGCCTTCGGCGATTCCCCATTGCATCACGGCACCCTGGTGACCGTGTCGGCGCCGACCGTCATGCGCTTTTACGAAGACCATCTGAACGAGAAGCTGACCCTTATCCATGCGGCCATGGGGCTGGACGATGGCACCGATATCGCCACCGGCATCGAAGCCTTGAACGAACGCATCGGCATGCCTGCGAGCGTACGCGAGATGGGCTATGACGGCTCCGATATCGACACCCTGACGCAGGTTACCATCGACAGCCATTTCAACGCGGCGGCGCCGGTGCTGCCGACGGATGAGGAATACCGCAAGATCGTCGAAACGGTTTTGGGCTGAGGTGGCTGGCGGGAATCACAGATAGCGCGGTGCCTGGACAGACGCCCGGCTGGCCGACCCGGCTTCGCCGAAGGGGCTACGCCGGGCAGGCCCGGCCATCCCCAGCCGGGCTGGGCACGTTAGGGCACGTTAGGCCGCGTTCAGCGCCCGCCAGACTTTTTCCGGGGTCGCCGGCATGTCGACTGCGCCCGCGCCCTTGCTTCGAAGCGCATCGGTGATCGCGTTCATCACCGCCGCCGGCGCGCCGACCGTGCCGGTTTCGCCGGCGCCCTTAACGCCCAGCGGATTGGAGTCCGTCGGGATCGGATGCAC
>CAUZTZ010000250.1:0-6638 GCA_963582805.1 Alphaproteobacteria bacterium
TTTGGTGTTGGCTATTCTTCGATCTTGAACACTTCCGCCGCCGTGTCGCCCAAAATCGCGCTCTCCGCCGCATCCGCAAACCCGCAGCGGTGTACAATCGCGCACGGGTCGGGATCGCCGATGGGGAACGGGTAGTCGGAGCCGAGCATGATGCGCTCAAGGCCCGATTGGGTGGCCAGGAACTTCAAGGCTTCTTCATCAAACAACACAGAGTCGAAATAGAGGGTCTTGAAACTCGCCACCGGGTCGGCGTATTTGCCCGGATGGATATCGAAGTTGCGGGCGAGGCGGCCCAAAAGATAAGGGATGCCGCCGCCGCCGTGGGAGAGCACGAACTTCATGCCGGTGTATTTGAGGAAATGGCCGGAGAACAAAAGCCGGGATATGGCCGTCGTCGTATCGACGCCCCGGCCCACCGCGTTCATCATGTCGTAGTCCAATAGCCTCGCATCGCCGCAGCCGAACATGGGGTGCAGATAGAGCACCGCGCCGAGGCTCGACGCCGCCTCCCAGAACGGATCCAGATCGGCATCGTCCAGATTGCCGGTGGTGGCGTGCGGCTGGGTACCGATCATGGCGCCGACGAAACCGGCGTTCATGGCCTCAATCAATACCTCGGCGGCCAGTTTGCCCGATTGCAAGGGCACCGAGGCCAGCGGCGTCAGGCGCTTTTCGCCGTCCGTGCCGTTCATCAGATGCTCGTTCAAAAAGCGCGACCAGGCGGCGCCTTCTTCGGCGCCCAACTCGTAGCCGAAGCTGTCCAGCCAGCCGCCGGTCACCTGGGCATCGATGCAGCATTGATCCATCCAGCCGAGGCGCTCGTCGGTTTCCCGCAGCTTCGGCGCGATCGGCCGGGTCGGCGCGCCGCCGGCAAAGGCCAGTTTGTAATGGCCGTCTTGGTGGCTGATTTCCACGTTGGGGAAGCGGCCGGCTTCTTTTAGAAGCGCATCCAGCATGGCTTGCGGGGTGAAATGGGCGTGCGTGTCGATGATCATCTTAAGGGGTTCCGTTCAATAGCTCTTCGATAATGGACATGCGCATGGGTAGCTGATCGATTTCCAGCCCGCGCACCGAAAGGGCGTCGTTGACGGCACTGGCCACCGCCGCCGGGCCGCCCAGATAGCCGCCTTCGCCGGAGCCTTTCTGGCCGTGCGACGTGAGCGGCGATGGCGTGCAATGCTCGGTGTCCTTGACCAGCGGCACTTCGAAGGTGGACGGCATCAGATAATCGGCGAAGGTGGCGCTCAGAAACTGGCCATCGGGGGTATATTGAAACTTCTCATAGAGCGCCGCGCCGATGCCGTGGGCGATGCCGCCCATGATCATGCCGCGCACGATATCGGGATTGATGACCGTGCCGCAATCGTGGGCGATGAAGTAATCCAAAATCGTCACCTTGCCGGTGCCGGGATCGATCTCCACCAGCGGGATATGCGCCTGGAAGGAAAAGCAGGGGTAAAGCTGCACCTTGCCGTCCGCATCCGGCAGCTGGCCGCCCAAGGGCACCTGCCACACATGCTGGGCCTGCAGGCCGGGCGATGCGCCATCGGGCAGCCGGTGGAACTGCTTATGGGCGATCGTACAAATTTCGTTCCAGGTCAGATTGCGCGACGGATCATTGCGCACGGAAACGTCGCCGCCGGAATATTCCAACTGATCCAGGGGCTGTTCCAGATTGTGCGCGGCGATCGCCATAATCTGCGCTTTCAGCTTGTCCGCCGCGCCGGAAATGGCGCCGCCGAGCATGATCGCCATGCGGCTGGCCACCGGGCTGCGGGTTGGCATGGCGGTCAGCGTATCGGCGTGGATGACCCGGATATCATCCGGCTCGCGCTCCAACGCCTCGCCCAAAATGGTGGCCACCAAAGTCTCGTGGCCCTGGCCCGATGTGGTGGTCGCCATCACCCCGGTGATGCAGCCCTCGGCGTCGATGCGCGCCTCGGCGCCTTCCATGAAGGTGGTGATCTCGGCGCTCGGGTTCATCAGGTATTCGAACATATTGTTGCCGCCGCCGGGCTCCAGACAGGTGGCAACGCCGATGCCGGCCAGGCGGCCTTTGCTGCGAATGTCATCCCGGCGCGCCAATAAAGCTTCGAAATCGGCCAACGCCAATACCTTGTCCAGCACCGCCGGATAATTGCCGCTGTCATATTTGGTGCCGCTCGGCTGCTCGTAGGGGAACTGGTCCGGCTGGATGAAATTGCGCCGGCGGATTTCAATCCGGTCCATGCCCAATGCGGCGGCCACCTTATCGACGGCGCGTTCCAGCATGTAATTGGTCGGCGCCTGGCCAAAGCCGCGCACCGGCACCTGGCCCGTTTTGTTGGTGGTCACCGAAATGGCTTCGTAATGGACCGAGTTGATGGTGTAGGGCCCGACGATAGCGGCGATGGGCTTGCCCAATTGGAACGGCCCCCGCCCCGGATAGGCGCCGGCGTCATCGAGGGCGCGGATTTTCAAGGACGTGATCGCCCCGTCGCTATTATACGCAACTTGGGTATCGAAAATGCGGTCGGGCCCGTGCGCATCGCCGCCGCCCATATTGTCGAGCCGGTCCTCGATCAGGCGGATCGGCCTGTCCAGCTTGCGGGCAAGATAGGCGATCAGCACCGTATGCTTGATGCCGCGCTTGACCCCGTAGCTGCCGCCCACATCCACGTCCTGATGGACGCGGACGGCGTTGAGCGGGATGCCCATGGCCGCCGCGATCTGGTCCGCATAGTTGGGCATCTGGATCGAGGCCCAGACATCCAAAATACCTTTGCCCTCGTCCCATTCGGCCACCGCGCCGAAAGTTTCGATGGGCACCGTCGAGCTCCGATGCCAGCGGGCGCGAAAGCTTAAGCTGTGATCGGCGGCGGCGAAATCGTCATTCACCGGCCCCCAGGTAAATTCGCCGTCGTATAAGACATTGGAGCCATGCTCCGGATGCACTTGCGGTGAGCCTGACCGGTACGCCTCTTCCGGATCGATCACCGGATCGGTGGGGGTGTAATCCACCTGGATCAATTCCATGGCGTCTTCGGCGATGGCGCGGCTGTCGGCGGCGACCGCGGCCACCCATTCACCGGCATAGCGGGACAGCTCGAACGCCAAGGGCCGCCATTTGACCCCCGGCGTCTTCAGCCCGCCATAGAGCGGGTTGGTGGCGCTTGCCAGCTCGGCGCCATCCAGAACCGCATGCACGCCGGGCAGCGCCAGCGCTGCGCTGACATCGATATTGTTGATGTGCGCGCGCGGGTATGGGCAGGGCAGCACCGCCACATGCAGCATGCCGGGCCGCTCGATATCCTGCACGAATACGCCGCGCCCGGTGACGAAGCGCTTGTCCTCCTGGGTGCGCCGTTTGCGCGCGATATAGCGGGTGTTGGGGGCCGGCTCGTTCATTGGGCGGCCTTGCGCAAATTGGTGGCCGCCAGCTGGATGGCTTCGATGATCTGCACATAGCCGGTGCAGCGGCAGATATTGCCGCCGATGGCTTCGCGGATTTCGGTCTCGTCCGGGTCCGGGTTTTCGGCCAGCAACGCCTCGGCGGCGATCAGCATGCCGGGCGTACAATATCCACATTGCAGCCCATGGGCGTCGCGGAAGGCTTCTTGCAGCGGGCTCGGCTCGCCGTCGCTGCCGGCCAGGCCTTCGACGGTGGTGACGCTTTTGCCGGCGGCCTGCACCGCGAACATCAAACAGGCGCGCACCGGCTCGCCGCCCAGAAGCACCGAACAAGCGCCGCAGACCCCATGCTCGCAGCCCATATGGGCGCCGGTGACGCCCAAATGATAGCGCAGGTAATCGAGCAACGTGACCCGGGGTTCCGCCTCGGCGAAGCGCTCGGTGCCGTTGACGGTCAGGCTGATATTTCTGGGTTTCATGATTTTGCCCCGGCGATAGCGTCCGCTATGGCGCGCGCCGCCAGCACGCGGGCCACGCGCATCCGGTAAGCGGCGGTTGCGTGCACATCGTCCATGGCTTCGATGCCGTCGGTTGCCGCCTCGGCAGCCGCTTCTACCAAAGCATCGGTGGGAACCTCGCCGATCAGGATCGCTTCCGCCTTCCGCGCTTTGACGGGATACGGATGAGCGCCGCCGATGCCGATGGCGGCGGCGGTGCATTTGCCGCCGTCCAGGCTGATTTCCGCCGCCGCCGACACAATGGCGAAATCGCCGTGCCGCTCGGACACCTCGTGAAAGCCGGTCCCGGCGCCGGGGGTATGTGGGAAGCTCACCGCCATCAGGCATTCATCCGCCCGGCGCTCGGTGCTCATGGGGCCCGAATAAAATTCCGAGGCGGCGATTTGCCGCTCAGCCCTCGATGAGCGCAACGTGACCGCCGCGTCCAGGGTGACCGCCGCCAGGGGCATCTCGGCGGACGGATCACCGTGGGCGATGGAGCCGCCGAGCGTACCCCGGTTGCGGGTCTGTTGATGGCCGACGAAGGCCAAAGCCTTCAGCAATAACGGCACCGCCGCCTTGGCTTCCGCCGAGTTCAGGATATCTTTCTGGCGGGTGCCGGCGCCGATGGCAAAGCCGTCGCTGCCTTCGAACCTCATGAATTTCATCTCGTCGCAATCGTTGATATCGATCAGCACCGTGGGCCGCGCCAGGCGCATATTCATCATCGGCACCAGCGACTGGCCGCCGGCCAATATCAACGCCTCGTCGCCATGTTCGGCCAACAGCCGGACGGCGTCATCGGCGCTGGCGGCGGCGACATAGTCAAAAGGCGCCGGTTTCATGCTAGTCCCATCCGTCTTCCACATCGCGGACCGAGGTTTCGGGAACCAGATCCGGCTGCTGGCGTTTCAGGGTTTCGGCGCCGTTTTTTAAATACTCGCCCTTGGCCGCCCGCTCCGCGTCGGCCTCCCAGCGTTCGTTCCAATCGCCGAGGGAATAGCCGTGCCAGGGCTCTTCGGGGCGCAGCGGCGGCAATTGCAGGCGCTCCCACACTTCCCTGGCATGCTCCATATATTGCTTGCCCGGCAGCGCCAGGGGCGGCATCGGGCTTTTCATGGTTGCGTCGATCAGCAGCGTGCCGTCCTCGTCATTGCCATGCTCGCGCTTGGGCCCATGGCCCATACCCCGGTGCGCCAGGATGTTCATGTCTTCGGTTGGGTTGGAGCGGTAGGACATGGCCCACAAAAGCGCATCGGAATTGGTCGGCGCAATATCATCATCGACGGCGATAACGATCTTGCTCATATCGCTCTTGAAGGCCGATGCGCCATTGAGGGCGCGCCAAATCTCCGTTTTCGGCATGCCGGTTTCGACGGTCAGAATAGTGACCCTCAAGAGCGAAGTCAGCGGCTCGTGCAGGGACACCCCCTTGACGCCGCGAATGCCAAGGCCATCACGAAGATGGGCGAGGAACAACGGCTCATAGGCGACGCGCTTGATGACCGAAGATTCCGACGGCGTCACCTGGGAGATATAGGACGGAATGACCGGCTTGGCTTTGCGCGTGATGGCGGTGACGCGCATGGGCATATTGAATTCTTCCAGCGCGATATGGCCGTGGGATTCGCCGAACGGGCCTTCCGGCTCCAGAACATTGGGATCGATGATGCCCTCGATCACCAATTCGGCTTCGGCGGGAACCATCAGATCAACGGTCTTCGCCCGGACCATATTGATCGGCTCGCCGGCCAGGCCGCCGGCCACTTCCATTTCGTCCAGCCCCAAAGGCAGCTTCTGCGGTCCCATGAAGGCCACGTAAGGCGGACAGCCGAGCACGATGGCGCAAGGCATTTCGGCGCCCCTGGCTTTGTATTTCTGCCAATGCAGATACCCCTCGGCGCCGCCGGTGCGGGTCGCCATGCGCACCACCAGCCGGTCCGGCGCCTTTAGCCCGGCCCGGTAAGTGCCCATGTTTTGCCCGCCGGTGTCGGGATCGCGGGTGATCACGTTGGTGGCGGTCAGCGTCGGCGTGGCATCGAAGCCGGGCGTCGAAACCGGGATCGGCAGGGCATCCAGGCCATTGCCTTCGCCAGTCAAGTCGGCGCCGGTGAGCACAACCTCGTGGCAGGGCGCGTTGTCGATTTCTTGCGGGGCCACCGGTGCGCTTATGGCGCGATCCCATTTGGCGGCGATGTCTTCCACTGGGACACCCATGCCGATGGAATAGACCGCTTCCGATGCCGCCAGGCCGCCGACCGCCACCGGAATATCATATTTGCGGCCCTTGCCGTCGGTGATATCGGTGAACAGGAAGGCTTTCCTATCCGCCTCGGCAATGCCGCCCCGAAACTGCCAGCGCACCAAGGGGTGCATTTCGGCGTCCTTGTCGATGGCCTCGCCGATGCGGTGGAGAAGACCGGCTTCCGCCAAGGCGTCCAGATGCTCCTGCAAATCGCGGTAGCCGCGGGTTCCCGAACCCATTCCGATTTCCCCCGAAGATCGTTGTCTTGTTGTTTCGTGGCAGGGCGAACTATGTCACGTCTCACCGGCTTGGAAAATACCGGCGCGGAATTAGTTGACCGGCCATGCAAGGCGGATAAAATAAGAGTACATTCCCCCAATATTTTGGAAAGGTGCTATCAAATCTTACTAGGGTCAGAACTCATTAACCATTAATTGATTCAATGGTCTGGAACTTAATAATGGGAGTTTCAGATTATGAGGCGTTTATTTTGGTTATCAGATCAA
>CAUZTZ010000251.1:0-6633 GCA_963582805.1 Alphaproteobacteria bacterium
GATGTCAGCGCACCGACCTTCGATGAACTCTATTCGGGGGAATGGGAGCACCCTACATGTTGCGGGTGAGTGCGTTAACCGGATAGGCAAGGTATGTTTATATTTTGTTAAATATATATTGAGGATGTAAACTATGTCGAGTCAATATAGCGGCAATAATGCGCTATAAATGTCACGTTTAATTTGAAATTAGCGACTATAGAGGCGCAATAATTCGCGGCGGCATTGGCCGGACACGGGAATTCCGAAATGATTGGGAGAATCGGCGTGGCCGCGGCCGGCTAACCTTGATCGGGCAGGCGCGCCAGGGCGTCTTCCAGCTTGCCCAGCAATCCCATGGTCTCTTCACGGCGTTCGCGCTGCTCGGCGATGACCGCTTCGGGCGCCTTGGCAAGGAAGCCTTGGTTGCCCAGCTTGGCGTCGAATTTCTTGATCTCGGCCTGCAGCTTGCCGGCTTCCTTGGAGAGCCGCGCCCGCTCTTGCTCGAAATCGATCACGCCGGCGAGGGGCAGGATCAACGCGGTCTCGCCGATCACGTCCTGGACCGAGCCTTCCGGCACGTCGCCTTCCAGGCTCGCCAATTCCGAAATCCGCGCCAAGCGCTTGAGCATGGCGCCGTGGGCCACCGCGGCGCGCGCCGCCAGCGCATCCGGCTTACCCAGGAAGAGCGGAATTTCGGCGCGGGTTGGCACGTTCATTTCAGCGCGCACCGAGCGGATTTGCGACACCGCCCGCACCACCCAATCGATTTCCGCCTCGGCATCCGCATCACCAAGCCCGGCATGGCTGGGCCAAGGCGAATTGATCAGGGATTGCGCGCGCCCGTCGGCCAACTCGGTCCACAATTCTTCGGTGATGAACGGCATGAACGGATGCAAAAGCAGCAAAAGCTGGTCCAGCACCCAGCCGGCGGTGGCCCGGGTCTCGGCGATGGCGGCCGCCTCATCGCCTTGCAGCATCGGCTTGGTGAATTCGATGTACCAGTCGCAGAAGGTGCCCCAGGTGAACTGATAGATGGCGCCCGCCGCTTCGTTAAAGCGGTAGCTTTCGATACCGGCGGCGACGGCGGCGGAGGTCTCGGCGAGCTTACCGATGATCCACCGGTTGACGGCGTTTGCCGGGCCTCGGGGATTGAACGCCGGGTCCGGCTTGCAATCGTTCATTTCGCAATAGCGCGCCGCGTTCCAAAGCTTGGTGGCGAAATTCCGGTAGCCTTCGACCCGGTTCTCCGACAGCTTGATATCGCGCCCCTGGGCGGCGTGGGCAGCCAGGGTCATGCGCAAGGCATCGGTGCCGAATTTCTCGATCAACGCCAAGGGATCGATGATATTGCCCTTGGACTTGGACATCTTCTGGCCCTTTTCGTCGCGCACCAGGGCGTGGATATAGACCGTATGGAACGGCACATCGTCCATGAAGTGCAGCCCCATCATCATCATGCGGGCGACCCAGAAGAAGATGATATCGAAGCCGGTGACCAGCACATCTGTGGGATAGTATTTTTCCAGCTCCGGCGTTTGCTGGGGCCAGCCGAGGGTCGAAAACGGCCAAAGCGCCGACGAGAACCAGGTGTCCAGAACATCCTCGTCGCGCTTCAGCGCCACCGCCTTGCCGTAATGATTTGTCGCGGCGGCGTTGGCTTCGGCTTCGGTCATTTCGACAAAGATTTCGCCGTCCGGTCCGAACCAGGCCGGGATCTGATGGCCCCACCAGATTTGCCGGGAAATGCACCAAGGCTGGATATTGCGCATCCATTCGAAATAGGTGTTTTGCCAGTGGGCGGGCACGAACTTGGTGCGCCCGCTTTCCACCGCCTCGATCGCCGGGCCGGCCAGCTTGGCGGCGTCGGCAAACCATTGATCGGTCAACCAGGGCTCGATCACCACGCCGGAACGATCGCCATAGGGCACCGTCATCTCGTTGTCCTCCTGGCGGTCCAAGAGGCCGAGAGATTCCATTTCGGCAATGATCTTTTTGCGGGCTTCGAAGCGGTCCAGGCCCTGATAGGCCGGCGGCGTATTTTCGTTCAGCACCGCGTCGGCATCAAAGATATTGATGCGCTCCAAATTGTGGCGTTGGCCAACCTCGAAATCATTGAAATCGTGGGCCGGCGTGATTTTGACCGCGCCGGAGCCTTTTTCCGGATCAGAGTATTCGTCTCCGACGATGGGGATCGAACGGCCGGCGATGGGCAGCATGCACTTCCTGCCGATCAGGTCTTTATAGCGCTCGTCGCCCGGGTGCACGGCGACGGCGGTATCGCCGAGCATGGTTTCCGGCCGGGTGGTGGCGACGGTGATGAAGCGGCCCGCCTCGCCCTCCAGCGGATATTTAAAATACCAAAGGCTGCCGACGGTCTCGCGCTGCTCCACTTCCAGATCGGAAATGGCGGTGTGCAGTTTCGGGTCCCAATTGACCAGCCGTTTGTCCCGGTAGATCAGCCCTTCTTTATAAAGCTTCACAAAAACCGTGCGCACCGCGTCCGACAGGCCCTCGTCCATGGTGAAGCGTTCCCGGCTCCAATCGGCCGACGCGCCCAGGCGGCGCAATTGCTTTGCAATGGTGCCACCCGATTCAGCCTTCCACTTCCACACCGTGTCGATAAATGCCGCGCGGCCCAAATCGTGGCGGGTCTTGCCGTCCGCCTCCAATTGCCGCTCGACCACCATTTGCGTGGCGATGCCGGCATGGTCCATGCCCGGCTGCCACAAGGCATCGCGGCCCAGCATACGCCGGTAGCGGATTAGAATGTCCTGCAATGTGTTGTTGAGGGCATGGCCCATATGCAGGCTGCCGGTCACGTTGGGCGGCGGGATGACGATGGTATACGGCTCGGCATCGGAGGCCACGTCGCAGGCAAAATCACCGGCCGCTTCCCAGGCGGCATAATGGCGCCGTTCTACAGCGTCGGGTGTGAAGGATTTATCCAACATGGGGGATCATCGCCAATTCGCATAAAGCCATTTCGGAAACCCAGGCCGGAGCGTAAAGCGCGCCGCCTTAGGGGGCGCACCATATCACGCGAACGCGGCGTGTAAATTACATTTGGAGCGGATCATGAGCCGCTCTAAATATCGAGACTTTCGGCCTTGTTGACCATGTGATCGATCTCTTTTTTGACCAGACGCTCGATCAGATAGGGCAGGTTTTGATCCAGCCATTCGCGCAGGATCGGGCGCAGGATCTCGCGGATCAGACCCTCCAAGGTCATATCGCGGGTGCCGATGGCAATATCGCGCTTCGACAAAAGCGCGCGCGCCAATTGCTGCAGCGCGTCGGTCGAATTTTGGTGAGCACCGGGTGACAGGATCGGCGCGCCGGCGCCCGGATCGGACATGGGCGTCGCGATCATGCGTTCGGTCAACTCCAGAATATCCTCGACCGAGCCCACGGGCTGTGGCTGTGGTGGTGGCGGAGGCGGCGGAGGCGGTGCCATCACCGGTTCGGGAACCGGCGGCGGTGCGGGCTCCGGCTCGGGGATCGGCTCGGGCTCAGGTTCCTCGACGATATCCTCTAATTCGATTTCCGGTTCCGGCTCGGGGGCTGCCACGTCTTCCATGGCCGCCGCCATATCCATCTCTTCTTCTTCTTCCTCCTCCGGCTCCGGCTCCGGCTCCGGCTCAGGCTCAGGCTCAGGCTCAGGCTCTGGTTCAGGCTCCGGTTCGGGCTCCGGTTCGGGCTCCGGTTCAGGCGCGGCCTCGGCTTCCGCTTCGCCGCCTTCTTCTTCGTCCTCAGACAATATGCGTCTTATTGACGCAAGGATGTCTTCCATTGAGGGCTCTTGCCCAGAATCTTCTTCTTCTTCAGCCATGGTCGATTATCCGATCTCTCACAAACACCAGATTTTGCCCATTCCCGGGCCGCCAATTTGGCCGCTTCCGGGGTTTATTAACGTGACCCAACGTGGCCGCTCCAGCCGCTTGAGACTGGATTTTGTGTTCTTCATTATTTGCCGTCCGGCGTGGTTGCGCCGGGCGTATCACCGCCGAACAGTTTCATCCGTACCCGTCTGTAATAGGCCGTCGGATCATAGATTGTAACCGGTAATTGCAGTTGCCGGGCGGTCAACAGCCCGACCGATTCCTTCACTTCGAACGCCGCGACCACTTCGTCGCGCTGGGCGCGCACCAGGGACACCTTGGCGTCGAGCAGCTCCTGTTCGGCGTCGAGCACATCGAGCACCGTCCGGGAGCCAACCGTGGCTTCGCGCTGCACGCCTTCGAGGGCGATCTCGGCGGCTTTGATCTGGGCGTTGAACGATTGGATGCGGGCCTTCGCCGCCGCCAGGGTTTCCCAGGCATCGGTGGCCGCCTGGATCTGATCGCGGCGGGCATCATCGAGGGTCAGCCGGCTTTTGCCGGCATCAATCTTGGCTTCGCGCAGACGCGAATAGACCGAGCCCTTCTGGTAGATCGGCACCGACAAATCCAGCTTGACCGATCCGGTGGTCAATTGGCTGTCTTTGGCCGACGATTCCCAGGCTCTGGAAAGCGTGCCGATAACATTCAATGTGGGCAGCAACTCGCCGCGCACCGACTTGATATTGTCGTTGGCGGAGCGCACGTCGAAATCGGCGGAGACCACGTCTGGATGCTGGATGCGCGCCGCCGCCACCGCCGCTTCGAGGCTGGCGGGCAAATCGGTGGGCGCCGCCGGCTGGGTGAGGGATTGCGGCGCCTCGCCGATCACGTTCCGGTATTCGGCGCGCGCCCTATCCAGATCGCCCTCGGCGGCGATGCGGTCGGCGGTTGCGCCGGCCAGCCTTGCCTCGGCCTGGCTGACATCGGTGCGCGTAATTTCGCCGACCCGGAAGCGGTCTTGGGCGGCTTCCAGTTGGCGGCGCAAGACCTGCTCGTTGCTGATATTCAATTTGAGAACCGCCTGATCGCGGACCACGCCCACATAGGCGGTCGCGGCATCCAAAAGCACATCCTGCTCCTTGGCGATCACCTTGGCGCGCTGGGAGAGGACGTCATTTTCCGCCTCGGCGATGCCGGCCACGGTTCTGAGGCCGCGAAACAAAGGCTGGGTAATAACCAGATCGGCGGAGCGCGGCGAGCGGATTTGATCCCGGTTGGTGGTGGTCCGCGTATTCAGATGGGTATGGGCGCGGGCCACATCGCCCGACAAGGTCACGTTCGGCCGCCAGTTGGCCAGGGCTTGCGGCACACCTTCATCGACGGCGCGCTGCTCGGCCCGCTGGGCCAGCAATTCGGGATTGTTGGTATAGGCCGCCGCCAACGCATCCTGCAGCGATTGGGCATCGGCCGGGACGCCGGCAACGGCCAGGGCGAACGCCAGGGCCGAAATCGTCACACCACCCACAACCACTTTATTTAAACGCATTTAATTGTAACTCCCGACGGCGGCAATTAGACCGCCGATAACAGATACCCGGGAGCAAGTGCCGCGCCTGCCGATACGCTCATAACACCCCGAATATCCCAATCCGACCCTAGGGAAAAAGTCTTACCAAAAGGTTTTCGAAATCCCCCGCACATTTGTGTTCCTACCAAGTATAGAGGATCATCAATGCTTGGACACCAAATAAACCGGAATTCGGCGGATTTTGCGCCATTCAGACCTCAAATCCGGGCCCGGAGCGGGCAATTATCAAAAACTGAAGGCGGCAATCGGCTCAAAACCCGGCAAGAGGGGCGATCCGGCATCGAATATGTGCCTGCGGCTGACCGATTCGCCGTATTTCCCGATCACATAGCCGCGGCCAACGCCATCTTTTGAGGCTTCGATAAAAACCAGCCGTCCGCCGTCCGCCAATTGCCCGATGATGGCCTCCGGCACTCCTGCGGCGGCGCCCGAAAATACAATAGCGTTATAGGGCGCCTGGCCGGCATGGCCGTCGGTGAGCGCGCCCTCCATAACGGCCACATTATCGATCTTTAATTCGGCCAGCAGTTCGGTAGCGCGCGCCGCGAAGCCGGCATCTTCTTCCAGCCCGACAACGGTCCCCGCAAGGCGCGCCAATACCGCCGACGAATAGCCGGTGGCACAGCCGATATCGAGAACCACATCGTCGCCGCCAATTTCCGCCGCCTGCAGCAGCATGGCGAAGGCCATCGGCTCCATCAGGTAGCGCCCCTGCCCAAGTGCCAGGGCTTCATCCACATAGGCGATGCCGGCCCGGTCTTCACCCACGAACAATTCGCGCGGGATCTCGCCCAAGGCGGAAACGATGCGCGCATCGGTGACCCGGTTGGTGCGTATCTGACTTTCGACCATATTGCGGCGCGCGGCGGCAAAATCCATGCCTTGTCCTCAAAGCTCTGATTAGAATATGGGAATCTCTTACCACCAAACAAGCAAAGGATCACCCCATTCCGGCCCAGGCGGGCAAAATATTATTTTGCGCGAGGCTGGTCTTAAAGGGTTCTTGACCAGTTCGGGCGCAACGTCTAATTTCTGCAGCCTTCGATCAGCGCCAATCAGGAGGTGCCCTGGAACGGCGCGGTGGCGGAGTGGCTACGCAGCGGCCTGCAAAGCCGTGAACACCGGTTCGATTCCGGTCCGCGCCTCCAACAGTTTTATTCCGGCGTAGCTCAATGGTAGAGCGAGCGGCTGTTAACCGCTAGGTTGTAAGTTCGAGTCTTACCGCCGGAGCCAAATCACAGAAAG
>CAUZTZ010000252.1:0-6624 GCA_963582805.1 Alphaproteobacteria bacterium
TCGCGGATCCATAAAAAATCCTGGGTATCCTGATCTTCCAGCGCGATGCCCGGTCTGACGCCGGCATGGACAAACAGATAATCGCCGCATTCGAATTTGATCTCCAGGTTGGTCAGGAACGCCAGATGCTCCGGCGGCAGGCGGCGGATCAATTCCATGCGCCATTGATCGCCCTGTTCGATCGATGGCAAGGCGCTGACGCCGATGCCATAGCTTTGCAAAGTCTCCAGCCCGCCGATGGCCAGCCAGCGCTCGCCGCCATCCGAGCCTTCCAGATATTTCAGCATCCGGTCTTCGTGATTGCCCTTTAAGAGATGCGTCTCGAAGCCGTCCAGATGGCCCGCAATGAGCCAATCGATGAGGGCGCGGCTATCGGGCCCCCGGTCGATATAATCGCCGAGATAGACGGCGATGCGCCGCGCCGCGCCCGAGCCATCTGCGTCCGCCTGGATTTGGTCTTCCAGATTGCGCAAAAGATCAAGGCGGCCATGCATGTCGCCGATGGCATAAATGCGCGTGCCTTCGGGCGCAAATGACTGGTGGCGATGGCGCATTTCTGTTGTTGCTCCCCAGAAAATCCGAAATTGGTCATTCGGCGGTTTGGTTTATAGTTGTTTAAGACATTCTCCTATAATAATCGCTATTAAGAAAATTCGGAAACCCCGATAGCAATATGGCAGATAACACAGGGTCAGTGGTCACCATCGTATCGGAAGAGCGGACACCGGAAAGTTCGCTGTTCGATCACGTGGAGCGGGTCACCCACGCCAGGGCTGAGCGCTTCGCCGTCATGCTCAACCTGTCGAAGCTCTCACCGCACTACCGCCGCCCGCACCATATCCGCATCGCGTCGCGCACGTTCGATTCGCTTATGAATACCCGCGACGTGCAATTATACGTGCTCGGCAACGGCGATATCGCGCTCATGTGCAAGGATATACCGGTCGACGAAGTGGACTATATGATCGACAAGCTGCGCATGCTGTTCCGCAACGATCCGCTGGCGGCGCGCACCCGCTCAGGGGATGTGGAATTCGCCAGCTGGTATGATTTCGAGAGCGAGTTCGATATTTTTCTCGAATTGACCGGGGCGCGCGCCGAGGCCGCCAACAAAATCGCCGCCGAATCGGAAGACGCCTCCGCCGGGCGCGGCATCGGCGCCGGTTTCGCCGGCCAGCCCCTGGACCCCTACAGCCTGGCCAAGGTCGACGACAGCCTGTTGCGCCTGCCCATCGGCGAGTTGCTGCGCGAGCAGCCGGCGGTGGTCGTCGGCGCGGACGGCACCGAGGACATCTTGTTTCAGGAGCAATTCGTCTCCATTTCCGATTTGCAGCGGCGCCTGGCGCCGGGGTTCAATCTGTTGTCCAACCCGTGGCTGTTCCAGCATCTGACCGAAACCATCGACAAACGGGTATTGGCCGCCATGGCGCGCGCCGGTATGGAAGACGCAAGCGATTCTGTGTCGGTGAACTTGAATGTCAAATCGGTATTGTCCAAGGATTTCCAGCGCTTCGATGATGCCCTGACCGAGCATTCCGGCAAGATCGTTATCGAATTGCAGCAGATCGATGTCTTTTCCGACATCGAGAATTTCAAACTGGCCAGAAACTGGCTGCGCGACCGGGGTTACCGGGTATTGCTGGACGGGCTCAACCCGCTGGCGCTGCAATATTTCAATCCCGGCCTCTTGGATGCCGATTATTACAAGGTGGCCTGGGGCACCGAATTCGTCGAGGCCGAAACCACCGAAATCCATACCAAGACCGGCGCCCTTGTGGCAAAGGTGGGGCCCGAGCGCTTCATCCTGGGGCGCACCGATTCCGAAGACGCCATGAGCTGGGCATTGACCCTGGGCATCCGCCGCTTCCAGGGGTTCTTCATCGACCGGGTGGTCGAAAGGAAGGCGGAAAAAATGCTGCAGGCGCGGCTGGACGGCCGTTCATGACGACCGGTCCAGGCCATAATGGGAGCACCATCCGATGGCGCTAAGCCCGGAAGACGACGCCTATCAGCCGGCTAGCCAGGAAAGCCTGCTTTTGGATTACGTGCACCGTCTGGAAAGCCACATGGCGGGCCGCCGGGCGGTGCATGTGCATCTGTCGGAGCTGGCCAGCGACAACCGCCGCGAACATCATATCCGCATCGCTTCGAGCACCTTCGAGCCGCTGGTCAAGCTGTTGGAGGGGCAGCTTTTCGCCCTCAAAAATTCGGATCTGTTCTTTATCTATAAGGGCGATTCACAGAACGATGTGGAAACCTCGATCCTCAAACTGCAATTCCTGTTCGGCGATGATCCTCTGTTCGAGGGCGAGAACGCCGACACCCATTCCGAATCCAACGCCTTTCGCACCTATTATGACGTGGAGCGCAACTACGCCGATATATTGCAACTGGTGCGCGGTCTGGTTCTGGATGCGCAGGAAGCCGAAACCGGCGTTGATGAGGAGACCGAAGCCAAAACCGAATTTATCGTCCGGGAAGAGAGCGGCGAAGCCTTGTCGCCGCGCGTTCTGGGGCGGGTCGAGGACGCGCTGCAACGGGCCGATCTTTCCAACATGGTGCGCCGCCAGTTCGTGTGCGCCCTGATCGGCGAGGCGGCGCCGCAGCCTTTGTTCTCGGAACTGTTCATTTCCATCCAGGATTTGCGCGAAACGCTGATGCCCGGCGTCAACCTGACCCGCAGCCGCTGGCTGTTTCAGCATCTGACCGAAACACTGGACCGGCGCGTCCTGGCCATGCTGTCCAAATCCACCGACCGCTCGATCACCGGCGAGATATCGGTGAACCTCAATATTTCGACCCTATTGAGCCCTGAGTTCATGGCCTTCGACGATGCCGTCATCGCCGCGATGCGCGGCTCCATCGTGATCGAATTGCAAAAGGTCGATATCTTTGCCGATCTCAACGACTACATGTTTGCCCGGGATTTCGCCAAGGAGCGCGGCTACCGTATCTGCATCGATGGCCTGACCCACGAGACCTTGGCCTTCGTTGACCGCGAAAAGCTGGGCGCCGACATGGTCAAGATGATCTGGAACCCCGGCATCATCGACGATGTGGGGCCCAAGCGCGCCAAGCGGCTGATCAAAAAGGCGGGCGCATCGAAGGTGATTTTCTGCCGCTGCGACGAAGAGGCGGCGGTCGAGTTCGGCCAGGAAATCGGCGTCAATATGTTCCAGGGCCGCTTTATCGAAAATCTTATCGCCGAGGAATCGCGCCGCCGGGAAATGGAAATGGCGCGCCGGCGGACACAGAATTTGGACTTGTTGGATGAAGATGAAGGAGAAGTCGAATGAAGAATTTGCGGATGATGGCGATCTTGGCTTTGGGGCTCGGCGCTTTAAGCGCCTGCGCCGGCGATGCTTCGAAAACCCAGACCGGGGCGGCCGATGTCGGGACCAATTCCACATCCCTGGTGGCCAGCGCCCAGGCCACCATCGAAAGCCTCAAACGGCGCGAAGATATTCCCGAATTCAGGCAGATGCTGAAAAGCGCCCATGGCGTGATGATCTTTCCGGCCCTCTACAAGGCTGGATTTATCATCGGCGCCGAGGGCGGCAACGGCGTCATGCTGTCCCGGGACGCCGCCGGCAATTGGAGCTACCCGGCCTTTTACACATTGGCATCGGGGAGCTTCGGCTTCCAGGCCGGCGGCCAGCGGGCGCGCGCCGCCTTCATCGTCCGCTCCGCTGGCGCGGTTCGCGCGATCATCGATCATCAAGGCAAGATCGGCGCCGATGCGGGCGTATCGGTTGGCCCCGTGGGCGCCGGCATCGAAGGCTCGGTGACCACCAATCTGTCATTGGATGTGGTCGCCTTCTCTGATGTCATAGGCCTGTTCGGCGGTGTTTCGCTGGAAGGCGCGGCGATGATCCGGCGCAACGATTACAACAATCAATATTATGGCCGCGGCGCGACGCCGGAGACGATCCTCATTCAACACGCCTGGCGCAATCCGCAGGCCGATGGGCTCAGGGCTTCGCTTGTGGTCCCTTAATATTGGGTGGCCGCCTTGGCCAAACGCTTGCCGCTTCTGGCGCTGACGCTCCTGATATCGGGGTGCGTCAGCCCAGTTAGCTCGAACGGCGGCGGCACCGTCTCCTACAGCGCCAGCCCAGAACTGACGGGCCGCCTTTGCAAGCCCCAGGGGCCGGGTCCTTTCCCGGCGGTGATCTTTCATCACGGCGGCCTCGGCGCCATCATTGGCGGCGCGCCGGGCGAAACCTGCCAAGCCTTATCCCAAGCCGGCTATGTAGGCTTCGCGCCGATCCGCCGGAAGACCCGGACTTTGCATGGGCATTTGGATGATGTAAGCGCGGCCTTGGATTTTGTGAAATCCGTGCCCGGCGTCGATGCATCCCGCATCGGTCTGATCGGCTTTTCCAGGGGCGCCATGCTGGCCTACCAGTTCGTCGCCGGGCGCCAAGACATCGACGCGCTGGTGCTGATGGCGGCCGCAGCCGGGCGCCGGGGCGATGGGCTGACTTCGGTGGACGCAGGCTCGGTTGCGGCGCCCATATTGATGCTGGTGGCCGATAACGATACCGGGTCCAGGACCACCATGGGCGGCGATGTGAAAAGCCACATGACGGAATTGGCGGCCCTGTTGAAAGCCGCCGGGCGCCGGCACCGATTGATCATCTATCCCGCCCATGGCTCTGACGGGCACCAGTTGTTTTTCGATGTCGGCGCCTACTGGCCGGACGTGACAGCGTTCCTGGACCGCCATCTGAAGCGTTAATATCGATTTCCGTTTGGCATCGGGCGCCGATTTTGGCACATAACGTCCGGAGATAAATCTTGGCCGAAAATAACACAGACACAGCATCCGAAGCGCCCAGCGATTTCATCCGCGATATTGTGCGCAGCGATTTGGCCGCCGGGCGTGAGACGCAAATCGTCACCCGCTTTCCGCCGGAGCCGAACGGCTATCTGCATATGGGTCACGCCAAATCCATCTGCCTGAATTTCGGCCTGGCCGCGGAGTTCGGCGGCCGCTGCCACCTGCGCTTCGACGACACCAACCCGGCCAGAGAAGAGCAGGAATATATCGACGCCATCATGGAAGACGTGCGCTGGCTGGGCTTCGATTGGGGCGCGCATCTTTATTACGCCTCCGACAATTTCGAACAATTATATGAATGGGCCGAGCATTTGATCGAAGCGGGCAAAGCCTATGTGGATGATCTGAGCGCCGATGAAATGCGCCAATTCCGGGGCACGCTGACCGAGCCCGGCAAGGACAGCCCCCACCGGGCGCGCACCATAGATGAAAACCTGGACCTCTTCCGCCGCATGCGTGCCGGCGAATTTGCAGACGGGGCGCGGGTGTTGCGCGCCAAGATCGATATGGCGTCGGGCAACATAAATCTTCGCGATCCCGTGCTCTACCGCATTTTGCATGCGGCGCATCCGCGCACGCTGGATGCCTGGTGCATCTATCCCACCTACGATTTCGCCCACGGCCAGTCGGACGCCATTGAAGGCATCAGCCATTCCGTCTGTACTCTGGAATTCGAGGACCACCGGCCGCTTTATGACTGGCTAATCGAAAACCTGCCGGTGCCGGCGGTACCCCACCAATATGAATTCGCGCGCCTCAACATGACCCATACGGTGCTGTCCAAGCGCCGCCTGATGGCGCTGGTGGCGGAGGGTCATGTATCGGGCTGGGACGATCCCCGCATGCCGACAATTTCGGGCATGCGCCGGCGCGGCGTTCCGGCTGCCGCCATCCGCGATTTCGCCGCCCGCATCGGCGTTTCCAAATCCAACGCAACGCAGGAAGTCGCGGCGCTGGACGCTTGCGTTCGGGATTACCTGAACAGCCAAGCGGTGCGGCGCATGGCGGTATTGAAGCCGCTTAAAGTTGTCATCGAAAATTACCCGGAAGGCGACGGCGAAATGCTGGACGCCGTCAACAACCCTAACGACGAGACCGCCGGCTCCCGCCAAGTGCCGTTTGCGCGGGAGCTTTATATCGAAGCCGACGATTTCATGGAGGAGCCGCCGAAGAAATTCTTCCGTCTGGCGCCGGGCCGCGAAGTGCGCCTCCGCTACGCCTATTTCATCACCTGCACCGATGTGATCAAGGACCAAGCCGGCAACGTTACCGAACTACGCTGCACCTACGATCCCGAAACCCGGGGCGGCAACGCAGCCGATGGGCGCAAGGTGAAGGCGACCCTGCATTGGGTGTCGGCGGCCCATGCGTTGGAGGCCGAGGTGCGCCTGTATGATCATTTGTTTGCAGCCGTTGAGCCGGGCAACCAGGCGGATTTCTTAGACGATATCAATCCCGATTCGCTGGAAGTGCTGGCGGATTGCAAGCTGGAACCGTCGCTGGCCGAATTGGCAACCGGCGAGACCGTGCAGTTCGAGCGGCTCGGTTATTTCTGCCGTGATGCGGACGCCGGAATCTTCAACCGCACCCTCTCGTTGCGCGATACCTGGGCCAAGGCAAAAGCCAAGGGTTAGGTTGCCGTTTTCATAGAGATTTACCACAGTACCCGACTCTTTTCAAAACACCAACTCTATCAACGGTTTCCGAGGATTGTTTGGTTTGAATAGAGCCATCATATAGTCGCGGATTTCCATTTCAGACATTTTGACCATGGCTTTTCT
>CAUZTZ010000253.1:0-6622 GCA_963582805.1 Alphaproteobacteria bacterium
TCAATCTCAGCACCAATTCGGCCACGGATGGCAACGGTGATGCGGATACATTGTCGGGCATCGAGAACGCCACCGGCTCTGACTCCAATGACAGTCTCACGGGTGATACGTCCGCCAATACATTGGATGGCGGCGCGGGCAACGATACATTGGTCGGCGGTAACGGCGCTGATACCCTGACCGGCGGCACCGGCACCGACACGGTTGATTATTCCAGCGATGCGGCTGCCGTGACTGTCAATCTCAGCACCAATTCCGCGACAGACGGCAACGGTGATGCCGACACGCTTTCGGGTATCGAGAACGCGACCGGTTCTGACTCCAATGACAGCCTCACCGGTGATACCTCCGCTAACACGCTGGATGGCGGCGCCGGTAATGACACGCTGGTTGGTGGCAACGGCGCCGATACCCTGACCGGCGGCACTGGTACCGATACAGTTGACTACTCGAGCGACGCGGCAGCCGTTACCGTTAATCTCAGCACCAACTCCGCCACGGACGGCAACGGTGATGCGGACACGCTTTCGGGGATTGAGAACGTCACCGGCTCTGGCTCCAATGACAACATTACCGGTGACAGCTCATCCAACACTTTGGTCGGCGGCGCCGGCGACGACACGATTGATGATGGAAGCGGGGGCACCGATACGCTCACGGGAGGCACCGGCAACGATACGTTTGTTGTTCACGATGCCAGCGGCAGCGTCACCGTATCGGACTTTACCGCCGGGGCCAGTACCGATGATGTAATTAATCTGGCGGACGTAACTTCGCTTACCAATTTCACGGATGTCACGTCCGCCGCGACCGATGTCGGCAGTGATGTTGTCATCGATTTGGGCGGCGGCTCGACCTTGACGCTGACCGGCGTGCTGACCGCCGACCTGGACAGCTCGGACTTCAGTTTCTAGAGCGGTTGCGGAACCAATAATGTTGCGGACGGATTTCCCTTACACAAAAGTCCAGACGGTGCCGCCGGAGCCGCCGGCCTCGCCCGCGATGCCTTTATCCTGGCCCATGGCCTTCATGCGCGTCTTGTTACCGGCCGTAGAGCGGCGTGGCATTGGATCTCGCCTAAGTTTAGATCGATTATCCGCTTTGTTAATGTGGGTCATGATAATGAGGTGGGGTGAAAACTGTAATCGGGGGTATGGGGCTCGCAAGAGATTGTGATGGCGAAGGCGTTTGAAATTTGAGGCGGGCTGGATGATGATGCCGGCGGATCAACCCAAACCAAATTCAGGAGCGAAACATGGCGGTCGCTAAATTGAAGGACCCGGAAGGGGCGAAGGTGCGAACGATCGATTCGGTCAGCCAGAACGGCATTCGTTGCGAGATTGCCGCCGAGGGTCATACCATTATCACCGACGAGCCCGAAGCCCGCGGCGGCACCGGAACGGCGGCATCGCCGCTTATGGGTTTCACGGCGTCTCTGGCGGCCTGCCAGACCGTGCAGATTCACAAAGTCGCCAAGGCCATGCGTTTCAACCACGGCGCCATCAATATCAACTGCTCGACCACCACCGACCGCATTCCGGGCATCGGCAGCAACGACAAGGTCATGCGCTTTTGCGCCGCCGAGTTGCAGGTGGATATCGAAACCGATGAGCCGGAGGAAAAGGTGCAACGCCTCATGGATCTGGCCGAAGACCAGTGCCCGGTGGGCAATCTGTTCACCGACGCCGGTTACCCGCCGGTTTTGACCTTCAAAATCCTGCCCATGCCGGCGTAATTTTGCGCCGGCGCCCCGGACGCACACACAATAAAGTGAACCATCGCCAATATCCCGGCGCCGAATATCCATTAAGCTGGTACGGGGGACAATGAAAAGCGGCCCGGGCCGTATTCGGATTCAATTTGAAACCCAGCTTCAATGGATGGGAGGCAGACATGATCAAGAAACACAATTCCAACACCCGCTTTATGGCCGTGGCCGGTGCGCTCGGCGTGCTTTTGGCGGGCTGCGCCTACGACGATATGTCGGCGTCAAAAATGAAAATGACCAAGGACGTCAAAACTTCGCACGCCCATATGGGCCACGTGATGACCGCGTGGAAGGGCACTCCCGGCGGCGTCGGCCTGCTGGCGGCGGCCGACATTGAGATCGGCATCGCCATCAAGCATGCCGGATTTGCGCTCTCCAAGCCGGGCAATCTGGCTTCGATCAAGGCCCATACGGGGCATGTTCTGCATACCATGGCGCCGAAGATCGAGAAAAAAGGCCCGGGCAAGGGCTACGGCGTCAAGCGCGCCGCCGCCGGCGTCGCCAAGCATATCGGATTTGCGTCGGCGCCCGGCGGCGTTTCCAAAAGCGTCAAGGCACACTCCGTGCATGTGGGCACCAGCGCCATCAACGTGGTTGTCTGGGCCGACGAAGTGATTGCGCTGGCCAAGAAAATCAAGGCCGCCACCAGCGCCAGCCAAGCTCTGCCGCTGGCCAAAAGGGTGTTGGCGCTGACCAAAACCATGCGCGACGGAACCGACGCCAACGGTGACGGCAAGATCACCTGGGTCAACGGCGAAGGTGGCCTGAAGGAAGCCCGCAAGCATATGGGCTTCATGCAAAAGGGCGAGGGTCTGGCGGGTTAACCCGGCAGACTTACATTAAGTCTCGTTAAGGATCGCCCGGCGGAATTATTCGCCCCGAGCGGCCTGGATTTCCTCGATACGGATTTCCTGGTGCTGGGCGGCGTGCACCAATCACGATAGCCCACGAGGCGGAGAGAGGCGGAACTGCTCTAGCTCCAGAAGCGTCCCGATGCGCCGATAATCGCATTGATCAGGCCAAGCACAATATTGGCGGTAACGGCATACCGGATTTTATTGTGGTTGGCGGCCGCCACCGGCAAATCGCCGGCCGCCAGGGCGGTCTTGAAGCGCGCATAGGGTGCGAACCAAAGATGCAGATAGATCAGAACCATCAGCCAGCCAATGCCCTGCATCAGATTGACAGGCAGCGAAAGCTCCGCGAAGCCGCCCATGCCGGCAAAGATCATCCAGTAGCCGCTGGCCAACAACAGCACAATCGATGCCCACACCCAGGGGAAAAATTTTTCGAACACGCGGCCCCAGAGCGGCAACCGGTCGCTCGGCTCCAGCGCGCCGGCGCTTGGCCGCAATACCAATACGGCGAAGAACATGCCGCCCACCCAAACCACGGCGGCCATGGAGTGCAGCGCCACTGCAATGGCCATGCTCATGGTGCCATATCCTTCTTCTTCAGTTCCGCCAAGGCGTCCTCGGTCTTCGCCAGATGGCCAAGACCCATGCCCTTTAATACGTGGTCCGCCTTGGTGTATTGAATATTGGTATAGGTCGTAATCTCGACCCGGTTGCCCCAGGGATCAAGAAAATCCATGAACTTGCCGTCCAAAAATGTGATGCCCATGGCCTCAAGGGTTTGGCGCGCCAGTTCCTTGTCGTCCACGGCGATGCCGAAGTGGCGGCGTTCATCGGGACCCTGGTTACGGCCCAGGGCGAAATTGATGAATTGATCGCCGAAATAGACGAAGGCCGCGGTTTTGCTTTGTCTTTCAATTTTGAAATCCAAAAAGCTGCTGTAAAAATCCATGGCTTCATCAATGTCGCCGACTTCCAGGGCGATATGATTGATGCCGACCGCCTTGGCCTTTTGTCCGTTCTGATTTTCCGTCATTTGGTCCTCTTTCCTTAATTGCCGGCCATTCACGTTCCGCAGAATGTCTGCCGCACGATCTGGTCATCTCGCGGCGGCAGGGTATAGGGCGTAGGTTCGGGCTGATCCTTGAACGGCAATTCAAGCACCGATATGAGATCCTCGAAAGGCGCGAGATCGCCATTTTCAACGGCCGCGTCGATGGCTTCCTGCACCAGGTGATTGCGCGGAATAACGGCGGGATTGGTAGCGCGCATGGCCGCTTGCCGTTCGCCATCGCCCAAGCGTTCTTCGGCCAGCCTTCGCCGCCATCGGACAGCCCAGTCATCGAACGCCGCCCGGTCTTGGAAGAGCGCCCCAACCCGCGCGTCCGTCTTCGCCGCCGATAAATCACTTAAGCCCCGGAAGGTCAGGGTGAAATCGGCATTGTTGTCCTGCATCCGGACAAACAGGTCTTCGGCCAGCGCCAAGTCGCCGTCCCGCTTTTCGGCCAATCCAAGCTTTGCCCGCATGCCGGTCAGATAGGCGGCATCGAACCGGCCGGGGTAGGCGTCGATGGCTTCGTTTGCTGTTTCCATTGCCGCGTCTTCGCCGTCCCCAAGCAGCGGCAGCAGCGCTTGCGCGAGGCACGCGAGGTTCCACTGGGCGATCCGGGGTTGATTGCAATAGGCGTAGCGTCCGGCGTGATCGATGGAGCTGTAGACGGTTTCGCCGCGATAGGTGTCCATAAACGCGCACGGCCCGTAATCGATGGTTTCGCCGGCGATGGACATGTTGTCCGTATTCATCACGCCGTGGATGAAGCCAAGCAGCTGCCATCTTGCGACCAGTTCGGCCTGGCGCTGGGCAACGGCGCCCAGCAGCGCCGCATAAGGATTGGCCGCATCGCTAGCATCTGGATAGTGCCGCTCGATCACATAGTCAGCGAGCAGGCGCAGCCCTTCGGTGTCCTGGCGCCCGGCAAAGAACTCGAAGGTGCCGACGCGCACATGGCTTGCCGCGACCCGGGTCAAGATCGCCCCCGGCGACGCCTCTTCGCGGATAACCGTTTCGCCGGTGGTCACGGCGGCCAGCGCCCTTGTGGTCGGCACGCCGAGCGCCGCCATGGCTTCCGAGACAATATATTCCCGGAGCACCGGACCCAGCCCGGCGCGGCCGTCGCCGCCGCGCGAAAACGGCGTCGGCCCGGCGCCCTTGAGATGGATATCGCGGCGCACGCCGCCCCGGTCGATGACCTCGCCAAGCAAGATGGCCCGCCCGTCCCCCAATTGCGGCACCCAGCCGCCAAACTGGTGCCCGGCATAGGCCATGGCAATCGGGTGGGCGCCGCCCGGCACCTGGTTGCCGGCGAGAACCTCTAATCCCTCGGCCGAGCCCAGCGCCTCGGGATCGAGACCCAGAGCTTGCGCCAGCCGATCATTCAGGCGCACCAGCGTAGGCCCGGTAACGGGGGTAGGCGGCATGCGCACAAAAAACCTGTCCGGCAGCCGCGCGTAGGAGTTATCGAAGGAAAAGGCTGCCGGTTGTGTCATTTGCACCGTGATAATATTAATGGGAAATCGAGTTTGAACGGGAAAGGCGGCGCCATATTATCATGGAATAACAGGACCGGTAAGGGGTAAGCTGGAAAGAATATAATGTGCGATTTAAAAGCCGTTCGAGGCTGCCATCATTGACGGCGCATCGAATGCATGCGACGCTTTTCATCTGATCCCAAAAGGCCGTATTATCTAAATCCACGGCACGCTGACAGGAGGTTGCAATGCGTACCATCCTTAATTTTGTGGGGTTGTTTATATTCTCAAGTTTTGTCCTGTCCTCGGTGCCGGGCGTCGCCGCGCCGCAAATATTGGGACTCCTCGCGGCGGCCGAGCCCACGGTTATGCGCTGTGAAAACGGCAATTGCTCCGCCGAGTTCAGCGCTTTTTGTCTGCAGGCCAACCGCATGGCGCCAATACCGGGCCAGAAATATGTGATGGCCAATGATCAGGGCGCCGAAGTTTCGGTAACCCTCGATGATGGAACCACACGAACCATGGCGGCCAAAAATTTGGTTTCGGTCAAAAGCGTTCGCGGTTTCTTCTCGGTTCGTATTAGCGTTCCGGAACGAACGGTAACCGCCTTGAGCCGGGGCCAGACATTGCGCCGCATCGCATTGAAAATCTCGCCCCTGGCCACATTGGTTCCGGTCCCCGAAATTGGCGATCCGGAGCCCATCGGCCAGGCCGAAACTGATCTGTTCGCCGGACCGCTGCGCATCGTTGCCTCAGCCGCCGCCAAGCAGCCGAAATTGGCCCTCGACATCGTCCAAACCACCACCCGCCTGCTCAACGGGCTCAAAGGCGATGGTGTAGCCGAAGCCAGCGCGCCCGAGCAATATTGGCGCCGGACGATGGGCAAGATAGCCATGGACGACGATCGCGCCGGCGTCCGTAGCGTGGCCAAGGAGCTGAGAATGTGCGCGCGGATATCCAGGGAATTTAACCGGTCGAGCAATAAGCGTTATGGAATGCGGACGTGCCTCGAGGCGGTTCATGACGATTTTATCCATGATATAACCAGGAATGTCTGGAAGGCCTTAAAGCCCGGCACTTGAGTCCGTCAATCTGTTGATAAACGGCTGCGGTCGGTCCAGGGCGGACGGTGGGGACTGGTCTATGCACGATATATCGAAGCAGAGGCCGGGTATGAGCGGCGGCTTGAAACCAGCCGCGCGCAGATACTTCTTCTGAATATAATAATTCCCCTCAAACGGCGTAATTCGCGTACCCACGGGCCCCTCGGCAATAACCTCGCTGGACGGGATGTGGGTGATGCGGATGTGTATTTTCGGCATTGGCGGCGCGCTTCGGCGCGCGGGGGTTATCGGCGGGGACGGTAGCGGGGCGGGGCGGGCAGAGCCAATCTCGATAGCTTACGAGGCGGAGAGAGGAGGGAGGGGACAATCACTAACAAAATTAGCAATTAATATTTGCCGCCTGTTTT
>CAUZTZ010000254.1:0-6601 GCA_963582805.1 Alphaproteobacteria bacterium
GATCGTGGCGCTGGCTCTGGTCGGGTTGCTGTTCCTGTGGCCGCAAGTCAAAGTCTCGAATATCCGCTTGAGCGTCGGGCTCGCCAGTTTCAAGGCCGCCAATCCGGAAAGCCCGAGCATGGTCAATGCCCGCTTTGTCGGCTCCGACAGTCGCGATCAGGCGTTTTCGATCACCGCCGATCTGGCCAAGAATATCCTGCTCGGCAAGTCCAAGGTGGAATTGGAAATGCCGAAAGCCGATCTCGCCATGCAGGATGGATCGTGGCTGGCGATGACCGCGAAGACCGGGCTCTATGACCAGAAAGGCAAATCCCTGGCGCTCGACGGCGCGGTCAATCTGTTTCACGATTCGGGCTATGAATTTAACACCGAGACGGCGCTGGTGGATTTGGAGGGCGGCGTCGCGGCGGGCGATAAGCCGGTGCAGGGGCAAGGCCCGTTCGGCCGCTTGACCGCCGAAGGGTTCCGCATCGAAAATATGGGCAAAACCATGCTGTTCACCGGCAAGGCCAAACTGACCATCTACCCGACCGCGCTGCAAGGGCGGAAATGAGAGCGCTTGCGCCCGCGCCCGCGCCCACGCCCGCGCCCATCCGGCGTCGTCCGGCGCTGAGCCTGGCGGCGGCAGCGGCGATGGTGGCCGTGTCGATTGGCTTGGCGCCGGCAATTGGTTCCGCGCAGACCATCAATCTGGCCAGCAGCAACCGGGACAAGCCGATCGAGGTTTTCGCCGACGACGGCATCGAATGGCAGCAGGACAACGAGGTGCTGATTGCCCGCGGCAATGCGCGGGCGGTGCGTTCGGGCGTCGATATCAACGCCGACGTGTTGCGCGCTTTTTACAAAAAGAAGCAAGAGGGCGGCACCGATCTTTCGCGCCTTGATGCTGCCGGCAATGTGCGCATTACCTCGCCGGCCGAAACGATCACCGGCGAGACCGCGGTGTATGATCTGGAAAAGGCGATCCTGCTGGTCCAAGGAAAAAAAGTGGTCTACCGGTCGGGCGCCGACGTGCTTACCGCCAACCGGCAGTTGGAATATTATGAGATTGGGCAGAAGGCGGTGGCGCGCGGCGATGCAACGGCGGTGCATGAGGGCAAGACCGTCCGCGCCGCCACCCTGGTGGCCCTGTTTCGCAAAAACGCCAAAGGCAAATCGGAAGTCTATGAAATTCAGGCCTTTAAAAATGTGGCCATCCTGACCGATCAGGACACCGTGTTAGCCAACAAAGCCATCTATGACGTTGTGTTGGGGATCGCCACTTTGACCGGCAATGTGCGCATCACGCGCGGCCAAACGCAGCTTGCCGGCGACAAGGCTGAAATAAATGTGAACACCGGAATTAGTAAGCTGTTAACCGACCCTGATGCAGTATCAGTCCCTGGCGGCACTCGGCGCAAAAGGCGGGTTCGGGGTCTGATCCTTCCGAGCCGACCTTAAAATCCGATGCGCCGCGGATTACAAAATGCCGATTGAAATCAAGCGGCAAAAAAAACAATAATGGTGGATATGAAACGCCTGTTTAAACATCGCCCGGGGGCTTCGGCCTCATTGCAAATCGCCGCTCCGATGGCGGCGCTGTTGGCATGAGCGAGCCCGGCGAAATTCCTACCATTGGACCGGACGGCGCCGATGCGCCGGCGGGCGGCGATGGCGGGCGCCCGCACCTGGTTGCCGAAAATGAACGCGGGCTGGTGGCCGTCAATCTTGGCAAGCGCTTCGACAAACGCCCGGTGGTGCGCGGCGTGTCGCTGTCCATCAACCGGGGCGAAGTGGTCGGCTTGCTGGGCCCCAACGGCGCCGGCAAGACCACTTGCTTTTATCTGATCACCGGGTTGATCGCCGGCGATTACGGCTCGGTCTATCTCGATGGCCAGGATATTACCGATCTACCCATGTACCGCCGCGCCCGCCTCGGCATCGGCTATCTTCCGCAAGAAGCCTCGATTTTTCGCGGCCTCAGCGTGGAAGCCAATATTCGCGCCGTGCTGGAAGTCGTGGAAAGCTCGCGCGAACGCCGGGACACGCTTTTGGAGGCGTTGCTGGCCGAGTTTTCGATCGACCATTTGCGCCATACGCCGTCGCTGGCGCTTTCGGGGGGCGAGCGCCGCCGCGTCGAGATCGCCCGGGCGCTGGCCTCCACGCCAAGCTTTGTGCTGCTCGACGAGCCGCTGGCCGGCATCGATCCGATTGCAGTGGGCGACATCCGCGATCTGATCGGACAATTGAAAAACCGGGGCATTGGCGTGCTGATCACCGATCACAATGTGCGCGACACCCTCGGCATTGTGGACCGCGCCTATATTATTCATGACGGCATGGTTCTGATGGAAGGCAGGCCGTCCGATATCGTCGACGACGAAGATGTTCGCCGGGTTTACCTCGGCGAGGATTTCCGGTTTTAGCGGCGCGGCGGCATGGCAATAACGCCCAGATTAGAGTTGCGCCAGGGCCAGTCGCTGGTCATGACGCCGCAACTGCAGCAGGCCATAAAACTGCTGCAGATGAACAATATGGAACTGCAGGAATTCGTCGAGGAGGAGCTGGCCGAAAATCCCATGCTGGAACGCGACGAAAGCGATGGCGCGCTGCCCGAAGAAGCGCCGCCGGAGCCCGACAACGATGCCGACGGTGATGGCGATGCCGATGCCGATGGCGCCGGTGATGGTGCCGATCCCGATGCGCTGGAATCCATCGATATTTCCCAGTTGGAGACGGTCTCCAAGGAGAGCACCGATCCCCTCGATATGGACGATTATGATAACGTCTGGGACGATGGCGGCGCCGGCGCGCACCAAAGCACCGGCGGTGAAGAGCCGGTGGCGTTTGCCGATTGGGGGAGCGGCGGCAATACGGGATTTCAAAACTCCGAATTTGGCGTCGAGCAGACCCTGTCCCAGGAGATCAGCCTCCGCGATCATCTGATCAATCAAATCAATATGGATATTGCTGATCCCGCCGACCGGCTGATCGCCGTCCATCTGACCGATCTTTTGGATGAATATGGCCGCCTGCCCGAAGACTGGCAGGCAAGCGCCGACCGGCTTGGCTGCGAGATGAGCCGCCTGGAAGCCGTGCTCAAGCGCTTGCAGCAGTGTGATCCGCCCGGAATTTATGCCCGCGATCTGGCCGATTGCTGGGCCATTCAGCTGCGCGAGAAGGACCGCCTCGATCCGGCCATGGAAACCTTGCTGCAAAACATGGAGCTCTTAAAGCTGCATGAATACGGCAAACTGTCCGAGATTTGCTGCGTCGATCACGAAGACATCAAGGAGATGATCGCCGAGATCTGGGCCCTCAACCATCATCCGGCGGAGGCCTTTGAGGCGGTGTTGGCCCAAACCATTACGCCCGACGTGCTGATGCGCCCCGGCGGCGGCGGTGGCTGGGTTGTCGAGTTGAACAACGAGACCCTGCCCAAGGTGCTCATCAACAACCATTATTATGCCGAGATCAACGGCGCCGTCCGCACCAAGGAAGAGCGCCAATATGTCACCGACAAATTCCAGTCGGCCAATTGGCTGGTGAAATCCATCCATCAGCGCGCCACCACCATTTTGAAAGTGGCCGCCGAGATCGTGAAGCAGCAGGACGATTTTTTCCGCTTCGGCATCCGCCATCTCAAGCCGCTGATCTTGAAAAATATCGCCGAAGAAATCGAGATGCATGAAAGCACCGTCTCCCGGGTGACCTCGAACAAATATATTCACACGCCGAGGGGCCTGTTCGAGCTCAAGTATTTTTTCACCTCGGCGATCCAGTCATCGATGGGCGGCGAGGCCCACTCCGCCGAGGCGGTCCGCCACCGCATCAAGTCCCTGATCGACGGCGAGCCGGTGGCGGCCATCCTGTCCGACGACAAATTGGTGACCATGTTACACGGCGAAGGCATCGATATCGCGCGCCGGACGGTGGCCAAATACCGGGAATCGTTGCGCATACCGTCTTCGGTCCAGCGCCGCCGCGAGAAGAAATCAGCCCTTCAGTTGACCTGAATAGACTAATAAAATCAATGACTTAAAGGGATGCTTGACTCTGGATTGATTGCAATCTACTTTCTCGCCGCCTGCGAGGAAGCTTGGCCCGATTGATTGAAAAATCCCATTTGGCACACCAAATCTAATCACAGACCGCTGGTCATTGAATTGACCAATCCATCTTCATTGCCGGCCGCCAAGTCCCGCTAACAAATTGCAATTGGTCTTATGGAAATTATCGATCTCATCAATCCCGAAAGTGTCATCGCCAATCTCAAGGTGACGAGCAAGAAACAGGCCCTACAGGAATTGTCGAAAAAAATCGGCGCGTTGGTGGACCAGGAAGAGCGGGTCATTTTTGATCTATTGCTGGAGCGGGAAAAGCTCGGCACCACCGGGGTCGGCGACGGCATCGCCATTCCGCATGGCAAATTGGATTCCCTGGACAAGCTTTGCGGTTTGTTCGCACGCCTGGAACGCCCGGTGGAGTTCGATGCCATCGACGAGCGGCCGGTGGATTTGATCTTTCTGCTGCTGGCGCCCGAATCGGCCGGCGCCGATCATTTAAAGGCGCTGGCGCGGGTGTCCCGGCTTTTGCGCGACAAGGCCGTTTGCGACAAATTGCGCGGCTCCGATACCGCCGAGGCTTTGTATTCGCTGCTGACCGAGCAGACCGAGAACCGCGCCGCTTAGTTGGGCCTCGCTTAACCGGCGTCGATGGCCAAGTCGATATTGCGGCCGTCTCCGCCGCTATCATCAGCATTTTCGATTTTGATTTTGCGCACCTGGGGTTCCGGGATGGGGCGCACCAGATCCACGTGCAGCAAGCCGTCCTGCATGCGCGCCTGGGTCACTTCGATGCCCTCGGCGAGGATGAAATTGCGCTGGAATTGGCGCGCCGCGATACCCCGGTGCAGATAGATACGCTCGCCGTCGTCGTCCGCCTGGCGGCCGCGTATGACCAGTTGATTGTCCTCGATGGTCACGTCCAGATTGTCCATGGTGAAACCGGCGACGGCGAGGCTGATGCGCAGCTCCTCGGGTCCGGTCTGTTCGATATTGTAGGGCGGATAGCCATCGGCCGAGGATTTCGACACCCGGTCGAGCATTTGCTCGAAATGTTCGAACCCCAATAGCAGGGGGCTGTTGAATACGGGAATGCGCGACACGAGGCCATCTCCTCATTGCTTGAGCGAGTCTTGGAACGCGATGCCCTATGCGTAGGCGCATTGCATCCTCTATCTGGTAATTTGGCTGATTATCTGCCGCCGTCAAGTCCCGGCGGCGTATTTGCGCCTAAAACGGCTTAGAACAGTTGCAGGATGGTGCGTTCCGATTGCGCCGCGATGCCGGTGGCGGCGGCGGCCAATTGGCTGCGGGTTTGCAACGACAGAATGTTCGCGGCCTCTTCGTTGAGATAGGTCTGGGTCAGTTTCGCCTCGCCCGCCTGCAGGCTGTTCACCAGCTCATCAGTGAATTCTTCGCGAATTTCCAGGACCCCGGCGTTGGAGCCGATGATTTGGGCGGTGGAGCGGATTTGCGCCTTGGCGGCATCGATGCCGGCTTCGTTGGTGACCGCTACGCCGAGGGCGCTCGAATCGCTGGCGACGCCGTTTATGGTGACGCTCGAGGTGCCGTCTTCGTTGAGGTTAATGCTCAGATCGTCGGGCGATGCGCCGATCAGATTGGTGCCGCCGTAAGACGCGTCGCGGGCAAAATTGTCCAACTGACCCTTGATGACATTGAACTGATTGGCAAGCTCCGCCTGTTTGGCGGCATCGTCGGTGGCGGCGTGCTGGCGCGCCACCGCTTTCAATTGGTCCAGGGTCTGATCGATGGTATTGAGGCCGTTGAGAGTTGTTTTAAGCCGGCTCGAACCTTGGCTGATATTATCCTTGATGGTGAGCAGATCCGCCGCCCGGTTGGAAAGGCTGTTGGAGATCGAAATCGCAATGGGTTTTTCGATGGCCGAGGAGAATTTCTTGCTGGTCGCAATGCGCGTCTGCGACTTTTCGATCAGCTCGGATATGCGTTGCGTGGCGCCGAGCGTGGTGCGAACGGATTGGCTGAGGCTGACGTCCATAATCTTTATTCCCGCGGTTCCGCTGCCATCGCCCCGATCCAAATTCGGGGCCTAAGGCCGGTTACTTTGCGTCCCGCCGTTTCCGGCAGTTTGCCAATGGGCGCGCTGATCCGGTTTGGCCGCGCGATCCCTCCAAATTCCCAAACCAACAATAGCACAGGATTTCGAATTTCGCTGTGACCGCAGTCACACATCAGGATCGGCGGCCGACGCGCCCGCTAACTCCGATATAAGGCTTTTTTCCATAATTTCAATGTCTCCGCTGGCGTCGATCAGGGTCCAGTCCATGGCCCCTTGATCATAGCCTTCTTGCCGCCTTGCGATGGCAACCGTGGCGTCCGAGACATTGCCGGTGCGCCGCGCGATCCGCTGCTCCCGCTCAGGCAACGGGCTGTGCAGCCAAAAACCGCTGAAACCGGCGAAATCGGCAATCTCTCTGGCCATCTCATCGGCCAGCCGGGCCACATCCCGGCGTTGATCGGCGTCGGCATAAACCGCGTCCAGGATCACCGATTGGCCGCCCATAAGGGCGATACGGGCA
>CAUZTZ010000255.1:0-6597 GCA_963582805.1 Alphaproteobacteria bacterium
ATATCTGCATCGTCCGGCGCGATCAATTGCATCGGCACATCGCGCAGCGCAGCCGCCGCCAATAGGGGCCCCGCATCGGCGCCAAAGTTGAACAGGGTGAACTGGCCTTGAAACAGATCCAGCGTCGATTTACCGGGCGCCAGCCAGGCGTGCGGCGCCGGCGAGCCGGGGACGGTCGAAGGCGAAAGTAAGGTTGGGTCCGGTTCGGGATCGTCGGCATCGCTTCGCAAGCAGATCGGTGAGTTCCAATAGCTGAAATAGCTTTTCACCCTTTCGGCCACGGCGCTGACCGAATTGTCGCTGGATTCCTGCAAGTATGTATTGAAGCTGCGCACCGCCGCGTCGGTGTCCACGCCGGCCAGGCCCGGCAGGCCGGTGATCTCTTCGAAGGCAATGGTGGCGTTGGCGACAATATAAAGGGCCAAGGCGCGGCATTCGGTCTGGTAGCTGTCCAAAAGCCCGGGCCCGCCCCAGCCGGCCAGCGATGCCCACAACTTCCAGCCCAGATTGACCGCTTCGACCAGACCGGTATGCATCCCGTAGCCGCCGGTGGGCGAGCATTGATGGGCGGCATCGCCGGCGATAAATACGCGCCCGAGCCGGTAGCTGTCGGCCACATAGTCGCGCCGCTCCCAGGGCAGGATGGATTGAATTTCATAGTCGAATTCGGCGCCCGCCATGCGCTTTAAATAGACGTCCGGGTTTTCCGGAATTTCGTCTTCATGGAATATGGTCAGCCGCCAAAGCTCGTCGCCATCGATGGGGATCAGCTCGCCCCAGCAGCCGTTCTCGTCGATGGGCCGGTAGAACCGCGCCCAGCCCTTGTCGTGCAGCGCGGCCAAACCGGGGGATTTGAAAAAGATGTTGGTTGAGTTGGCGATCACGCCCTCACCGCCGAGTTGGATGCCCAGCGCCTTGCGGACAACGCCGTCGGGACCGTCGCAGCCGACCAGATATTGCGCCGATATGGTCCGGTTGGCGCCGCTCTCCGTATCGGTGATTTGCGCGGTAACGCCGTCTTCGTTTTGGGTAAAGCCATCCAGGCGGCAGTTGTAGCGGAGGCTGACGGCCTCAATCCCGGCGGCGCGTTTGCTAAGGATCGGATCGAAATAGGTTTGCGGGCAATGGCGGGCGCCTTCGGGCGTGGTCTTGATCTCGCCCCGCTCGGCATAAGACGGCACTTTCAGGCGCGCGATCTCGTGCCCGGTCAGGTTGGTCACATAAAGGAAGTCCATCGGAAAATCCGCCGACCAGGCGGCGTTCTTGATATCCTCGGCGATGCCCCAGCGGCGGCAGGATTCCATATTGCGCGACGAAACCTGGCTCATCTTGGGAACCGAAATGACGCCGTCGCGCTTTTCGAGTAGTACGCAGTCGACGCCGCGGAGGCCAAGCTCCACCGCCAAGGCAAGCCCCACCGGGCCGCCGCCGGCAATCAATACAGAAACAGTTTCAGATGCCACGCCGCGCCGCGCCGCTTTAATTGATCTTGCTGGGCAGCCAGGTGGCGACCTCGGGCGCCGCCACCAGCAGAACCAGCACCGCCAGTTCGATAAAAATAAACGGCGCCGCAGATTTCACCACGTCGCCCAAGGTCACATCGAACGGCGCGATGCCCTTCATCACATAAAGCAAGAGCCCAAACGGCGGCGTCAGCAGGCTGATTTCCATGGTGATCAGCATCAGCACCATCAGCCAGATCACGTCGATCTTGTAGACGACCATCAAAGACTGGGAGCCGAGCAGGAAAAACGGCAGGGTCAAAAGCAGCATCGACACCTGATCCATGAAGGCGCCCAAAAACAACAGAACCACCATCATGGCGATCACCACCATCATCGGCGTCAGATCGAGCGAGGTGACCGCCGACAACAATCCATCGGTGGCGCCGGAATTGGCCAGCGCCTGGCTGAACACCAGCGAGCCGGCGATGATGAAAAGGATCATGGTATTGATTTTGGCGGTTTCCATCAGCGATTTGAATATCGCCCGCCAATTGAAGTCGGCACCATCGATGCCGGAGATTTTAATGATGTTCTTGAACAGGCGGAAAAAATAGCAGATGCCGAGCGAGGCAATACATCCCAGCGCGGCGGCTTCGGTGGGCGCGGCGATTTTAAAAAAGATGCTGCCGACGACAACGATGAAGATGATGAACAGCGGGAAAATGTAAAGAACGAACGGCAGCGTGCGGTGAATGATGCGCCGGTAGCGGCCGTTATATTCCGCGTTGCCCCACATCCGCCCGCCGATATTCAACGAGATCGAGACCGGATCATCCAGTTCGGTCTCATCGGGCTCGTAAGATGGCGCCAGATCCGGGTTAAGGGTGCAGCGTATAATCACGTAGGCGAAAAACAAGACCGCCATCAATACGCCGGGCACGATCCCGGCGACCAGCAGTTGCGCCACCGATTGCTCGGCAATGCTGGCCAGCAATACCGCCAGCGCCGAGGGCGGGATCAGCATGGCAATGCCGCCGACGGCCATGATCGGGCCCATGGCGATGGACGGCTGATAGCCGCGCTTGATCATATCGGGCAACAGTACCGAGCCGAGGATCGCCGTGTTGGCGATGGTCGAGCCGGACAAAGACGAGAACACCGTGCCGCCAACGATAGAGACAATGGAAAGCCGCCCCGGCAACTTTGAGATCATCCGGTCGATGGCGCCGATGGCCTTGAAGGCGACGCCGGTCTGCAACAGAATTTCGCCCATCAGAAGAAACAGCGCGATGGGCATTAGCGTAAACTTGATGGCGTTGTGAAACTCGAGCGGCATGAATACCAAGCCGATATCGCCGGAGATAAAGAGCCCCGTACCCAGCACGTTGGCGGCAAAAAATGCGAGCGCGACGGGCAGGCCTAAGAACATGGCGAAACACACGGTGCCGAGCAACAGACCAAGGGCGAGGTACCATTCCATCGGCTAGAACCCGGCTTCGGTCATGGCCTGATCTTCCTTGGAGAGGATCTCCTTGGCGCGGCGGAAACGCAGAAAAAACTCGATGGCGAGCAGCGCGAAGCAAAGGGTGAAGACCGACATCATGTACCAATTGGCGATGCGCAAATCCTTGTCCGGCAAAGTGCCGTCCTGGAATTCGATGATCGTCGCGCGGGCGCCGTAGAAACAAAGCAAAAGACAAATGGCGATGCCGGCGGCATCCAGAATTTTTTCCATGCGCTCGGCGAGGTCGGCGGGCAGCGCCGAGGTTAGCACATCCACGCGCACATGGGCGCCCTGTTGCAACACCCACGGCGCGCCGATGAAGACACCGACATAAAGGGTGTATTCGATGCCCTCATTGAGCCACCAGATGCTGCCCCAATGGGCCTTGACGATTAACAGGTTGAACGGAATGAGGACGGCGATCAGTCCGATGGAGATCGCGACCAGCGCAGCCAGAAACAAGTTGAACTTGATAAATCCGGCCTCAAAGGTATCGAGTGGCTTGTTCATGGTGCCATCCGATCAAAGAATTTAAGGAAATATTGCAATGAGAATCGGAGGAGCCGGTATTCGGCTCCTCCGAACGCAATTCGGCATGTACTACTTGGTAAACAATTTCTTGAGCGCGGCCCCATGCTTCGGACTGCGGTCCAGCACTTCCTGCCAGCCGGCTTCCCGTGCCGTATCCATATACATCTTACGATCGGCGCCGGTGAAGGTAATGATCTTCATGCCCGCCTTGGCGCGCGCCGCATCTTGCTTCTTCAGAATGCCTTTCCACGGCGCATTCGCACTGTCCACCTTCGCTTCAAATTCGAGCGTGATCTTGGTGATCAGGGCCTGCTGCGGCTTGGAAAGACCATTCCAAGATTTCTTGTTAAGGAGCATATGAAGCGAGGCGTCGTAGAACCCCGGATCCACCCGATAGCCGGTCACTTTGGCCCACGCTGGTACCCAGCCGGCCGCCGGCCAGCCATAGCCCTGCACCGTTCCATTCTCCATCAATGTGTAGACTTGGGAGGTGCTGGCCTGTTGCACGGTTGCACCCAGAGCCTTGAAGAAGGCAGTGTAGACCGGTGCGACGCGGAGATTGAGGCCCTTGAGGTCCGGCTTGGAAATGGGATTCTTCAGCCAAAGATGGAACGGCCCAAACGACCAGTAACGGCCAACAAAATGGATGTTCTTCTCGTCCAGAAGTTTGCTTACATAGCCGATCGCGCCATTCTTGCGGAGATCTGACCACGAATGCTCGGAAAAGCGCAATACCGGTGCTTCCGGTAAAACATTGCCGAAATAGGCCTCCGTGCAGCCGATGATGTCATAGGCGCCGCGGGCCATTTTCTGGGTCAGGGTGAAGGGGCTGCCGATGGCCGGCGCGCCGCCAACGACATTGACCTGGAGCACGCCCTTGCCGCGCTTGTTGATTTCGTTGATCACGGCCATCATCGGCTTGGTCACCGGATGGCCCATGGGCCAGCAGCTCGCCCCCTTGATTGTAGCTTCGGCGGCACTCGCCGGCGCCGTCACGTGGCCCGAAAGCCCAGCCGCAGCCAATCCGGCGGCGGCTACGCCCAAAAATAGTTTTGTTCCTAAAGCCATTTGAAATATTCCTCCATGTTTTGGTTTTTCAGACCAGCGCCTCATTACCAGCGCCGGCTTGGTATTTTCACAAAAAAGTCCATCGGATATTTATCGTTCCCCGATCCGCTTTATTTGTAGGCGGGTTTGCCTACCAGCGCACCCTTTTTTTTTGGGGGGCGCCCGGTCAGGTGGCAAATTGGGCGGCGGCGACGCGCACCCGGGCGCGCCTTATATAGAAGAAAAACAGCACCAGAATGCTCACATTGATGATGCCGGCGGCGGCGGCATTGCGGAACGACCAGATATAGTCACCGGTCAGATCGAACACAAATCCGCCCTGCCAGCCGCCGAGGCCCATGCCGATCCACCCCGATGCCGTGACCACGGCCATCGAGCGGGCCAAATAATTGGCCGGCACCATATAGCGGACGATGACGATAAAGGCGGCCATGACGCCCGAATAAAAGATGCCGAACAGCCCCGACAGCACA
The DNA here is from genome assembly GCA_963582805.1 of Alphaproteobacteria bacterium. Lineage (GTDB taxonomy): Bacteria > Pseudomonadota > Alphaproteobacteria > Rhodospirillales > UBA2165. The sequence goes on from CAUZTZ010000255.1 coordinate 5,022, forward strand.
TAAATGGCCGCCATGCCGGTGACCAGCGGGAAAAAGAAGACGGCAATGGTCTGCGCCGCCGACATGAAGATGTAGGACTGTAAGGGCCCGATCACGTCGGCCAGCTTGCCGCCGATGATGCGCCCCGCCGCGCCCGCCAGCATCAGCACCAACAATGCCGAGACGGCCATTTCGGGGCCGATCCCCCGGTCGGTCAGCAGCGGCACCAGATGCACAATGGGAACCGACATGGTGATGCAGCAGAAGATCACCGCGAACGCCACCCAGCCGACGGCCACCGCAGGCGGCAACGGAAAGCGCGTGCCGTCGGCCATCATCGGCGCTTCGGCGCCCGTGTTGCCTTCCGGGCGCGGCGGATTGCGCACCAAAAGCGCGATGGGAATGGCGATCAACAGATAGGCGGCGCCCAGGATGGCGTAGGTGGCCGACCAGCCGCGCGCCTCGATCAGCAGGCTGGTGATCATCGGCACCACGCCCTGGCCGACAGCGCCCCCCGATATGGCGACGCCGATGGCGAGGCCGATATTGCGCTTGAACCACAATCCCACATTGGCGTAGAGCGGGCTGAGTGCCCCGTGCCCGAAGGCGCCGAACAAAATGTAATAGACATAAAACTGGGTCTTGGTTTCGATCTGGCTCAACAACAGCAGGCAGACGCCCAGAACCGAGGCGCCAAACAGCGCAATCCAGCGGGCGCCATGACGGTCGGCGACAATCCCCCAGATCACCGTCGCGGCGGCGGTCGACAAGGTGATCGCCGTATAGCCGAGAGACAAATCGCCCCGGCTCCAGCCGAATTCCACCGCCAGCGGTTTCAAAAAGACGCCAACCGATCCCAAAACACCGAACGACAAAGCGGTCAGCGAAAACGTGACGGCCGCCATGACCCAGGCATAGCTTGGGTTGGCGGGAGCTTGGGTTTCATTCATGGATGGGATTTAGCGGAAGCCGGCGGGCCATGCAAACCGCATCATGCCTTGATTTTGCCGACGTTGGAGACGGCAATCTCGACCCGGTTTCGGCCGCCCACCTTGGCGTCGTAGAGGGCCGCGTCGGCGCGCGCCAGAACCTGGGCCAAGCTGGTATCGGTGCCCGCCAGTTCCGAAATACCGATGCTGATGGTGACGTCCAGGGGCCCCGCATCGGTGTCCACCGGCGTCTCGGCAATGGCGCGGCAGAGCCGGTTTGCCACCAGCGCCGCCCGGCGGGCGCCAACCTCGATCAGCAGGATCGAAAACTCCTCGCCGCCATAGCGCCCGAACAGGTCCTGCTCGCGAAGGCGCCCCGCAATGCGCGCCGAAACTTCGCGTATCACGGCATCGCCGGCGGCGTGGCCGTGGCTGTCGTTGACCTGTTTGAAATGATCCAGGTCCAGCATCATGGTGGTCAGCGGCCGGCCATAGCGCTGGGCGCGGGCGTATTCCTCCTGGCCTTTTTCGAAAAAGCGGCGGCGGTTGTCGATGCCGGTCAGCTCGTCCGTATAGGCGCAGTTTTCCAGCTCCACTTCCAGGCGCGCGCGCTCCTCGGCGAGGCCATATTCCTCGGCCGCGTCGGCGATGGCGGTGCGCATGATTTC
>CAUZTZ010000256.1:0-6539 GCA_963582805.1 Alphaproteobacteria bacterium
CTTGCGCCGCATCAAGGAAAAGGCGCGCGCCAACGGCGCCATCGAAGACGCCGCATTCGCTGAAAAATTGATGCATGCGGAGTTGGAGGTGCTGGCCATATCGGCCGGCTTCGCCCAGGTGGTGGCCACCTATCAGTCGGGCGGCGAGCTGGGACCGGATTCGTCCTACTTGAAATTATTGGGCACCGAGAGCGAACAACGGCTGGCCGATCTGATGATCGAAGCCTATGGCAGCGACGGCGCCCTTCTTTTGCCGCACAAGCCCGAGGATGGCTCGTTCGATGCCGCCTCAAATTTCCTGCGTGCCCGGCGCGCCACCATCGCCGGCGGCACTTCCGAGATCCAGCGCAACATCATCGCGCGCCGGGTTCTGGATATGAAATAGCCATCTTAGAAGGAGACTGAGACGATGCTGGATTACAAAACATTGGGCCTGGAAGAAGCACAGCGGGTAATCGACGCGGTCATTGCCCACGCCCGCGAAATCGACCACCAAGGCGTCGCCGTCTGCGTCGTCGATAAGGGCGGCGAGATCATCGCCTTGGCGCGCATGGACGGCAAGGCGGCGCGCTTCACCCGGGCCGCCCACCGCAAGGCCTATACCGGCGCCATCTTCGAGCGCGACACCAAGGGCGTGATCAAGTTCTGGGACGGCCAGGCGAAAGAAGGCCATCGGGGGCCGTCCGATTGGAACGACACCATGATAACCACCCTGCCCGGCGGCTATGTGGTTTGCCACGGAAAAGAAGTGGTCGGCGGTGTCGGCGTCGCCGGCGGCAACCAGCAATTCTCCGACGAAGCCTTTGCCGAGCTGGCCATCGAGGCCCTCGGCGAGGATTTCCGCCACCGCGTCGATTGGGAACAAGGTCCATGAGTGACCGCACCATATCGGAGATTTTCGCTCACGGGGAAACCGATCCGATCCCGGCAGGCATCCGCATGGGCGATCTGGTTCACGGCGCTTCGATTTCCGGCGAGGACCCGGCCAGCGGCGATATCCCGGGCAGCCTGGAGGCGCAAATCGCCAATGCCTTTGGAAATATGCAGGGCGCGATCACCAATGCCGGCGGCGGGCTCGGCAATATCGCCCAGGTCAGCGTCTTTTTTGAAGACGGCCGCGCCGGCATGAAGCTGTTGAACGCGGTGTGGGAGGAGACCTTTCCGGACGCCGATGACCGGCCCACCTATAAGTTCATCACCACCCCCCTGACCGGCGGGCGCCTAGTACAGTTTGAATTTTTTGGCGTCCTCAATGCCAGCCGCCAAGTGATCAATCTGCCCGTCGTTGCCCACACCAACCCGATCCCCATGGGCGTGCGCATCGGTGATTACCTGTTCACATCCCGTGTGTTGCCGTTCAGCCCCGAGACCGGCAAGCCCGGAGAGGACGCCGCCGAGCAGGCCGATTTTGTCTTCCATAATGTCGGCGCCACTCTGGAAGCCGGCGGCATGGGCTGGGACGCGGTGCGCCAGGGCCGCCTGTTCCTGAGCGACATGGGCGGCTTGCCCTCGCTCAGGGAACGCTGGTCGTCCCAGTTCGGCGGCGAGGCCAGGCCCCTGCATCCCATTCACTATGCGGTCGCGCCCTCGCTTTTGGTTATGCTGGAAGTCATCGCCGCCGTTTGAAGGAGATCCCATTGAGCACGCTTAACCCATTGTTCGAGATTTACCCCGATGCCCTCGGCGCCACCATGCCGCTGGGCGTTCGCGCCGCTGATCTGGTTTATGCGGGCGGCTTGTCCGGCACCGATCCGGTCACCGGCGCACCCACCGGCGATCTGGCGGCGCAGACCGAAACCGCCCTCAAACACCTGGCGGCTTTGGTCGAAGGCGCCGGCGGCAGCACCGATAACATCGGCCGCGCCGTCGCGTTCGTCACCAAGGCTGAAGACCGGATGGCGGTGTATGATCCGTGGGACGCCATGTTCCCGGACGCGAACGACCGCCCCGCCTTCAAGGTGCTCGTCGCCGATCTGCCGCCCGGCCATCTGGTCCGCATCGACGGGCTTGCCATCCTTGGCGCGCGCCGGATGCGGGGCGAAATACCGGGCGTTCCGGCGCGCGATCCCACCGTGCGCCTGGGCGATTGGCTGTTCACATCCAGGGTGCATGGCATCCATCCCGAAGACGGTGTTCCCGGCGACACCCGTACCGAGGCGGTGCAGAATTTCGAAAACCTGGCTGATCTACTGGACATCCACGGCTTCGAAGCGTTCGATTTGGTTCAGATCACCATTTTCGGCAACGACAGCACCTATTTCGATATTGCCCGCCAAGCCTGTGAACGGGTCTTTTTGGCCGCCGGCGGCGATCCGGTAATCCATTGCGTGGCCAGCCCGCTGGCCCCCAAATTCAAGATCAGCGCCGAGATGATAGCGGTCAAGGGCGGCCGGGCGGAGTTTGCCGAAATCTACATAGACACAGACGCCGGCGCCGCCCCCGACGGCGCCCGCCTCGGCGATCTGATCATCGCGCCCGGACTGGACGGCGGGGCCGGCGATGCGGAGGCGCAAATGCGCGCCGCCTGCACCAAAATGGAAGCCTTTGCCATCGCCGCCGGCGGCAGCCTGGCCGACATCGCCCGCGTCGCCATCTATATGGCCACCCTCGACGACCGGCCCGTGCTCAACGATGTCTGGGCCGAATGGTATCCGGATATGGACGACCGGCCGCCGCACAAATACGCCCCCGCCGCATTGGCCGAGGGGCGCCTGTTCCGCCTCATGGTGCTGGGATTGCTGAACGCTGAGCGCCAATGTCTGGTCATTCCCGGCATGCAGCATGGCGATCCCATGTCCATGGGCGCGCGCACCGGCAACCTGATCGCGTCGTCGCGCATCTTCGGCACCCATGCCCATACCGGGGAGCGCGCCAAGGACGCCGCCGAGGCCACCGATCTGGTGTTCGATCATGTGACAACTTTACTGAGCGAAGGCGGCGCCGATTGGTCGAACCTGACCCAACTGACCGCCTTCATCGGCGATGCGGATTTCCGTGGATTGATCGAGCAACGCTGGCAGGCGCGCACCGCCGGGCTGGCGTCATCGCCGCGCCTCAACGTCATTGTCATCACCCTGGCCGGCGGCCCCAATCCGAGGGTGGAAATTCTGGCGCTGCTTTAAGGTCATGACCTAAAGCTCGTCTGCTGTATAGGCGCCGGGATGGCGCGTCTTGACGGCGCGCAATTCGGCCGGCGCCAAGCAGCCGAGCTGGCCCAAGGTGGCCGCCAGATCGTCCTTAAACAGATCGATCATATGCTCAGGTCCGCGTGATCCAAGCGCGCCCAAACTCCACAGGAACGCCTTGCCGGCAAGCGCCACATCAGCGCCGAGAGCCAGGGCGCGGGCAACGTCGACGCCGGAGCGGATACCGCTATCCAAAGCAATCGTGGCCTTGCCGCCGACGGCGGCGGCGATGGCAGGCAAGACGTCCACCGATGCCGGCAAGGCATCGATCTGGCGCCCGCCATGGTTGGTCACCACCATCCCATCCAGGCCCAGCGATACCACCCGTTCCGCGTCCGCCGGATGCATGACGCCTTTCAAGACCATGGGGCCTTTCCAATGGTCCCGGTAGCGGGCGATCTCGTCCCAGGTGAAGGCGCCGCCGCCTTCGATGCGCATGAATTTCGCGGCCGCCTCCATGCTCGGATCGGTGTCCATATAGGGGCGCAAATTGACAAAGCGCGGGATGCCGTTGCGCATCAGCGACAAAAACCAGGGCAGCGAGGACAGGGCGTCGAGGCGAAGCCGGTTGGTAAGCTTGAACGGGTTGACGATACCGCTTTTGGTTTCCCGGGGGCGGGTTGTGCGCACCGGCGTATCACAAGTCAGCATCAAAACCTTGACCCCGGCATCGCCTGCCCGGCGCACCAGATCGAGGCCGATTTTATGCTCATTGCGGGCAAAACGGTATAGCTGCAGCCATAGGACATCGGGCGCGATCTGGGCCGCCTGCTCGATGGTGATGGCCGAGAGAACGCCAAGGGTATAGGGAATTCTAGCGGCCTGGGCGGCGCGGGCGAAATAGGTTTCGGCGCCGGGAAATCCGGTGCCGGGACCGCCGATGGGGGCGATGCCGATGGGCGCCGAATAGGGCTGGCCGAACAGCGCGACATCAGTGGGCGGCGGCGCGATCACATTGCCGTAACGGGGCAACATTTCGACCGCATCGAGGGCCGCCCAATTGCGATTGATGCCGGTATCGGCGGCGCCGGCGCCGCCATCGATATATTCGAAGGCGAAGTTGGGCAGCCGCCGCTTGGCCCGGGCGCGCAGATCAAACGATGTGGGAAAGCGCCGCTTGAGGGCGAGCTTTTCCGCCGATACGGGCGCCGGCGGTGCGTTTGCGGGGTAATGGTCCGGGGTTATTTGCGGCGTGGGCGTGGTCTCATCTGGCATGAAAGCGTCCCCGATATAAGTTTTTTATGGGCGGCGGTGGAATTGATCCTCGGCGATTTGATCATTCGCGCTTCGGCGGGTCAACTCAGTTCAACGTTCGCTCGAAGCCTTATATCAAGGCGCGCGGTAAACCAGATGCGGAAAAACCTGTTCTGCGTGCAGCCCATCGCGGCGCACAAGAAGCTCTTCCACCGCTTCGAAAGCGCCGATGCAGGTCGGCACCAGCGGATCGTCAAATATGAGATAGCCGCCGCTGATCATGGTGGGCTTTACCTGCTCGTAGGAATAAGCAACGGCATCGTAGACATCGCAATCCACGTGGGCGAGGCAGACGCGGCCGATCTCGGCCAGGGCGCCGGGCAATGTGTCTTCGAAGCGGCCTTCGATGTAAGTCAAATTATCGAGGCCGAGGCTGGCGACATGGCCGCGCAGCTCCTCCAGATCGACTTTTTCAAAGCCGCCTTCGCCGTAGGCATCGATGGCGGCGTTGGTATCGGGGAAGCCGGCAAATGTATCGAACGAAATCACCTGCGAGCCCGGCAATAGCGCCTTGGCGGCGGCCGCCATGAATATGGCCGAGCCGCCCCGGAGGCTGCCGAACTCAACAATATGGCCGGGCGCCGCAACCCCGGACAAATTCATTTTGAGGATGGCAAATAGATTGATCAAGTTGGCCAGGGCGACCACGGTCCGGGGTTTGCCATTGGGCGCGGCGGCTGTTGCCAGCGCATGGGCTTCGCAAAACACCGGATCGGCGAGGCAAAGGTCCTTGAGGTTGCCGTATTTCAGCCCGCAGCCCCGGATATATCCGTTGTAAACCTCGCGCCCTTTTCTGGCGGCTCGCGGCATATCGCCGAGACCGCTCAGAAACGGCTGTAGCTGAATATTCCAATCATCCATGTGGGGTTAGTTTCCAAACGCAATTGAATTGCCGCCATTCTACTACCGCCGGAGCGGTGGCGCCATTCCGCTCAATATCCGCGCGTGCGCCGCGGCTTCACATTCGGGGCTGTGGCGTATCTTTTGAACAAGCGCTCAAATCAGTTAAGGCCGTAAACCTCGATAATTTCGATCTCGCCCTTGCCCTGGACCTGGACCGAGCCCAGGGTGCGGCCCTGGCATTCGCTCTGGATTTGCAGCCACGCATCGTGGGGAACGGTGACCGAGCCTGGCTTGCCGTGGCGCTCCATGCGGGCGGCCACGTTCACGGTGTCGCCCCAAACATCGAACTGGTATTTTTCGCCGCCGACGATGCCGGCAATGACCGGTCCGGAATTGACGCCGACGCGAATTTGCCAGCTGGGCTCAATGGAGGCGACGACGCCGCTCATTTCCAGCCCGCATTTAACCGCCGACAATAAAGGCTCCGGATTTGGCATCACCAGCCCCGCGGACGCCATATAGCCGTCGCCGATGGTTTTGATTTTCTCCAACTGGTGGCGGCGGGTGATGTCTTCGAAGGTCTCGATCAGAGCCTGCAGACGGCCCACCACTTCCTCGGCCGAATGATTGTCGCAATAGGTCGTGAAGCCGACGATATCGCAAAACAGAAGCGCCACGTTGTCATAACCGCGCGGCACAACGCGCCCGGTTGCCTTCAGCTCGGAGGCGATTGGCGCCGGCAAGATGACGTTGAGAAGCTGATCCGAGCGCTTTTTCTCGTCGCCGATTTGGCGCACATAGGCCTCTTCGCGGTCATGCATGCTTTTCCTTTCCAGGCTGGCGCCGATGCGCGCCCGGAGCAAGGCCCGGTTAAACGGTTTCGGCAGATAGTCCTCGGCGCCCATCTCAATACATTTCGCGATGCTTTCGATATCGTCGATGGCCGACACCATGATCACCGGAATATGGCGGGTCGCCATGTCGGTTTTCAAATTTTTGAGGACGCCGAAGCCATCCAGCTCGGGCATGTCGATATCGAGCACGATCAGATCGATGGCATGGGTGCGCACCAAACCAAGCCCCTCGGCGCCCGAGGTGGCAAAACAAAGATCGGAATATCCCTCGGCCTCCAACAAGCCTTTGATCAAGGTATGGTTGAACGGCTCGTCGTCGATTATCAGCAACGAATATTCGCGGTCAGACACTTTGGTAATTCCTCAGGCCAGGCAGGGCCACGAAACTCATGACAACCACCCT
>CAUZTZ010000257.1:0-6532 GCA_963582805.1 Alphaproteobacteria bacterium
CGAGGTTCCAGATTACTTCGCGCATGTACCTGCTGGTCATCGCCGCGCTGATTCTTATTCTGATATTGATATAAAGATTCCGCCGGCAAGTGCTTGAAAAATAGTTATAATCCCAATCTTGCCATTGCCCCGGCAACGGGATACATTAACTACAATATCGGTTCGTATTTTTATTGGTAATCCCAATGAGTGATGTTAAACGCGTTCTCCTGATCGTATCGGGGGGCATCGCGGCCTATAAAAGCCTGGAACTTATTCGCCTGTTGCGCGCCGGCGGAAATGCCGTGCGTTGCATCCTAACCAAGGGCGGCGCCCAGTTCGTGACGCCCTTGTCGCTGGCCGCGCTTTCCGGCGACACGGTCTATCAGGATTTGTTCTCGCTGACCGATGAAAACGACATGGGCCATATCGAGCTGTCCCGGGACGCGGATTTGCTTCTGGTGATGCCGGCCAGCGCCGATATCCTGGCCAAAATGAATGCCGGCCTTGCCGATGATCTGGCCTCCACCGCGTTGCTGGCCACCGACAAGCCGGTGCTGGCGGCGCCGGCCATGAATGTGCGCATGTGGGAGCACGCCGCAATGCAAGACAATGTGCGCAATCTGACCGCCCGCGGCATTCGTTTTATCGGCCCCGTGGAAGGCGACATGGCCTGCGCCGAGTTCGGCTATGGCCGCATGGCGGAGCCCGCCGATATCGCCGAAGCGGTGCAAAATGCCCTGCAAGGCGGCGGCCGTCTGAAAGGCAAGCGCGCCGTGGTCACCTCGGGCCCCACGTATGAGCCGATCGATCCGGTGCGCTATCTGGCCAATCGCTCCTCCGGGCGCCAAGGCCATGCCATCGCCCGCGCATTGGCCGCCGAGGGCGCCGAAACGATTCTCATCAGCGGGCCGACCAACCTGGCCGACCCCTCAGGTATCGCCGTCCGCCATGTGGCCACGGCTTTGGAGATGCTGGCCGCCTGCGAGGCGGAATTGCCCGCCGATATCGTGGTCTGCGCCGCCGCCGTCGGCGATTGGCGCGCCGCCGGCGAGACCACGGAAAAGCTGAAGAAAAACGGCCAGGCGCCGTCCTTGGAATTGACCGAAAACCCTGACATTCTGGCGACCCTTGCGAAGCACACCCGGGCGCGCCCGGCACTGGTGGTGGGATTTGCCGCCGAAACCGAAAACCTGATCGAGGCGGCCACCGAAAAGCGCCGCGCCAAGGGCTGCGATTGGATGCTCGCCAACGACGTGAGCCCGGGCACCGGCACCTTCGGCGGTGATAACAACACGGTTCACCTGATCGACGATAGCGGCGTCGAGGATTGGCCGACCCTCACCAAGGACGAAGTTGGCCGCCGGCTGGCGGTGCGCATAGCCATTCAAATCGGATCCAAAAACCCATGAGCGGTATCGGCGTCGCCATCCAGCGTCTGGCCCATGCCAAGGATTTGCCGCTACCCGAAGCGGCCACACCCTTGTCCGCCGGCGTCGATCTGATGGCCGCCATCGACGCGGCCATTGAATTGCACCCCGGCGAGCGCAAGATCATCCCCACCGGTTTCGCCATCGCGCTGCCCGAAGGCTATGAGGCGCAGGTACGCCCCCGCTCCGGTCTGGCGGCGCGCCACGGCGTCACCCTGGTCAATGCGCCCGGTACCATCGATGCCGATTACCGCGGCGAGATCGGCGCCATCATGATCAACCATGGCAGCGACATTTTCGTGATCGAGCCCGGCATGCGCATCGCCCAATTGGTGGTCGCGCCGGTGGCCGGCTTTGTCTGGAAGGAAAGCGAGACTTTGCCTGATACGGAGCGCGGTAGCGGCGGCTTCGGCTCCACCGGCACCGGGCCTAAGGACGGGGTGTAAGCTCATGTTCAAGCTATCGCGAAAAGTCCTGTTCGCCATCGAAGCGGTTGTCGATATCGCCTACCATTCCGGCGGCCAGCCCGTACAAAGCAAGGAAATCACCCGCCGCCAGGGCATTCCCCGGCGTTATCTGGAGCAGGTTCTGCAGCACCTTGTGCGCGCCGAAATCCTGGTCGGCGTGCGCGGCCCAAGGGGCGGATACAACCTGGCGCGGGAAAGGCGGAGGATCTCGGTCGGCGAGATCATCCGCGTCGTCCGTGCCCTGGAAACCGCCTCCGATCCCCTGGATATGGACGAAAGCTCGGAACTGGCCGAAGCCGTTATCCGCCCGCTCTGGGGCGAATTGCAGGACGAGGTCATGAAGCGGCTCGATCGGATTTCGGTGGACGATTTGTGCAACCGGGCCCACGTCCAGGGCGTCGAGAGCGAGGGCCGCCAGTATCTTGATTTCTCAATTTAAACCGCCTGGCGTGTCTTGGGATATTTAAGCCAATGAACGATAGCGGCTCCGGCAATCCCTCTCGCGGGCGCATCTACAACAATATTGTCGAGACCATCGGCAACACGCCGCTGATCCGTATCGCGCGCCTGGCCCGGGAAGAAGGCTGCGTCGCCGAGATTGTCGGCAAGGCTGAGTTCTTCAATCCCCTGTCCTCGGTCAAGGACCGCATCGGCCATGCCATGATCGAGGCCGCCGAGCGGGACGGCTCGCTCAAGCCCGGCGCCCTGATCATCGAGCCCACGTCCGGCAACACCGGCATCGCGCTGGCCTTCGTTGCGGCCGCCAAGGGCTACCGGCTGATCCTGACCATGCCCGAAAGCATGTCGCTCGAGCGGCGCAAAATGCTTTTGCTGCTGGGCGCCGAGATCGAACTGACGCCGGCCGAAAAAGGCATGCCGGGCGCCATCCGCCGGGCCGAGGAGATCTTTAAAAACTCGCCGGGCGCCTTCATGCCGCAGCAATTCGCCAACCAGGCCAATCCCGAAATTCACCGGCGCACCACGGCCGAGGAAATCTGGAACGATACCGATGGCCGCGTCGATGCGGCGGTCATGGGCGTCGGCACCGGCGGCACCCTGACCGGTATCGCGGGCGCCATCAAGGCGCGCAAGCCGGCGTTCCTCGCCTTCGCCGTCGAGCCGGAAAACAGCCCGGTTCTGTCCGGCGGCGTCCCCGGCGCGCATCAGATCCAGGGCATCGGCGCCGGCTTCGTTCCCGAAATTCTGGATACCAGCCTGATCGACGAGATTATTCAGATCGGCAACGAAAGCGCCTACAACATGGCCCGGCGCGCGGCGCGCACCGAAGGATTGCCGGTCGGCATCTCGTCCGGCGCCGCCATCGCCGCCGCCCTGGAAATCGGCTGCCGCCCGGAGATGGAGGGCAAGTTGATCGTGGCCATATTGCCGTCCTTCGCCGAGCGCTATCTGACAACGCCGCTGTTTGACGGGCTGGGCTGATGGACGACCAGGAACTCGAACGCTACGCCCGCCATATCCTGTTGCCGGAGATCGGCGGTGCCGGCCAGGCCAGGCTTCTGGACGCCAAGGTGCTGGTCATCGGCGCCGGCGGATTGGGCTCGCCGGTGATCTTGTATCTGGCGGCGGCCGGCGTCGGTACCATCGGCATCGTCGATGACGACGCGGTCGATCTGTCCAATCTGCAGCGCCAGATCGTGCATGCCACGAAGCGCATCGGCAAGCCTAAAACCGATAGCGCGGCGCAAGCCGTTGCCGCCATCAATCCGGGCGTCACCGTGATCCCGATAGCGCAGCGCCTGGACGCCGGCAACGCCGCCGCGATAATTGCCGATTACGATATCATCGCCGACGGCAGCGACAATTTCGAAACCCGCTTTTTGGTGAACGACGCCTGCTACCTGGCCAAAAAGACGTTGGTATCGGCGGCCATCCTGCGCTTCGACGGCCAGCTTTCAACCTTCAAAGCCCACGCCGGCGACGGCCATCCCTGCTATCGCTGCCTGTTTCCCGAACCACCGCCGCCGGACATGGTTGCCAGCTGCGCCGAGGCCGGGGTGATGGGCGCCTTGTGCGGCGTCATGGGCTCGTTGCAGGCGGCCGAGGTGATCAAGGAGATCACCGGCGCCGGTGAAAGCCTGTCGGGATCGCTGCTGATATTCGATGGCCTGCGCACCGAGTTTCGCAAAATAAAAATGCACCCCGATCCGGGGTGCGCCTTGTGCGGGGCGGACGCCACCATCAAGGCGCTTTAGAGCAGATCGGGCGGCGCGTTGCCGGCCAGGAAGGCTTCCACATTGGCCATCGCCCGCATCCCCATATCGATGCGCCCGTCCAAGGTCGCCGAGCCCAGATGCGGCAGCAATACCACATTTTCCAGACCGAGCAGCGCCGGGTGGATGGCCGGCTCGCCTTCGAACACGTCGAGCCCGGCGCCGGCGATAGCCCCCCGGCCCAACAGTTCGGCCAGCGCCGCCTCATCGATGATGCCGCCCCGGGACGCGTTGACCACCAAGGCGTGGGGCTGCAACAAGCCAAGCCGTTCCGCCGACAGCAAGTGATGGGTCTGGGGGCTCAACGGGCAGTTGACCGACAGGATGTCCACGGCGCCGATCATGGCGTCCAGATCATCCCAATATGTGGCCGCCAGTTCGGCCGCCATGCCCGACTCCACGGGCCGGCGATTATGATAATGCACGTCCATGCCAAAGCCCCCGGCCCGGCGCGCCAGGGCGGCGCCGATGCGGCCCATGCCGATGATGCCCAGCTTGGCGCCATTGACCCGCCCGCCCAGATGCTGGGTCGGCGCCCAGCCGGTCCAGCCGCCGCCGCGCAACATTCGCTCGCCCTCAGCCAATCGCCGCGCTGCCATGAGGATCAACGCCATGGCCAGATCGGCGGTGTCTTCGGTGAGCACATCGGGGGTGTTGGTAACGGCGATCCCCTGTCCCTTAGCGGCGTCCAGATCGATATGGTTCACGCCGACGCCGAAATTGGCCAAGAGCTTCAAATTGGGGCCGGCATGCCCGATAATTTCCGCGTCGATAACATCACTGACCGTTGGGACAATAACATCGGCGCGGCCAAAGGCCGCCGCCAGCTGGGAGCGGTCAAGGGGCCGGTCATCACCGTTCAACTCCGCATCGAACGCTGCCGCAATATGCGCTTCAACTTCGTCCGGCAGTTTGCGCGTTACGATAAGTTTGGGCTTTGCCGCCACGATGCATGCACTTCCAATTTTTCCGGCTCTCACCATAGTGCCCATTGAATACTGGTCAACGCCCGGCAGTCATTTATAATAAGTCCAACGTCATGGTCCATAACCCAAATCACACCACGCGCCGCACCGGCTTTTTATGCGCAGCCTTGGTCTTAGCCTTGGCCTTGGTCTTAGCCTTGGCGGCAATCGCAGCGCCGCTTGCGTTGGCGCAATCGGCAAAGTCCGCCAAGTCATTGCCGGTTCCCCGCTATGTCTCGTTGCGCGCCGGCGAGGTGAATATGCGCACCGGCCCCGGCGTGCGCTATCCGGTCGACTGGGTCTATCAGCGCAAGAACATGCCGGTCGAGGTGATCGCCCAGTTCGGCACCTGGCGCAAAATCCGCGACTTTCAGGGCGCCCAAGGGTGGATCCATCAATCCATGCTGTCCGGCGCCCGCTTCGTGACCATCACCGGGCAAATCCGCACCTTGCGCCGCCAGGCCGACGCCAAATCGAGACCGGTGGCCCGCATCGAGCCGGGCGCCGTCGCCGAATTGCTGAGCTGCCCGGAAGGCACCGGCTGGTGCAAGGTCGCCGCCGCCGACCACCAAGGCTGGCTGCGCCGGGTCGAGTTTTGGGGCCTGTATCCGCGGGAGAATATAAATTAAACGGCCCAGGCCAATCGGGGATGGCCACGGGTTGGCCGATTGGCCGTCTGGTCTGGCACCGGATTGTGATCGGAGCACCACCAGACCCGCGCCCACCATGGCACCAATCTGTGTTCGGAGCACCGCCAAACCACCATACCATCCCCGGTATGCCGCCTAATTATCGACACATGGCTGCGACATATTTTCCGAAAAACGACCATACCGGTTCACGAGCTTTCCTAACGGTTCATACCGGAACATACCGGTTTTTATCCACTGGCCCAGCCCACATGGGGATGGCCCGGTTGGCTCTGCGATCAGAGAACACGATTGGCCTTCACGTAACCCGGATTCAAGCCCGGCGTGAGGATCAACACCACATATTCACAATTTCCAAGAGCACGAGCGCTCGCTTGCGCTGATAGTTAAATAGTCTGCTGAGATTTCGGCGCAAGGGGTAATGGCAATTGGCAATAAATAAATATTCCCGAAACTCTAAAAAGCAGATTCACCACGAGAGACGGTGAGGCGATGAGAAGATGAAAAAATAAGAATTGTCCTCCGCTATTCAAATCTTTCATTTAAAAAGTAGACTGTCACCGAATTAACATTTTCGCGATGGCCGCTTTCGGGGTAACAGCGGACCTAATTTGTGCTGGTCCAACTTGTCAGCTTCTAGCCGAGGCTGTTGAAGAACTCTTTTTTGGGCGATGGATACGATAATTCTTGCGCACCAAGTGTCACCGTGCAGCAATGATGAGGTCCCTCGAATAAAAAGGCGTCAAATTCCCTGCTGACGCCGCTATCGGCCGCACAAGCCGGGTCTAGAGGGAGTATGCCGCTGCAACT
>CAUZTZ010000258.1:0-6508 GCA_963582805.1 Alphaproteobacteria bacterium
CGTGCGAATAAACATGGATCATCGAGGAAACCACGGTGACCATGGTGACCATGACGATGGACAAAGTATCGGAGCGCAATTCCCAGGAAAATTCGAGGCTGCCGGAATCGATCCAGGTGAAAATCTCCACCGGCTGGGTGTTGCCGCCGGCAACGATATCGGCCAGCGCGAAAATGGCCGCCACCGCCGCCAACAGCATGGCGCCCGACGTCACCCACTGGGCGGCGCGGTCGAGGCCGGGCCCCCGTTCCTCGCCGCCGCCATGTTTGGCGAAGGCCAGGATGCCGGCGATGATGGCGCCGATCAGAGGCAGGAAAATGGCTGCAAGATACATATGCTCCCTACCCCTTCATGATGCGAATGTCTTCGACCGCGATGGAGCCGCGGTTACGGAAATAGACCACCAGAATGGCAAGCCCGATCGCCGCCTCGCCGGCTGCCACTGTCAGCACAAACAGCGCGAACACCTGGCCCACCAGATCGCCGAGATGTGCGGAGAAGGCAACCAGATTGATATTCACGGCCAGCAAAATCAGCTCTATGGACATCAAGATTATGATCACGTTCTTGCGGTTCAGGAAAATGCCGAACACGCCGAGCGTAAACAGGATGGCGGCCAGGGTCAGATAATGGGCGAGACCGATTTCTAACATTAGATGCCGCTCCCGGTCGGTACGTCCTTGACCTCAACCGTGTCTTCGGGTTTGCGGTTTACCTGATCGGAAATACGCTGCTTGTGGACGCCGGTGCGGGTCCGGTGGGTGAGCACGATGGCGCCGATCATGGCCACCAGAAGGATCATGCCCGCCGCCTCGAAGAAATAGACATAGTTGGTATAGATAATCTCGCCGAGGGCCTGGGTGTTGGTGGCCGCGCCGCCTTTCGGGATCGGCGCCGCCAAATGCTCGGCCGCGTCCGGCGCGAACGCAAAACCGCCAAGGACAATGGCCAGCTCCAATAGCAAGATCAAACCGATGATACCGCCGAGCGGCAGATATTGCAGAAACCCTTCGCGCAATTCGGAGAACGAAATATCGAGCATCATGACCACGAACATGAACAAGACCGCGACCGCGCCCACATAGACAACCACCAGGATCATCGCCAGGAACTCGGCGCCCAGCATGACGAACAAGGCGGCCGAGTTGAAAAATGCCAGGATCAGGAACAGCACCGAATGCACCGGATTGCGCGCCGAGACGACCATCACGGCGGCGGTGACGGTCATGATCGCAAACAGATAGAAGGCCAGCGCCTGAACAATCATGCCCGCCTCGCCTTCTTGGTTTGGTTCCTATTCCGCAACATATCCATCATTCCCATGACCACCCGCCTAACGATAGGGCGCGTCGGCTTCAAGCCGGGCAGCCAGCTCGGTCTCCCACCGGTCGCCGTTGGAAAGCAGCTTGTCCTTGTCGTAGAGCAGCTCTTCGCGGGTCTCGGCGGCAAATTCAAAATTTGGTCCCTCGACGATGGCGTCTACCGGGCACGCCTCCTGGCAGAAGCCGCAATAGATGCACTTCACCATGTCGATATCGTAGCGCGTCGTTCGGCGCGATCCGTCGTCTCTCGGCTCGGCCTCGATGGTGATCGCCTGGGCCGGGCAGATAGCCTCGCACAGCTTGCAGGCGATGCAACGCTCCTCGCCATTGGGATAGCGGCGCAACGCATGTTCGCCCCGGAATCGGGGGCTCAAATAGCCTTTTTCATACGGGTAATTCAAGGTCACCTTGGGCCGGAAGAAATAGCGCAGGGTGAGCGCCATACCCGATACCAGTTCGGCCAGGAATATGGCGCGCGCACCGCGGTCAAGATAGCTCATGGCGTTACCCTTTCCCCAGCGGATGGATATCAAAACCAACGACGACGCCGGCGACGATAACGACGGCGGCCAGCGAGATCGGCAGGAACACTTTCCAGCCCAACCGCATCAACTGGTCGTACCGGTAGCGCGGGAACGTGGCCCGCACCCACAGGAATATAAACAGACAGAACGCGATCTTGGCGGCGAACCAGATCGGCCCCGGTATCCAGGTAAAGGGCGCGATGCCGAACGGCGCCAGCCAGCCGCCCAAAAACAGGATAGTGGTCATCGACGCCATTAAAATCATGTTGGCGTATTCACCGAGGAAAAACAGCGCGAACGTCATCGCCGAATATTCCACATTGTAGCCCGACACCAATTCGGCTTCCGCTTCCGGCATATCGAACGGATGGCGGTTGGTTTCGGCCAGGGTGGAGATGAAAAAGATCACCGCCATGGGGAACATGGGGACCACGAACCAGATTGAGTTTTCCTGGGCGCGCACGATGTCGCTCAAATTCAGCGAGCCTGCAACGACCAACACGGTAATGATGATAAAGCCCATGGATACTTCGTAGGACACCATCTGCGCCGCCGAGCGTAATGCTCCCAGAAACGCATATTTGGAATTCGACGCCCAGCCGGCCATCAGGATGCCATAGACGCCAAGGGATGAAATGGCGAACAGGTAGAGGATACCCACGTTTATGTCCGCCAGAACCAGTCCTTCGCCGACCGGTATCACCGCCCAGGCGACCAGCGCCAGCACCAAGGTCAACATGGGCGCCAGGATAAAGACCCCCCGGTTGGCGCCTGTCGGGATGATGGTTTCCTTGAAAAACAGCTTCATGCCGTCGGCGATCGGTTGTAGCAACCCGTACGGCCCGACCACGTTCGGCCCGCGCCGCAAATGCATGGCGGCGATCACCTTGCGTTCAAAATAGGTAAGGTAGGCCACGCCGAGCAACACCGGCACGATGATCACGATCACCTTGATGCCGATCCAGACCACCGGCCAAAGATATACCCACCAGAACTCAACCATCGGTGCCGGTCCTGGGGGCATCGCCCTGCAATATCTCGGCAATGCAGCGGGCCATGGTTTCCGAAGCCCGGCTGATCGGATCGGTCATGTAATAGTTTTCAATCTCGCTGCTGAAATCATCGCCCGAAAGCGCGCCGGCCTCGCCGAAGGCGCCCCAATCGGCGCGAACGATGTCATCGATGGCGCCGAACACCGGGTTCGCCATGGTCATATTTTCGCGCAAATCAGCCAATGTATCGTAGGGCAAGGTCTTGCCGAGAACAGCGGACAGGGCGCGGATAATCGCCCAATCCTCGCGCGCATCGCCGGGCGGGAAAGTGGCCAGTTGGGCGCGCTGGGCGCGGCCCTCGGTATTCACATAGGTGGCGTTCTTTTCCGTATAGGCGGCGCCCGGCAAGATCACGTCGGCCCGGTGCGCGCCGGCATCGCCATGATGGCCCTGATAAATCACAAAGGCATCGCCGAGGCGGCTCATGTCGATCTCGTCGGCGCCCAAAAGGTAGACCGCTTCGATGGAACCCGATGCGGCGCCGTCCAAAATGCCATCGGTAGCGAGACCGTTTTCGCCGGGCAAGAACCCGACTTCGATACCGCCCACCCGGCCTGCCCGGGAATGCAGCATGTTGAAGCCGTTCCAGTCATCCGAAATGGCGCCGGATGCTTCGGCAATGCTGCGCGCGGCGGCCAGCACGGCGGCGCCATCGGGCCGCGCCACGGCGCCGGCGGCCAGAATTATCATCGGCTTCGATGCGTCTTTCAGAACCCCGGCAAAACTGGAAGAGCCGTCCGTTACGGCGTCCAAGGCATCGGTTCCAGCGCCCAGATGCTCATAGCGGTAGGTCAGCTCCAACGCCTCGCCGATGACGCCGATGGCGAGGCCGCCTTGCAGATAGCGCTCGCGGATGCGGGCGTTCAGCACCGGCGCTTCCCATCTGGGGTTGGAGCCGATGATCAAAATTGCGTCGGCCTCATCGATGCCGGCGATGGTGGAATTGAACAGATGGCCGGCGCGGGCGCCCTCGCCGATCGGTGCGCCGTCCTGGCGGCAATCCAGATTGTTGGAACCCAGCGACGCCATCAGATCTTTCAGCGCCGCCATGGATTCGGTGTCCGCCAGATCGCCGGCGAGGGCCGCGATTTTGCTCCCATCCATGCCTTTCAACTTATCCTGAATGGCGGCAAACGCCTGATCCCAGCTGACCGGGGTAAGCTTGCCGCCTGCGCGCACATAGGGTTTATCGAGCCGTTGCCGGGCCAGCCCGTCATTGGCAAAACGGCCCTTGTCGGACAGCCATTCCTCGTTCACGTCGTCATTATTGCGGGGCAGGATGCGCATCACGCCGGGGCCGCGCGCATCGATGCGGATGTTGGTTCCGATTGCATCCATGACATCGATGCTTTCGGTTTTGCTAAGCTCCCACGAGCGCGCCATGAAAGCATAGGGCTTGGAGGTGAGCGCGCCGACCGGGCAAAGATCGATCATGTTGCCGGACAATTCCGAGCTGAGCGCTTTCTCCACATAGGTGCCGATCTCGACATTTTCGCCGCGCCCTGTCAGGCCCAGTTCCGGCACGCCGGCAATTTCCGTGGCGAAACGGACGCAGCGGGTGCAATGGATACAGCGGGTCATGATGGTTTTCACCAACGGCCCCAAATTCGGATCATCGACGGCACGTTTTTTCTCGCCAAAGCGGGAGCGGTCGTAGCCATAGCCCATGGCCTGATCCTGCAAATCGCACTCGCCGCCCTGATCGCAGATCGGGCAATCCAGCGGATGATTGATGAGCAGGAATTCCATCACCCCTTCGCGGGCCTTTTTGACCATCTCGGTATCGGTGCGGATCACCATGCCCTCGCCCACCGGCATGGCGCACGACGCTATCGGTTTCGGCGCCCGCTCCATCTCGACCAGGCACATGCGGCAATTGCCGGCCACCGACAGCCGTTCGTGGAAACAAAAGCGCGGGATTTCCTTGCCGGCCAGCTCGCAGGCCTGCAACACCGTCAGACCGGGCTCGACCTCCAATTCGATATCATCGATGGTGATTTTCGGCATGTCTGTCCCTTACGCCGCCCGGCTCTTGGCTTGTTCGATGCGGGCTTCCAATTCTGGGCGAAAATGGCGGATCAGCCCCTGGATCGGCCAGGCCGCCGCGTCGCCAAGGGCGCAGATGGTATGGCCCTCGATCTGGCGGCTGACTTTTTCCAAGGTGTCGATCTCCGCCACCGAAGCCTCGCCCGACACCAGCCGCGCCATCATGCGCGACATCCAGCCGGTGCCTTCCCGGCAGGGCGTGCACTGGCCGCAGCTTTCATGGGTGTAGAACGCCGACAGGCGGGCGATGGCGGCGATGATATCGGTGGACTGATCCATGACCATGATCGCCGCCGTGCCGAGGCCCGATTGCACATCGCGCAAACTGTCGAAATCCATTAGCACCGAATCGCAGATCGAGCGCGGCAGGCACGGCACCGAGGCGCCGCCCGGAATGATCGCTTTCAGATTGTCCCAGCCGCCGATAACGCCGCCCGCATGCACCTCGATCAATTCCTTCAACGGGATGCTCATTTCCTCTTCGACGGTGCACGGGTTGTTCACATGACCGGAGATGTTGAACAATTTGGTGCCGGTATTGTTGGCGCGCCCGAGATTGGCGAACCATTCATGGCCGCGCCTTAAGATAGTCGGCGCAACGGCGATGGATTCCACATTATTGACCGTGGTCGGGCAGCCATAGAGCCCGGCGTTGGCCGGGAACGGCGGCTTCAGGCGCGGCTGGCCCTTCTTGCCCTCCAGGCTTTCGATCAATGCGGTTTCCTCGCCGCAGATATAGGCGCCCATGCCCCGGTGCACATAACATTCGAAATCCCAGCCCGATCCGCAAGCATCGGGGCCAATCAGGCCGGCCGCATAGGCTTCGTCGATAGCGCTTTGCAGGGCTTCGGCTTCGCGGAAAAACTCGCCGCGTATGTAAATGTAGGCGGCGTGCGCGCCCATGGCGAAGCTGGCGATCAGGCAACCCTCGACCAATTTGTGCGGCTCGAAACGCATGATTTCCCGGTCCTTGCAGGTGCCGGGCTCGCCCTCATCGGCGTTGACCACCAGGTAATGGGGCCGCGCGCCAATCTCCTTGGGCATGAACGACCATTTGAGCCCGGTTCCGAAACCGGCGCCGCCGCGCCCGCGTAAGCCGGACTCTTTCACCTCATCGATGATTTGCTCGCGCCCCTTGGCGAGGATGTCCTTGGTCGCCGACCAATCGCCGCGCGCCTGCGCACCGGCCAGCCCGGCATCGCCGAGGCCATAAATATTGGTGAAAATGCGATCCTTGTCTTTAAGCATCACCCGTCCCCATCCAATTCGGTGAGCGAGGTCAGCCCGGACGACGGCTCGCAACTCTTGCGCCCGATCTGGGAGCCGGTCTTGGGTGTCTCGCCAAGCCGCAATTCGGTAAGGATGCTTTCGGCGCTGGTCGGGTCCAGGTCTTCGTAATAATCGTCGTTGATCTGCATCATCGGCGCGTTGACGCAGGCGCCCAGGCATTCCATTTCCGACAATGTAAACAGACCGTCCTCGGTGGTGCCGCCAAACTCGACGCCCAACGTGCGCTTGCAGGCTTCGACAATGGCGTCCGAGCCGCGCAGCCAGCAGGGCAGAT
>CAUZTZ010000259.1:0-6485 GCA_963582805.1 Alphaproteobacteria bacterium
AAATATTACATTTGATTTAAAAAATTAGGATGCTTGCGATGAATTTTAATCCGAATGAGCGTATTGCCTTATTTATCGACGGATCAAATCTTTATGCTGCGGCCCGCGCATTGGGCTTCGATATTGATTACAAGAAGCTGTTAAAGATTTTCTCCGAAGAGGGCTACATGGTGCGCGCCTTCTACTATACCGCATTGGTGGAGGACCAGGAATATTCACCGATTCGCCCGCTGGTGGATTGGCTGGATTACAATGGCTACACCATGGTCACCAAGCCGACCAAGGAATTCACCGATACTGCGGGACGCCGGAAAATCAAGGGCAACATGGATATCGAGTTGGCCGTTGATGTCATGGAAATGACGCCGTATATCGACCATGTGGTTATTTTCTCCGGCGACGGCGATTTTCGCCGCCTGGTGGAATGGTCGCAAAGCAAAGGCAAGCGGGTGACCGTGGTCTCGACCGTAAAATCGAAACCGCCCATGATTGCCGACGAGCTGCGCCGCCAGGCCGACATTTTCCTGGAATTGGCCGAGCTGCGGCCCCAGATCGAACGCCAGCCCGGCCAATCCCAGTCGATGCCGGCGCACCCTCTGGAAGACGGCGCGGATGATGACGTGGATGATGACGTGGATGATGACGTGGATGATGACGCGGGCGATCTAGTGGATGACGGCGATATCATTTCGGTCGCCGAGCATGGCGATTACCGCGAAACCGCTTAAAGCTACCGTCGTTCGCCGTGAATACGCCCGTTCGTGACTGCGGCGGCTGTCCGCGCTTGGTCCAATTGCGCGAACAGGTCCGCGCCCAAGAGCCCGATTGGCACAATGCGCCGGTGGCCTCGTTCGGCAGCCTGGACGCCCAATTGCTGATCGTCGGCCTGGCCCCCGGGCGCGGCGGCGCCAATCGCACGGGCCGGCCTTTTACCGGCGATCACGCCGGCGATCTTCTTTATCAGACCATCGAAAAATATGGATTTTCCGAGGGAAAGTATGGCGCCAACCCGGACGACGGCTTGCTGTTGCGCAACTGCCGCATCACCAACGCGGTGCGCTGCCTGCCCCCGGGCAACAAGCCGGTCGGCGCCGAGATCAAGCAATGCGGCGCCTATTTGGCCGACGAGATCGGCGCCATGCCCCGCTTGCGGGTGCTTCTGGCGCTGGGCGTGGTGGCCCATGGGGCGGTGTTGACGGCCCTCGGCCACCGCAAAAGCCTGGTCAAGTTCGCCCATGGCGGCCGCCACAAATTGCCGTCGGGGCTGGTGCTTGCCGACAGCTATCATTGTTCCCGCTACAACACCAATACGCGGCGCCTGACGGTGGACATGTTCGAATCCGTGTTCGCCGGATTGACGGAAACTCTGGCGCAACGCTAATCACTTGAGGGAACCGCGTATTATCCCTTTTCGAAGCCGGGGAATATGATATACCGCGCCCAGCCAACAGGGGGTGGAGCCGGTGGAAATAGCGTGCCTGGATTTGGAGGGAGTTTTGATCCCGGAAGTCTGGATCGGCGTAGCCGAGAAGACCGGCATCGATGATCTCAGCGCGACGACTCGCGATATCCCCGATTACGATGCCCTCATGCGCCAGCGTCTGGCGATCCTCGCAGACAACAATCTGGGCATTGGCATCATTCAGGACGTGATCGGCGAAATGAACCCGCTGGACGGCGCGCCGGAATTTCTGGACTGGCTGCGCGAAAATTTTCAGGTGGTGATCTTGTCCGACACTTTCTATGAATTCGCCGAGCCGTTTATGCGCAAACTGGGTTGGCCGGCATTGTTTTGCCACCAACTGGATATCGCCGAAGACGGGCGCATCACCGATTACCGGCTGCGCATGGATGATCATAAACGCGAAGCGGTGCGGGCCATGCAGAGCTTGAATTTCAAAACCATCGCCACCGGCGATTCCTACAACGACACCAACATGCTGGCCGAGGCCGATTGCGGCATCCTGTTCCGGGCGCCCGATAAAGTCATCGCCGAGTTTCCAGACTTCCCGGTGACCAACAGCTTCGCTGAATTGCAAGCCGCGTTTGAGGCCGCCAGCCGTTCGCTTCGTAGGCGGAAGGCGCTTTGATCTCCGCCAACCCCAAGGGGCCCAATCCGCTTAGAGACTGGCACCTGGATTTGGCGGATGTCCGAACCATCGGCACCGATCTACAGCGCCCCGAATGCATTCTGGCGGAGCCGGACGGAACCCTCTGGTCGGCGGATGCAAGGGGCGGCGTCATGAAGATTATGGCGGACGGTACGCAAGAACTGATCACCCAAAAGGTAGACAACCATTTCGACCTGGATGCCGGTCAGGCCGACAGCCTGCTCTATGGCACCCTGCCCAACGGACTAGCCTTTGCCGCCAACGGCGACATCCTGATTTCAAATTTCGGCACCGATCTTTTGGAGGTGATGACCCGCGCCGGTGAAACCCGGACTCTCTATGACAGTATCGACGGCCAGCCCATGGGTAAGGTCAATTTCGTGCTTCGCGATTCGAAAAACCGCATCTGGATCACCGTCTCCACCAAAATCAATCCCTGGAGCGCGGCCGTCAGGAACGATATCGACGACGGCTATATCGCGCTTGTGGATGATAAAGGCATCCGGATTGTTGCCGACGGGCTCGCCTTCACCAACGAAATTCGCCTGGATGCCAATGAGGAATGGATGTACATCGCCGAAACCTGCGGCAAGCAGGTCAGCCGTATGCGCGTTCTGGATGATGGCTCCCTCACCGACTACGAAATCTATGGCCCGTCGGACTTGGGCAAGGGCTTGATCGATGGGCTGGCCTTCGATGCATTCGGCAATATCTGGCTGACCATGATTTTTGCGGACCGGCTTGTGGCGATCACGCCGGACGGCGATGCGCTGACCTTGTTCGAAGACGGCGATGCTGAAGCGACCGAAAATTTTGAACGGGAATTTGCCTCCGGCGATACGGTCAGTTTTGAGACCCTGGCCAAAACCGGCGGTCAACTGGCGCCTTGGATGGCCAGCGTCACGTTTGGCGGCCCCGATCTGAAAACGGTCTATCTCGGCAGCCTGAAAGGCAACTGCATCCCCTATTTTCGGTCACCGGTGGCGGGCCTGCCCATGGTGCATTGGTAATTGCCGGCGCACAGCCGTAGGCGCGGCTGTTCTAACGCTGCCCGCCGCTGCCGTCGGATGCCCGTTCTTGGAATCCAGCGGCCGGGTGATCGGGATCCATCAAGCGGTGCAGATGCACAATCACATATTTGATGTGGGCATGATCCACATTGGCGCGGCTGACGCCCTGCCAGGCGGTCAATGCGGTCGCATGGCTCGGGAAGATGCCGATGATATCGAGATTGTCGGCGTCGATGAATTCATTGCCCGACGGATCGGCGATCTCGCCGCCGAATACCAGGTGCAGAAGAGGTCGTGCCATCAGAGGTTCCAATCCTAATTGCCGATGCATTTGCGGGCGTGAATGATTAGCAATGGTCATATGCGCACGATGGTGATCGGATGCAAGTGATTGGATAGTATAATTATACTGTACAAATTCATAATTGGTTAGTATAACAGTTTCCATTGGGAATGGGAAGATTGCCGAAACAGCGGCAATTCGGAGGCTTTTAGCATGTTAACCAGTCGGGAAGTCATTGAAAAAACTGGAATTTCCAGGGCGACCTTGAATAATTATATCGCCCGGGGTCTGATCCAGGGACCCGAGGTGCGAAATCCGGACAGTCCAAATGATCCGGCGCGGCGGCTCGGATATTTTCCGGAAGATGTGTTGCAGCGCCTGGCCGAGATCGCCGCGCTGAAAGGCCAAGGGGTGCGTATGGCGGAGATTGCCGAGCGCCTCAGCCCCCTCGCCGGCGGCCCGCCACCGCCAAATCCCGCCCAGGATAATGAGCCGGCTGCCGCAATTGGCGGTGCCGACAATGGCCGCGGATTGCAATTGACCATCGAAGGGCTCGACCATCCCGCCTATCTGGTCAACAACAAGTTTGAGATCGAATGGGCCAACGAAGCCGCCGAGGCCGGCATCTTCGAAACCGGGCGCGGTCTTTCCAGCGACATTGCCGACCGCAACGTCTTCCGTTTGCTGTTCGAGGGCCAGGCCGGCGGCGCCGAGGGGCGCGAAGAGATCCTCGCCTTTCATCTGGCCATCGCCAAGAACCGTTTGTCGAAGGCCGGCCTGTTGACCCTGGACGGTCATATCGAGGGCGAGCTGATCGAGGAATTGGCCGACATCTATGACCGGGTCGAGCCGGTTACGTCGCGGGCGGTTCAGGACACCGAAGTTAATTTCGCGCCCAGGGGCGCCGAGCCGGCGCGCTACAACCTCTATGCCAGCTTTTTCCGCGAAGGCACGTTCTTTACCTATGTACCGGTGGTGGCCGATCTCAATCCGTTGATGGCCCTGCTGGCGCGACGCGATCTGGTGATCCGCGATCTGTTGCGTAACCGCAAACCTTATATGACCCCCCTCGCCGTGCTGGTGGCTGATATTCAGAACTCAGTCAAAATCTGCGCCGAGCTGCCGCCGGAAGAGTATTTCGAACTGATCAACCAGGTCTGGGGCACCATGGAGCCCATCTTCCGTAAATATTACGCCACCCACGGCAAGCATGTCGGCGACGGCATTCTGTATTATTTCTTTCCCCAGCCCGACTGCAACTACGCCCTCAACGCGGTCCGCTGCGCCGCCGAGATGAAAGACGCCATGCACGCCATCGACCGGGAATGGCGGGAACGCAAAAACTGGGCGAACGCGCTGATCCTCAATGTCGGCCTCGACGAGGGCCAGGAATGGTTTGGCGCTTATCAGACGTCCACCCATCTGGAATTCACGGTGCTTGGCGACACCATCAACCGGGCCGCCCGGCTCTCGGATTTCGCCACCGGCGGCGCCATCTGGGCGACCAAGAACCTGATGACCTCGCTGAGCACGCGCGAGCGGGAAGATCTGGATTTCGGCATTCGCCGCACGACCGACGACGGCGCCGAGATGGTGACCCCGTCGACCTATGGCCGCATCTCAAACCTGGCCGATCTGGACGATCCGCAAAATTTAAAGCTGCGCGATATCGGCGTGCTGCCGGTGACCGAGATTTTGAATTTCGAGCAGTCTTAAAGGCCTCTCGCCCCCTCACCGCCCGCGCATGATACGCGCCTGATCCCGCTTCCAGTCGTGCGCCTTGGCCGATTGGCGCTTGTCGTATTTGCGTTTGCCGGTGGCGACGCCCAACTCGACCTTGGCCAGGCCGCGCTTGTTGAAATAGATCGCCAACGGCACGATGGTGCGCCCCTCGCGGCCTACCGCATCGGCCAGTTTGCGCACCTCGCGCTTGCGCAAAAGCGCCTTTCTGGGCCGCCGCGTTTCGTGCTGGCTGATGCTGGCCGACGAATATTCCGGGATATAGGTGTTGAGCAGGAATATCTCGCCGTCTTTTTCGGCGGCGTAGGCTTCCTCGATACTGGCGCGCCCGGCGCGCAAGGATTTTACCTCGCTGCCGAGCAGCACCAATCCCGCCTCCAACGTCTCTTCGATGAAATAGTCATGCCGGGCGCGCCGGTTGCGGGCGACTATGTTGCCGGCGGGTTCGGTTTTCTTGGCCATGGTCTATGGGCGCCTCAGCGGGAGATGCCGGCTCCTTTAATGGCATCCCGAACCCTGGCTTTCGAGGTCTCGGCAATCTCGGTCATCGGCAGGCGCGCTTGGTCACCGCAAATGCCGAGCAGCCCGGCGGCGTATTTGACCGGTCCCGGACTGGTCTCGCAAAACAGCGCCCCATGCACCGGCATCAGCTTGCTTTGCAGCGCCATGGCGCCGCCCACATCGCCGGCCGCCCAGGCGTTCTGCATATCGGCGCACATTTTGGGCGCGATATTGGCGGTGACCGAGATGCAGCCGTGACCGCCGGCGGCCAGGAACGGAATGGCGGTGCCGTCCTCGCCCGAAAGCTGGCAGAAATCGGCGCCGATTTCAATTTCCGTCAGGATCGGGCGGTTTAAATCGCTGGTGGCGTCCTTGACGCCGGCGATATTGGGCAGTTTCGCCAGCCGCGCCATGGTGGCGACCGACATATCAATGACGCTGCGCGGCGGAATATTGTAGATGATGATGGGAATATCGACGGCGTCGTTGATCGCCTTGAAATGCTGATACATGCCCTCTTGCGTCGGCTTGTTGTAATAGGGCGTGACCACCAAGGCCCCGTCGGCGCCGGCGGATTTGGCGTGGGCGGCAAGGTCCAGGGATTCCTGGGTCGAGTTGGAGCCGGCGCCGGCGATCACCGGCACCCGCCCGCCCGCAACTTCGATGCAAACCTCGGTCACCCGCCTGTGTTCCGCATGGCTGAGGGTCGGCGATTCGCCGGTTGTGCCGCAGGGCACCAGGCCTTGCGTGCCCTCTGCAATCTGCCATTCCACGAGACCCTGAAAGGCGGCCTCGTCAAAGGCGCCATCCTTGAACGGCGTGATCAAGGCGACGAACGAG
>CAUZTZ010000260.1:0-6482 GCA_963582805.1 Alphaproteobacteria bacterium
TCGGCCTTAACGATTTGATCAAGGAGATACGGGCCAAAAACATCCCGGTCATTGATGTCATCAATGGCGTTTCCTCCAAGGAAATCTCCGCCAAATCTCTGGTGAATTTCCAGGAAATGGGCTCCAAGGCCGGCGATTACCTGGTCAAGCGCCAAGGCAAGAAGAAAACGAAAGTCGCCTGGTTCCCGGGGCCGAAGGGGGCCGCCTGGGTGGCCGCCGGCGAAAAGGGATTCACCAGCGCGATCAAGAACAGTGCGGTCAATATCGTGGTGACCAAATATGGTGATACCGGCGCTCTGGCGCAAACCAAGTTGATCAATGAGGTTTTGGATTCCAACCAGGACGTTGATTTTCTGGTCGGCACCGCGGTGACCGCCGAGGCGGCCATCTCGGTTCTCCGCAAACGCAAGCTGAGGGATAAGATCAAGGTGATCGCCTATTATTTCACCCCCGGCGTTTATTCCGGCATCCGGCGCCAGCAGATCTTGGCGGCGCCCACGGATTCACCGGTGATCCAGGGGCGCATCGCCATCGATCAGGTGGTCCGCATACTCGAAGGCAAGCCATATATGAAGCATGTGGGCCCGAAGATTTCGGTCGTCGACAAGGCCGCCCTGAAAAATTTTGACACCGCAAGTTCTATGGCGCCGAAAGGCTTTCGCATTATTTATACGGTGAAATGAGCGAGCGGGCGGAGGCCGGTTACAACCGGGCGGTGCCGGCGCCGCCGCCGGCAATAACCGCGCCCAGCCGCCGGGATAAACGACTTTGAATATATTTCAGACATTTGTTCTCGCGCTCCTTTTTGCGGGCGGGGTGGCCGCATCGGTTTTCGTCGGCGAGCGTATCAACACCGGAAGCCAGGAAGCCTGGTTCAATCAGGCGACCCGGGACGCGACCCGCATATCGGAAACCGGCCAGTTTTGGACCTCGCTTTTCTTTGCACCCTTGCGCGGCATATCGGGCCTTTTGCTGGGCTCGGCCGAAGTTACCGAAGACGACATGCTCGACGCATTCGATGTCTCCATCGATCTGGAGGCCGACATCCCGCTCTCCAACGTGGCCTTCGCCAAGGCCACCGGCCCTGAAAAGAACCGCAAATTCACGATCACCCTCAGCACCGAGCGGGAGGAGTTATTAAATCCCGGCTTCGATCTGATGACCCACAAGGAATCGAAGGCGGCGATCCAGGTGGCGATGGAGCGCCCGGGCGTGGTGACGCTGGGGCCGTCCTTCAAGAACGATGCCGACCAGCAAACCGCGTTGGCGGTCCTCTATCTGGCCAACGAGAACATAACCGGCGTGCTGGTATCGATATTGGATATCACCAGTTTTTCGCAGAGCCTGCAAACCGTTCATGCCCCGGAAGGTTTGCGCTTTCACCTAATAGAAAGCGTCAAATCGAAGGATGGTGCGGACGCCAAGAAGACACTTTACTCGCCGGCACCAACCGCGCAGTCGCCGAGCCGGACATTCTCGGTGCGCACCAAGGTCGGTCAGCAGGAATGGACCTACAACTGGGATATCTTTCCCAACTATCTGGGCGGCGCCGAAACCCGCCTGTCCACCTCGGTCGAATTCGGCGGCAGTATTCTGAGCCTCCTGGTGGTCATCATCATCGGCGTGCTGTTTAGGCAGAATGCCGCCGTCCTGAAGATTGTCGCCATCCGCACTTCCGAGTTGGAGGAAGCCAAAAGCGACGCCGACAATGCCAATTTGGCCAAGGGCGATTTTCTCGCCAATATGAGTCACGAAATTCGGACGCCTATGAACGCCATCATCGGCCTCAGCCACCTCGCCCTCAAGACCGACCTCACGGTGCAGCAAAGGGACTACCTGACAAAAGTCAGCTTTTCGTCGCAATCGCTCTTGCGCATCATCAACGACATCCTCGATTTCTCCAAGATCGAGGCCGGCAAGCTGACCATGGAACAGGAGGCCTTCGATCTCTCGGAGACCATGAGCAATTTGTCGAACCTGATCATCTCCCGGGCCGAGGCCCAGGCGACGGAGGTGATTATCTCCTGCCCCTTGTCGGTTCCCCATAACCTGATCGGCGATTCGTTGCGCCTCGGCCAGATCCTGCTCAACCTTGCCGGAAACTCGATCAAATTCACCGAGGGCGGCGAGATCGTGATTTCCGTAATCGAAAACGAACGCGAAGATAATTCGGTAGAGCTGGAATTTTCGGTCAGGGATACCGGCATCGGCATGAATGAAGAGCAGTTGGAAAAGCTGTTCCAATCGTTCACCCAGGCCGACACCTCGACGACGCGAAAATATGGCGGCACCGGTCTCGGCATGACCATTTCCAAGCAGCTGATCACCATGATGGGTGGCGAGATCAGAGTGGAAAGCGAGCCGGGCGTCGGCACCAATTGCATATTCACCGCCAGTTTCGGGCTCGATGCTTCGCGTGCCGATCTTCAATTCCCGAGCAGCGATGAATTGCGCGATATCAATGTGCTCGT
Organism: Alphaproteobacteria bacterium; assembly: GCA_963582805.1. Lineage (GTDB taxonomy): Bacteria > Pseudomonadota > Alphaproteobacteria > Rhodospirillales > UBA2165. The sequence goes on from CAUZTZ010000260.1 coordinate 2,472, forward strand.
GGTCGACGACAATATGACGGCGCGAACGATTTTGAGCGAGGTGGTTGAATCGCTGAATTTCTCGGTAAATTCGGTGCCGTCCGGTTCCGCCGCGCTCGAAGAGTTAAAGCGCGTCGCTGGTGATGCCAAGAGCCCGGACTATGATCTCGTCCTGGTGGACTGGAAAATGCCGGGCCTCGACGGCATCGAAACGTCGCGCCAGATCAAGGGTGAAGGCAATATCCGGCATCTACCCATCGTCATCATGGTCACCGGATTTGATGTGGCCGAGGCAAAAAAGGAAGCCGGCGAACTGCTCGATGGAATACTGCAAAAGCCGGTGATGGCGTCGGACCTGTTCAACACCATCGCCAACGCCGTCGGCAGCAGGTCCAGTATCGAGGCGCCCGCCAGGAAATCCAAGAAACTGGACGCCACCTTTAATTTGCGCGGCATGTCGGTCCTGCTTGCAGAAGACAACGAGATCAATCAGCAGATCGCCCGCGAATTGCTGGAAGAGCAAGGCATAACCGTGACTATCGTCGATGATGGCCAACAGGCGGTGGAAGCGGTCAAGGAAGCCGGCGGCGGCTTCGACCTGGTGCTCATGGATATCCAGATGCCGGTGATGGACGGCTATCAGGCGACCGCCATGATCCGTGAGGAATATGACATCAACAGCCTGCCCATATTGGCGATGACCGCCCATGCGCTGGCCGGAGAGCGAGAGAAATCCCTGGCCTCGGCGATGAACGACCATGTCACCAAACCGATCGATCCGGACGTTCTTTTTGCCGCCATCGCGGAATGGGTTGAGGCCAAAGAGGACGCCCCAAAAGCAAATGTGGAAGCGGATGGGGAAACAGCGGCGGCGGCGCCCGCCGAAACCGTTGCGCCGGAGCCAGCGCCCGCCAAGGCGGAATTCGATCTCTTGCCCGACGCCTTGCCGCCGTTTGATCTGGATGTGGCGCTGTCGCGGCTCCGCGGCAACAAAAAACTACTGCACAAGCTGATCATCCAGTTTCATAGTCAATATCATGACGTGATCCCGAAGCTGCGCGAAATGATTGAGACCGGCGCGCTGAAGGACGCCGGTATTCTGGTTCACACCATCCGGGGCGCGGCCGGAAACCTGGCGGTCGGGGACGTGTTCGAACAGGCGCAATCGCTGGAAACGGCCCTTGGCGAGGAGGACTTGGCCGAGGTCAACAATCTTATAAACCCGTTCGAAACCGCGCTCCTGCCGGCGATCACCGTTGCCGCAATGCTGAAGGACCGCGCCGAGGAGGCCGCGAATTCCGAGGCTGCCAGCGTCCCCGATGCCAACAGCGCGGTCACGCCAGCCCCGGCCACTGGGGCAGCGTCGCTGGACAAGGTCCTGGTTTCCGATTTGGTTGCCGAACTGGAGCAGCTTTTCGCCAAGAGCAATATGAAGGCAAAGCGCCGCTTCCCGGATCTGGCCGACGCCCTCGGCGGGCATGGGTTGGAGGCGGAACTGACCCCGATCGGGGCGGCCGTCGAAGAACTTGATTTCGAGGCCGCCGGCGCGGCGCTTTCCGATCTGGCCCAGAAACTGGAACAGATGGGCTGACGCGCCGCCGCCGGTTAGGCCGGTCTTGGGGGCTATTTCGGCTCCGGCGTAGTCCCTTCTTCGGGCGTCCATTCGGGGCACTCATTTTGCCCTTTTTCCGGCTGTTTCGGCACCTCCCCGACACCCAGATCTGGCTTATAGGTATAGGATTTCCCATACGGGAAGGGGACGGTTTCCTGGGTAAGGACGCCCCAGATATCCGGCCTCCGGTTGATCAGATAGTTTGTTTCCTTGGGCTGCGTCGGCGGGAAATCACAAGGGATGCAGTCACAAATCAACAAGCAGTCTTCGTTGGCCACGGCGGCGACCAAGGACTTACCGTAGGGGCTACAAACAATGCTGTTGCCGGTATATTGCAGCGCCTTTAAATCCTTATTCCCTTTTTCATCGCCGCCCTGGCCGGGTACATACTCCCAGTCGGCCCGATTGCTATAGGTGCAGAAATTAAAGTTCATGAGGGCGTTCGCCGGAATATAATGTTCGGCGATATCGGGGTAGGGTTCGGTCTGGCCCGGCAACATGCCTTCCGGAGCCGCGGTCGGCACCACGGTGATCAGTGAGCCGTTGAGCGCCAAATTCCTGGCAACCTCCGGGAATTCAATATCGAAGCAAATGCAAATGCCGATGGGAACGCCATTCACATCCCAGGACCGGAAGGCATTGGTGTCATTCTGGTAGTCGTTATCGGGCGATATATCCTTGGGAAAATGGGCGACATTGAACCAGGTACGCTCGGCCGTTCCCCATAATTGGGTTTTAAACTGGTGGCCCACCAAGTGGCCCTTGTTGTTATAAATCGCCGCCACATCGAAATAGCCTTCCTTCCCCGATGGGTCGGTGCCGCTCAAGGGATACGGGCAAACGATGGTGATATTGTTATCCTTGGCCGCCTTGGCAACCAGATACTGAAACGGCATTGCCGGATTGACCTCGCCGCCGTCTTCGGGAAGACCATCCATAATTCCCTGTTTGCGGAGGTAATCCGCCGCCGCATGGGCGTTTTCCGTCGAGAATTTGAGCTCTTCCGGCGTACCCTTGCCCTCGCCGAACTCATACCCGGTCATGAATAATTCCGGAAAGGTGATCAATTGGGCATTGTATTCAGCGGCGAGCCGGCAGGCTTTTTGAAGGGTGCTTGCGTTAAAGGCGACCGATACGGCGATAACATTATCAATGGTGCTTTGACAGGCGGCGCTGGGGCCCTGGGCGATGGCATATCGGATGCCTTCATATTCGACTGGCGGGTGGGCCAAGGCGCCGCCGACCGGATCATCGGAATTATTGCGGATATAGGTTTGAACAACCGGGGTATAGGGTTTCAGTTCCCCGAAATTACCGTCTTTTTTTTTATCATTCTCTTTGCCATCGCCGCCCAACGCGACACTTGCGGAACCTTTTGCCATGAGATTGTCCTCTCTGTTTGGGGCACTCTGTTTGGGGTACTCGGTTTACGAATTACGGATTGAGTATCCCTGATTTATTTGAATTCCAGTGGATTTGGGCGCCGGCAGCCAGGCTTCGGCGCCCGCCGATCAATCCATGGTGCCGGTTCTGGTGGCCGCCGTGCGCACCCGGTCCTTGACCGCCTGGACGTTGGGATCGGTGAGATCGGCATCACCCCAGCGGGCATCCAGCGTCGCGATCGACTTGAGGATACTCTCATACAGATCGTTGACCTTTTCGGTAGAAACGTCCTGGCGGGTGACGACGCGCATGACCAGCGGACCGTCCGGATCTTCCGATGAAGTAAAGGGGAGCTTGTAGGCCGGCAGGCTCCACCGGTATGTCAAAAGCTCGTTGGAAAGCTCGGAAAGATCCCACTTATCCTTTTCTTCTGTGGGGCGCTTGTCGCGCCACACCACCATGGGCAGGATATCGGTGTCACTGATGACCTCGAACATTTTCCCGGTCACGGGACCTTCTTCAATTACTTTACGCAGATATTGCGCATGTTTTACGCAATTTGTATTGACTTCCGCGTAGCCTTTGAGGCCGAGGCGGACCAGATTGTAGTAGCTGGCCAGGACCATGGCGCTGCCCCGGGAGAAATTGAGCGTGTAGTCGGTAAAGCTGCCGCCCAGATAGCTGATATTGTAGATCAGCTCGGACGCGACAACATCCGCGTCGCGGAACACAACGGTGCCGCAACCGGGATAGACCAGTCCGAATTTGTGGTTGGAAACATTGATCGACTGAACATGCTCGAGCTGGAAATCCCATTTCGTGTTGGGGGCGGTAAAGGGCATGACGAACCCGCCCGAGGCGGCATCCACGTGGATCGGGACATCCGCATAATATGTAAAGTCAGGCCCGGCGAGGGGTACTCTTGTGAAGTCGCGGAGCACCCCATTGATTTCCTCGACCGGGTCCGCTTCACCGGTAAAGGTGGTGCCAACCACGCAGCCGACCGTATAGATCAACTCGCCAGCTTTTTTATGCTG
>CAUZTZ010000261.1:0-6431 GCA_963582805.1 Alphaproteobacteria bacterium
CGATACGCCGTCAAAATCAGCACCGTGGCCGGGATCATCAACTTCGCCGCCGGGTTTTAACCAGCAGACCTAAAAGGGAAGTTGTGTCCCGGAAATCAGGACCCTACTTTTGCAACAGGTCTATTGATCGTATGTTCGGTCTTGTAGCGGTTAGATGTCGCCGTGGACGACGAATGTTTGGTCGAGATCGACGCCTTGAAACCGACTTTGACCGGTGACAGGAAGTGGGAATAATTGATCGACAATTCGGCCTCCGCCTCGGTGGAGGAATCCCGCTTTGTCGAGCGCAACATTTCCTCGGTAATTTTCGAGGTAAAATCGATGGTCAAATCGTCGATCCGCAAATAGGGAATTGGAACAATTGTCAGCAACGGAACTTTCATTTCTACGGTGTCATCGGTGCCATCGGTCGTATTGCGCCGGGAATAGGTAAAGGTGACTTGGCGGATCGGGCCGAAGCCGACGCCATCATCGGTGCTTTCAAAGCCAATCGAGCGGATAAAATCGATGGAAGTTTGCGCCGACAGTGCCTGGGCTTCGACGGCCGCAGTCATCGGTGCGCCGATCAGTGTCCCATAAGGAATTGAGCCAAGTATGCGATTTGCATAATTCATAATTTGCCTCCCAAGAAGCTAGTTATATATGGAATTATATTTTCCCTATTTAACATAGGTATTAACCCTGATAAATACTGATGCGATTGAATGGTTGAATTTAATGGTGATTTGCACCGCTCGAATTCCATTTTCCCATCAAAAGATTTATTAGTATTTCAAGTTCATTAAATAGTTGCATAATTGCCGCTCATTGTAAATCCATTATATGGTGAAATCAGTTTGTTGTTAGCAGCGGTCTGGAGGGAATTTACAGGCGCTCAAAATCTGTCGATAGAGAATGCCGCCAGATCGATCTCCGGCGTTTTGCCGGAAATCAGATCGGCGATGGCCTTGCCGGAGCCGGCGCACATGGTCCAGCCCAAGGTGCCGTGGCCGGTGTCCAGGAACAGGTTCGCATATTTGGTGGCGCTCACCACCGGCACGCCGTCCGGCGTCAAGGGACGGAGACCAGTCCAAAGTTCGGCCGAGCCGAAATCGCCGGCATCCGGAAAGCGCGCCTTGGCGTTGGCGACGATGGTGCCGGCGCGGACTTCGTCCAACTCCGTATCGTAACCGGAAAACTCGGCGGTGCCGGCCACCCGTAATCGGTCGCCCAAGCGGCTGTAGACAATCCGGTTCTCTTCGTCGGTCAGGCTGATATTGGGTGCGCCGCCGCCGGTTACCGGCACCGTGACCGAATAGCCTTTGGTGGGGAACACCGGCAGGGATATGCCGAGCGGGCGCAGGAACAAAGGACTGTAGCTGCCCAGGGACAGAACATAGGCGTCGGCTTCGAAGGTCCGGTCCTTGGTGCGCACGGCGGCGACGCGCGCGCCATCAGCCTGGATGGATTCGATGGTTTCGCCGTAATAGAACGTAACGCCGCGCGCCTGGCAAATCGCAGCAAGCTCGTGGGTGAATTTATAGGCGTCGCCGCTTTCGTCCGTGGCCGTGTGGATGCCACCGGCCAGATCATCCGCCCGCCCGGCCAGGGCCGGCTCCAGGGCGATGCATTCCTCCGGGGTGAGGACTTGGTTATCGCAGCCCAATTCGCGTAGCCAGATCGCATGGCGGGCGCCGGCGTCCAGGTCCCGGCGGTTCTCGTAGATCTGCAGGATGCCGTCTGGGCGATGGTCGTATTCGATGCCGGTGTCTTCGCGAATTCCGGGCATCAGCGCGCGGCTGTAAAGGCAGATGCGCATATTGCCGATGGTGTTGCGCCGCGCCCGGGACGGCAGGCAGTTCATGAGGAAACGCAGGCTCCAGACCCATTGCCGCCAATCCAGACGAAAATGATAGAGCAGCGGCGCGTCGGCGCGGCCCAGCCATTTCAGCATCTGCAAGGGCACGCTGGGCGCCGCCCAGGGCGCCGCGTGGCTGGCCGATATCTGGCCGCCATTGGCGAAACTGGTCTCCAGGCCAGGGCCTTCCTGGCGGTCGATGACGGTGACCTCATGGCCGGCCTTGTTGAGATAATAGGCCGCGCATATGCCGATCACGCCGGAACCGAGAACGATGACTTTCAAGACGCTAACTCGTGGTATTTACGGTACCCCGGTGTTATAGGCACCCCAAAGGCTTTCTGCCAGACCGGGCAGGGGCATGACCGCGCATCGAGGCTATTTTGACCAACGCCAACTTGGATTGCAGCCTGCTCAGCGTCGCCGAGATGGCGGCGGCGGATGCGCTTAGCCTCGACGCCGGCGTGCGCAGCCTCGATCTGATGGAGAGGGCCGGGCGTGCCGTGGCAAGCGCCATTCTCGACCGCTGGCCGGTGGGCCGGGCCGCCGTGTTGTGCGGGCCCGGCAATAACGGCGGCGACGGTTATGTGGTCGCCAGGCTGCTGGCCGATGCCGGCTGGCAGGTCCGCCTGGGCTCGCTGGCCGCCGCGCTCAAGGGCGACGCCGCCATCAACGCCAATCGCTGGAACCGCACACCCGAGCCGTTTACGCCGGAACTGATTGCCGGCTCGGATGTCATTGTCGATGCCTTGTTCGGCGCCGGGCTGTCGCGCGCCTTGGATGGGGCGGCGCTGGACATGGTGGCGGCCATGAATGCCAGCGGCATTCCGATCGCTGCCGTCGACATGCCAAGCGGCATCGACGGCGACAGCGGTCAGGTTCTGGGGGCTGCGCCCAAGGCCCAGCTGACCGTGACCTTTTTTCGCAAAAAACCCGGCCATCTTTTGTTTCCGGGGCGCCGCTATTGCGGCGAATTGCTGCTCGCCGATATCGGTATCCCGGATACGGTATTGCAAACCATCGCACCGCAGTTGGCCGAAAACCTGCCAGCCCTTTGGGCCAGCCGTTTGCCGTGGCCGGGATATGACGATCACAAATACAGCCGTGGCCATCTGCTCATATGCGGCGGCGCGGAGATGACCGGCGCCGCCCGTCTGGCGGCAAGGGGCGCCCGGCGCATGGGCGCCGGCATGGTGTCCATCGCCGCGCCGCAAGAAGCGGTTCCGGTCTACCGGGCCGGTGATCCGGGACTGGTGGTCAGCGCCGTGACGGCAGAAACCACATTTGACAATCTGCTTGGCCAGCGCCGCGTCAGCGCCGCCCTGGTCGGTCCGGGCAATGGCAGCGGCTTGGATACAAGACAAAACGTAATCGCCGCCTTGCGCGCCAAGTTGCCGGCGGTGATTGATGCTGATGGTCTGAGCGCGTTTGCAGGCGCGCCGCAAGATTTGTTCGGATGGATCAAGGGGCCTTGCGTCTTGACTCCCCATAGGGGCGAGTTTGACCGCCTGTTTCCCGATATGGATGGCGGGCGGCTGCAGGACGCACGCGCCGCAGCAAAGAGCAGCGGCGCTGTGGTTGTCTTGAAAGGCGCCGACACGGTGATCGCGGAGCCGGGCGGGCGCGCCCTGATCAACGCGAACGCCCCGGCCAGTCTGGCAACCGCCGGCTCCGGCGATGTTTTGGCGGGCATGATCGCGGCGCTGATGGCACAAGGTCTGGAGGCTTTTTATGGAGCCGCGGCGGCGGTCTGGCTGCACGGTGCGGCGGCGCAAAATTTCGGCGCCCCGGCGGGGCTGATCGCCGAAGACTTGCCCGATCAATTGCCGCCGCTGTTGGCAGAACTGAAAAACAACCCTACATGACACTTGCGGATATATTTAATCAGGACCAGCAATGAACGAAGAAAATTCTGTCGGCTTTTGGGACCGGACGCTGGCGAACCTGAAAAGCGCCTGGGGTAAGATTGCATCCTCCTCGGACGCGTTTTCGGAAACGTCGGTCTCGCCATCGTTGGACGAAGACGACCAGGCACGCCTGATCGATCAGATGCAAGCCTGTCTGGAAGCCAGGGGCGGCGAGGTATCGGCGCGCATCCGCGCCGCGCAATTGGGCCGCGTTTACATCACCCTCGATGATGTGGGGCGCAAAAGGTTCCTCCATATTCTGGCATCCGAGTTTGATGTGGACCACGAAGCCGTCGCCGAAAAAGCGCGCGCTGTGGGCAAGGCCGTGCAAGAGACCGCGCGCCTCCGCGCCGAGACCGAATTGCGCGCCGCTTTGGCGGCGCCCCGGCTCAAGCTGTTGACCCAGTTCAACGGCCTGCCCGAGGGGGTCAAGTTCCTGGTCGACATGCGCGCCGAATTGCTGGCCTTGAAAAAGAGCGAACCGGTGCTGGCCGGGCTGGAAGGCGATTTGAAGGCGCTGCTGACATCCTGGTTCGATGTGGGATTTCTGGAATTGCGCCAGATCGATTGGCAGGCGCCGGCGGCGCTTTTGGAAAAACTGATCGCCTACGAAGCGGTGCACGCGGTCCAGGGCTGGGCCGATTTGAAAAACCGGCTGGCCTCGGACCGCCGCTGTTTTGCCTTTTTCCATCCCCGCATGCCCGATGAGCCGTTGATTTTCGTTTGGGTTGCCCTGGTCAAGGGCATGGCCGTCAACGTGCAGGAACTGCTCGACCAATCGGCGCCGGAGTTTGATGCGGACGCCGCCGACACCGCCATATTTTACTCCATCTCCAACGCCCAGGATGGTTTAAGCAGCATCAATTTCGGCAATTTTCTGATCAAGCGGGTGCTGGACAGATTATCGGCGGTGCTGAAGGGCCTGAAACAATTCGCCACCTTGTCGCCCATACCCGGCTTCATCCCATGGCTGGAAGCGGCGCTGGAAAGCCCGGATTATGCGCTTTTGAAAGACGGCGAAGCCGAGCGGCTCAACGCCCTTGCCGGTAAGCTTGATGCCGGTGCGGCGATCAAGGCGCTGCTCTCATCGAAAGACTGGCACCAGCATGGTGAGGTGGCCGAGGCCCTGAAAGCGCCGTTGTTACGGGCCGCCGCCTATTTCCTGATGCGTATCAAGCGCGGCAGCGGCACGGCGCAAGACTCGGTCGCCCATTTTCACCTCAACAACGGCGCCCATATCGGGCAATTGAACTGGGGCGCCGATCTGTCGGAGCGCGGCCTGGCGCAATCGGCGGGCATTATGCTGAATTACGTCTATGAGCCTGATCAGATCGACAGCAATCATGAATCTTATCGCAGCGGGCTCGAAGTGATTGCGTCCGGCCCGATCCAAGCGCTGATCAAGGATTATTGATGCGCCGCGCCAAGTCCAATGAGGGGAAATACGCCAGCTTCCAATTGACATAGGGGCTTTTTTTTATAGAGTGCGCGCTCCGGCAAGGGACCGCCCGTTGTCGGAGTGTAACAGCGGGCGTGGTGGAATTGGTAGACACGCTAGGTTTAGGTCCTAGTGGCGGTGACGCCGTGGGGGTTCAAGTCCCTCCGCCCGCACCAAAGGTATGAGCTGGAAACGGCAATCGCGCCGCTTCTTTAAGATTTTTAGCTTCAATGAAAAAGTGAGTGAGCCATGCAGGTCACGGAAACCGTCAACGAGGGATTGAAACGCGCCTATACGATTGTGGTCCCCGCAGATGACATCGAGCAAAAGCTGTCGGCGCGCCTTTCGGAAATTGCCAAAACCGCACAAATGCCCGGCTTCCGGCCCGGCAAGGTGCCGGTCAGTCTATTGCGCAAAACCTATGGCGATCAGGTCATGGGCGAGGTGCTCGAGCAAACGGTGAGCGAAAGCACCGAGGCGGCGATCACCGAAAAAGATCTGCGCCCGCTCGGCCAGCCGAAGATCGAAGTCAAGAAATTCGATAGCGGCGAGGACCTGGAATATGACGTGGAATTCGAATTGTTCCCGGAAATCCAATTGACGGATTTTTCAACGATCAAGCTGGAGCGGCTGAAAGTCCCGGCCGACGAGGACCAGGTCGAAACCATGCTCAAGCAAATGGCCGAGGGACAAAAAGACTCGAAGCCGGTCGCGGAAAAACGCAAGATCAAAAGCGGCGATATCGCGGTGATCGATTTCACCGGTTCGGTCGATGGCGAGGAGTTTCCCGGCGGCAAGGCGGACGACTATCCGCTGGAGATCGGCTCGAACATGTTTATCCCCGGTTTCGAAGAACAGCTGATCGAAAAAGAGGTCGGCGACAAACTCGAGGTGAAAGTGAAATTCCCGGATGAATATACCGAGGAACTGGCCGGCAAGGATGCGTTTTTTGCCGTTGAAATCAAAGAGTTGCGCGAAGGAATTCCAGCGGAAATTGATGACGAACTGGCCAAGAAAATGGGCGCCGAGAACCTGGAGGAATTGAAGAAAAATCTCCGCCAGAGCCAAGAAGGCGAATTGGATGGCCTGTCCCGGATGCGCCTCAAAAAGGAGCTGTTGGACACCCTCGACGAAGGCCACAAGTTCGATTTGCCGTCCGGTCTGATCGGCCAGGAGTTCGATGCCATTTGGGAGCAGTTCGTCCATCAGCGCGAACACCATCCGGACCAGATCGACGAAGACGACAAGG
>CAUZTZ010000262.1:0-6425 GCA_963582805.1 Alphaproteobacteria bacterium
CGGTTTTGCGGTCGTGTACGAACAACGTGCTGCGCTCCGCATCCAGAAGCTGGGTGGTCGCCGACATGATGCGCTCGAACAACACATCGATCTGTAATTCACCGGAAAGGTCCTGGGTGACCTCTAATATGCGGGCCGCGTCTTTCAAGCCCAGCGTCATCTTATTAAAGCCGCTATAGAGGCGCGCATAGATATCGTCGCCGGTCACGTCCAGCTCCACATTCAGCTGGCCGCGCTCGACCTCGGCCATGGCCGCGACAACGTGATCCACATGCTCGCGCTGCCAGTCGCGCCAGTGCTTCTTTTCCAGACAGGTATTGATGCGCGCCTGCAAAAGCGCCGGCTCGACGGTTTTCAGCATATAGTCATCGGCGCCGGCCTCGATGCAGCGGATGACGCTGTCGATTTCCTCGACGCCGGTGATCATGATGACCGGAATATCGCGCAAATCTGGGTCGGCCTTCATGCGTTCCAGCACTTCGAAGCCGTCCATATTGGGCATCACCAGGTCGAGCAATACCAGATCAAACGCCCCCTGGCCCATGGCTTCGAGGGCTTCGATGCCATCGCCGGCCTTGGTGACGGCGTGGCCCTGATTGGCGACGCGCCCGGCAAGGGCATCGCGGGCGATGGAGACATCATCGACCACCAATATGGTTGAGGGTTTTGGGCTCGCCATGGTTCCAATCAATCTTGACCCGCAGTTGCGGTTCAAGCTGCCATATCACGCCGCCTGTGTCACCCGCCGCGCAATTTCCCGGTCTCGGCGGCATCGATCTCCAAGGTCTCCGCATCCAGGGCGACGCCATAGAGAGCGCGGGCGTTGTCCAGCGACACATAGCCCTGGCGCACGTCGTTCTGCACTTTTTCCGCGGGCCGGGTATAGGGATCGCCGAAGCCGCCGCCGCCGCCGGCGCGCAAGCTGAACGCCTCGCCGGCTTTTAATTCGGCGGTCAGAACCTTGGCGTTGGCGAAATCGTCCTTCCATTCGCCTTCCAGTTCCAGCGCGACGCCGTTGCCCATGGCCGCGCCGCCGCCTTCCAGGCCCCAGGGCGTGCAATGCACCCGGTCCACCTGGGTGTTGAACACCGAATTGTAGCGCGCCCGGACAATGCGCTCGACGCCGAGCCCGCCCCGGTATTCGCCGGCGCCGCCGGAATCGGGGATCAGGGCATAACGCTCGACAATGACCGGCGCCTTGGCCTCGGTCTGCTCGTTGGGGCTGTTGTGGGTGTCGCCGTCGTTGATGCAGACGGTGCCTGATATGCCGTCTTCGGAGCGTTTGGCGCCCCAGCCGCCACCCTGCGGGCCGAAATTGGCCATGAAGAATTCCTTGGTCTGGGGATTGATGCCGTGCAGCATGCAGACCACCAGATCGGCGTGGTGGCCGGCGATCACCCGATCGGGGATGGCCGGGGTCATGGCCTTGAAGACGGTATCGACCACGGTCATCGGAAAGGTCATCCACCAGCGCATGGCCGCCGGGCGCACCGCCGAGATCACCTTGCCGGGCGGCAGGATCACATTCAGGTTGCGAAAGGCGCCGTCGTTGATCGGGTAATCGGTCGGCGAGGTCAGGCACTTGAAGGCCACCTGCGCGCAGGCATAGCCCGCCGTCTTGCCGGAATTATAAAAGCCGCGCACCTGCTCGGACACGTTCGTAAGATCGACCGTCAATTCATCGCCTTTTACCTCGACGCGGACCCGGATCGGCACCGGCTTGCCGACGCTGACGCCGTCGTCGTCCATATAGCTCTCGGCCTCATAAACGCCATCGGGGATCGACAAAGTGCGCTTGCGGGCGGCCGCCTCGGCATTGTCCATGATAGCGGATATGGATTGCAGCACGGGGTCCTTGCCGTAACGGTGCACCAGTTCCAAAAAGCGCCGCTCGCCGGTTTTGATGGCGGTAAGCTGGGCGCGCAGATCGCCCATGGCCCGGGACGGGATGCGCACATTCATGCGGATGATGTCTTCGAGCAGCGTGTTCACCTCGCCCTTGTCGGCATATTTGCAGATCGGGATTTGCAGCCCTTCGGAAAAGATGTCGGTGGTCATGCCGCCCAATGTGCCGCCGATATCGATCCAATGGGCCATGCAGCAGGCAAAAGCGATCAGCTCGCCGTCTTCGAATACGGGCAGGGAAAAGGTAACATGGTTGAGGTGGCTGCCGGTGGTGTAGGCATCGTTGGTGACCAGGATGTCGCCGGGATGGATGTTCTCGGCCCCAAAATGGTTCAGCTTGGCCTTCACCGTTTCCGACATGCCGCGAATAAACATGGGCAGGCCGATGCCGATGGAAATGGTCTCGCCGGACGCCGTGAACAGCCCGGTGGTGAAATCCAGCGCCTCGTAGATGATGGTGTTATAGGCGGTGCGCATGAGATTGGTCTTCATCTCCTCGGTCACGGCGATGACGCCGTTGCGCACGATCTCGGTGGTCACCGGGTTGGTGGCCGGATATTTTGTCTCGCTCATGATGGGCCGCCTTTTTGTTCCGCCGCCATTTCGGCGCGCAAATTTTCGGTTGCTTGTAAATCCAGTTCCAGGCTTTCAGGCGCGATCACCACGCCGTAGTCAGCGCGCGCCGATTGGACCGATACATAGCTTTGCGTAACGTCGCTATGCACCAGATGGGGATCGCGCTCAATGGCTGCGCCGAAACCGCCGCCGCCGCCGGATCGGAGCCGGAACGCTTCGCCCGGTTTCAAGAACGCGGTCATCACCTTGGCGTTGGGGAAATCTTCCTTCCATTCGCCTTCTAAGCGCAGCGCCACCGAATTACCGCTGGCCTCGGCGCCGCCGTTCAGGCCCCAGGGGGCGCAATGCATGCGGTCGATCTGGGTGTTGACCATGAAATCGCCGCGCGCCTGGGTCACCCGCTCGACGCCGAGCCCGCCCCGGTGCAGACCCGGCCCGCCGGAATCGTCGATCAGGCCGAAGCGCTCCACCAGCACCGGATATTTTGCCTCGACCATTTCGTTGGGGCTGTTGTGGGTGTCGCCGTCGTTGATGCAGACCACGCCGCTGGCGCCGTCCTCTGATTGCTTGGCGCCCCAGCCGCCGCCCAGCGGCCCGAACGAGGCAATAAAAAACTCGTTGGTGCGGGGGTTGATGCCGTTGAACTGGGCGATCAGCAGATCGGCGTGGTGGCCGGCGATCACCCGGTCCGGGATCACCGGCGCCAGGGCCTTGAAGACGGTATCGATCACCGTCATCGGAAACGTCATCCAGGCGCGCATGGGGGCTGGGCGGACGGCGCTGACCACCTTACCCGGCGGCACGATCGCCGTCAGGTTGCGAAAGGCGCCGTCATTGATGGGATAATCGGTGGGCGAGGTGAGGCATTTGAACGCCACCTGGGTGCAGGCGTAGCCGGTGGTGATGCCGGAATTGTAAAAGCCGCGCACCTGGTCGGAAATTTCCGTCAAATCGATGGTCATGGCGTCGCCCTTGACGATAACCCGGACCTTGATCGGTATCCTTTTGCCGATATCGATGCCGTCGTCGTCCATGAAGGATTCCGCCTCATAGGTGCCGTCCGGGATCGCCAATGTGCGCTTGCGGGCCGCCGCTTCGGCATTGTCCATGATGGCTTCTATGGATTGCTCGATGGCGTCCGCCCCGTAGCGTTGCACCAGTTCCAAAAAGCGCCGCTCGCCGGTCTTGATGGCGGTAAGCTGGGCGCGCAGATCACCCATGGCCCGGGACGGAATGCGCACGTTCATGACGATAACGTCTTCCAGGAATTTATTGACCACGCCCTTGTCCGCATATTTGCAGATCGGAATTTGCAGACCTTCGGAAAAAATATCGGTGGTGATGCTGCCGAGGCGCCCGCCGATATCGATCCAATGGCCCATGCAGCAGGCAAAGGCGATCAGCTCGCCGCCGTGAAAGATGGGCAGGGTGAAGGTGACGTGGTTGAGGTGGCTGCCGGTGGTATAGGCATCGTTGGTGACCATGATGTCGCCGGGGTGGATGTTATCGATGCCGAAATGGGCGATCTTTGCCTTCACGGTTTCCGACATGCCGCGGATAAACATGGGCAGGCCAATGCCGATGGATATGGTGGCGCCGTCCCGGGTGAACAGGCCGACGGTGAAGTCCAGCGCCTCATAGATGATGGTGTTATAGGCCGTGCGCATGAGGTTCGACTTCATCTCCCCGGTCACGGCGATGACGCCGTTGCGCACAATCTCGGTGATCACCGGATTGGTGGCTGGGGTGCTGGCGGCGTGGGCAGCTTCCGCCATCAGGCGTTGATCCCGTGCACCGATATCACCAGATTACCGTAGCCATCCACGATGGCAAAATCTCCCGGCTCGATCAGCGTCGTCGAGGCGTGCTCGTCGATCACCGCCGGTCCTTCGATGCGGTTGCCGGCCAGCAAATGCCTGCGGTCATAGGCTTGGGTATCGATAAAACCGGCTTCCTCGCCGAAATAGATGCGCCGGCTGCCCGCCTTGGCCGCATCGATTGGCGCCTCGGTGCCGGTTTCGATGGGCTCCAGCGGCGGCTTTTGCATGGTGCCGGTGACGGCGCTGCGCAAGCTGACGATTTCCGCCTGCTCGGCGGGCGCCGAGGTGCCGTAGCGGATCTCGTGAACCCGGTCGAACTCGGCTTTGATGCCGTCCCGGTCCTGGGTTTCAAACAATGCCAGGGACAGATCGACGGTGACCGCGTGCTCCTGGCCCACATAGCGCATATCGGCGGCCCGCTGGATTACGGTCTCGCCGGCGTTGATCGAAGTGCGTTCAATAGCGGCGCGCCCGGAATCTTCCATTTCCTCGTAGATCGGCTCGATATCGGCAAAATCGACGTCGGCCAGCCGGATCGGCCAGGTGCGCACATAGTCGTAGCGGAGATCGGAAAACAGCATGCCGAAGGCGGAAAAATGTCCCGGCGCTTGCGGAATGATAATGCGGCCCATGCCGATCTCGCGGGCCACGTCGGAGGCGTGCAACGGCCCGGCGCCGCCGAAGGCGACCATGGCGAAACTGGCGGCATCCAGGCCGCGCTCGGTGGACACCGCTTTGACCGCATAAGACATGGCGGTGGCGGCGATCTTCAAGATACCGTCGGCGGCGGCGATCACATCCATGCCCAGCGGATCGGCGATGCGTTTTATGATGGCCGCTTCGGCGGCGGCGGCATCCAATTGCATATCGCCGCCGAGGAAGCGGTCGGCGGCCAGCCGGCCAAGCACCAGATTGGCGTCGGTGACGGTGGGTTCCGTCCCGCCCAGGCCATAGCAGACCGGACCGGGGTGCGCGCCGGCGCTTTCCGGGCCGACCCGGAGCGAGCCGCCGTCGCTCAAATGGGCAATGGAGCCGCCGCCGGTGCCGACCTCGGCGATATCCATCATCGCTACCTGGATCGGCAATGCCTGATCATAGCCGCCGATCAAGGCCGAGCCGGTGGTCAGCGGCACGCCGCCCGATATGACACCGGACTTGGCCGTGGTGCCGCCCATATCGAACGAGATGGCGTCTTCGATTTCAAGAACGTCGCACAGCGCCTTGGTGCCGATGACGCCGGCAGCGGGCCCCGATTCCAGCATATGCACGCAATCGCTTTTGGCCTGCGCCACCTCGTAGAGCCCGCCCGTCGACTGCACTACCAGGAATGATCCGCCGAAACCTTCGCCAGTGATGCGTTCCTCGATGCCGCTCAAATAGCTGCGCACCTTGGGCCCGATATAGGCGTTGGCGGCGACCGTGGAGACGCGCTCAAACTCCCGGTATTCCTGGCTCAATTCGTGACTGACGGTGACGAACATATCGGGGTTGATGCGCTCGAAGATGGCCTTGGCGCGTATTTCGTGATCCGGGTTGCGATAGGAATGCAAAAACAAAATGGCGGTCGCCTCGATGCCCATGGCGCCCAGCTTTTCGGCCAACGCCTCCACCTCTGCATCGATGAGCGGCCGGTACACTTCGCCCTCGGCATACATGCGCTCGTTGATCTCGAAGCGCAGCGCCCGCTCCACCAGGGGCACGTGTTTTTTGAAAAACAGGTTATAGGCGTCGGGCCGGTTGACGCGGCCGATCTCGTAAACGTCGCGAAAGCCCTCGGTGATCACCAAGGCGGTATTGGCGCCGGTGCGCTCTAGTATGGTGTTGATGGCGACGGTGGTGCCGTGCAGAAACAGATTGGCCTCGGCGAATTTGGTGCCGGCTTCGCCAACCCCCATTTCGATGCCGTCCACCAGGGCGTCGGGCGTCGAAGGTTTTTTGCCGAAGCTCAGGCGTCCGGTTTCCTCATCGAAGGCGGCGATATCGGTAAAGGTGCCGCCAATGTCTGCGGCAAGGCGAACGCTCAAAGCCTGTGTCATTCGGGTTACATCCTTGGGAATTGAAGTTGCGGTGTCCGGGTTGCGGTCTTGGGATTGGGCGGCCTGTTTGGCGTTAGGCGTTTTCTCC
>CAUZTZ010000263.1:0-6353 GCA_963582805.1 Alphaproteobacteria bacterium
TTTACGATCCTCTGATTTGGATGGTCGCCTGCCCAGCGCTAGTGGCGCTCGAACAGCCAACCCCTGCCGTAGAATTTATCGTCGACGCCGGTGGTCCGGAAGGTATGCCAGATGGTCGCTATATTGATCGGGATAACCGGCTTGCCCAATTGCTTTTCCAAGGCCGGGAACAGGTCCAGCGCCGAAAGGTTGGTTCCCGCCTGGACAATGGCGTCCACATCGTCGCCGTCCAACTGGTTCAAAACCACATCGATCACTTCGCTGGGCGGCGTGTGGGCGATGGAGGTGGCGGTGTCGCATTTAAGGCCGACGACATTTTTGACCTCGTAGCCGGTTTCTTCCAAGAAGCGGTGCACCTGTTTATCGCCAATCGGCTGATAGGGCGTCAGCGCGGCAACTTTTTTGGCGCCGAAGGCTTTCAAGGCTGCATCGAGGGCGCTGGCGCCGGTGGTGATGCCGATCTGCTGGCCAACCACGTCGCGAAGGCGTTCGGTAAACTCGGTGTTGCCTTCGAGCCCGCCCCAGAACGTTTCCGCCGACATGCCCATCATGATTTGCGACGGCTCACAGGTCATTGCGTCGCGCAAGGCATCGGGGATGGTGTGGCGGATGGCTTCGATGAAGGTCATGAACATATCATCGCTGGACAGGTCCGGCTGTTCGATAAAAAAGCGGCAAAAATGCCAGGAGACGCCAGGCGGGATCATTTTCTGGCAATCATACTCGACGCCGATATTGGTGGAAGGAATGATAACGGCAATGCGCCCTCGGGACCCGATCCAAGGTTCTTGCGCCTTGAGTTGCTTATCGTCGTCGCTCATCATATCCCCCAGGTTTCTGATCCGGTAATCGTAATTATAGCCGTGTGCACCCAATTTAAAATGCCAATTATCCAGACGCCGATATACCCAGCGGGGCGAGATTATGAAACACAGCAATGATCGAATTCTAACCACCCATGTGGGCAGCCTGCCTAGGCCCGAGGCGCTCCTGGTGGCCCTGCAATCGCAATTGGACGATGCGAATTTCGATCAAGCATTGCTGGATCGGCTTGCCGGTGAAGCGGTCGGCGAGATCGTCGCCATGCAACTCGAAGCCGGTATCGATGTGGTCAGCGATGGCGAGATGAGCAAAATCTCCTATACCCATTATGTGAAAAATCGTTTGGACGGCGTTGGCGCGCGTGGTGAGGCGTCCGGCCAAGTGGCGGGCGCGGCGGCTAACAGGGATTTCCTCGATCATCCGGATTTCCACGAGATGCAGAAAATTGCGCCGTCGCGCTCGATTGGCGCGCTGGGGCGGCAATTCAACACCGGGCCTGCGCTACCCGCCTGTATCGGCCCCATATCCTACGGCAATCGTGCGCCGGTTGAGCGGGACATCGAACAGTTTCAAGCGGCCCTGGCGGCAGCAAACCCGGTGGAGGCGTTTATCAACGCAGCCTCGCCGGGCGTGTTGACCAAATTCGTTCCCGATATGCATTACGGCAACGAAGACCGCTACGTTGCCGATCTCGCCGACGCTATGGGCGAAGAGTACGAGGCCATCCACGACGCCGGGTTCCTGCTGCAAATCGACTGCCCTGATTTATGTTCGGCGCGCCACAATCAATATCAGGATTTGTCAGAGGCGGAATTTCTGAAGATTGCCGAGCGCAATGTGGAGGCGCTCAACCATGCCACGCGCAATATCCCGCCCGAAGATATGCGCATGCATATTTGCTGGGGAAATTACGAGGGGCCGCATACCCACGATTTGCCGCTTGCCAGTATTTTGCCTCTTTGCATAAAGGCGCGGCCCCAGGCATTGCTGTTCGAAGGCGCAAATCCCCGCCACGAACACGAATGGGCGGACCTCGAGGGCGCCGGTCTGCCGGACGACATGATTTTGATCCCGGGCGTCATCGATTCGACCACCAACTTTGTCGAACATCCGCGCCTGATCGAGCAACGCATAGGCCGCTATACCAATATCGTTGGCCGGGAAAGGGTGATCGCCGGCGCCGATTGCGGATTTTCCACCTTCGCCGGACCGGTATTGCGGATCGCACCATCGGTGACCTGGGCAAAGTTCCGCGCGCTTGCCGAAGGAGCCGCCCTCGCGACGGGGCGGCTGTGGGCGGGCTGAGCGGCGCGGGATTTTGCGCAATTGCCCGGACAGGTCGGGATGTGATACAAACGTCGTTTCAAAATGCATGGGAGAATTACAATGATTACAGGGAAATTACTCGTCGCCGGAGGCATCGCGCTTGCGATGGCATCGCAGGCATCGGCCGAGACGGTCGGCATCGGCTCGACCAAGGCGGGCGCCGTCGCCCAGATTACGGCAACCATTTCAAAGGCCGTGTCCGAGCATGCCGGCGGGTTGCAAATGCGCAAGCAGACCATGGGCGGCACGCAGCAATATATTCCGGTCGTGAATGCAGGCGAGCTTGCGTTCGGCATTTCGAACCTGGCGCAGTATTGGATGGCAATTTCCGGCACCGGACTTTCGAAGCCGAATAAATATGATGATTTGCGTTTGGTGACCACGATGATGAAGTTCAATGTCAGCTTCGTCGTTCCGATCGCATCCGGCGTCACCAAAATTTCCGGTCTAAAGGGCAAACGGCTTTCCTTCGGGTTCAAAGCTGCGCCCTTGTTCGGAAACCTTCATCGCGGTGGACTTGGGACCGTCGGACTTTCCTATGATGACGTGAGCAAGGTTCCCGCCGTTGGCCTCGTGCAGCATTGGCGCATGATGATGGCGGGTAAGGTTGATGGCGTTATCGCCGCCGCCGGGTCCGGCTTCGTCAAGCAGATGCATGCGAAGATCAAGGGCGGTATTCGGCACCTTTCGTTTCCGAATAACCCGCAAGCTCTGAAAGAAATGCAAAAAGAGTTCCCGAAGTCCTATTGGAGCGTGGTCAAGCCGCGCAAGGGACTGACCGGCGTTACCAAGCCGACCACATTCATTACCTATGATTATATGTTGTGGACCCATAAGAAATTGTCCGACCAAACCGCTTATACGGTGGCGAAAGTCATGCACCAGCAGACCAAGCAGCTAAAGGGCGGCGGACCCTTGTGGAAATCCTATGAAGGCAATAGCCGCTTGGCCAAAGACCAAGGCATGGCCTACCATCCAGGCGCTGTGAAATATTATAAAGAAGCGGGTCTCTGGAAGCGGTAGTATTCTGAGTTCCGTTTGATTGCGTATTCACCCGCGTTCTTTTTAATAGAACGCGGGTGAATTGCGTATTAGCGCGGATCGAACACGGTGTTAAAATATTGCCCAAATATTCGGGGCTGTTTGGCGGAGTGATAAAAAGTGTCTGAAAACGTACCCAACATCGAACAGGAAGCAGAAAATTTTCTCGCCGAGCGCGTGGAATCGCGGCTGGTCAGTAATCTGTCGCTCATCTTGGGTGCGATAATCTCGATAATTGCGATATCCTGGGCCATCGATTTCTGGCTTAATCTTGGATTTACCTGGTTCGACGAACAGGCCATGGTCGCCTGCCTTGGATTGAGCCTCGCGGTCGTTTTCATCCGTTATCCGGCGAAGCTTGGTACCGAGCGGCATGTCATTCCCTGGTATGACTACGTTCTTGCGCTGCTTGGCATGGGAAGTGCGGTGTATTTCGTCCTGATATTTGACTCCATCGCCGAAAATCCATTTGCCATGCGCCCCAAGGCGTTTGTCATTGGATTATTGCTTGTGCCAATGGTTTGGGAAGGGCTGCGGAGAACCGCAGGCTGGAGCCTGACAATCGTATTCACGGTGTTCGTTGCTTATGGTTTCGTCGGCCACCTTATGCCTGGCATGCTGCAGGGGGTTGAACAGAAAAACATCGATCTGATCGCCTTTCTCGGTACCAGCGAAGTGTCGTTGATCGGTCTGCCGCTCAAGATCATCGTGCTGACGGTGGTGCTGTTCATCTGGATGGGCCAGATGCTGCTGCATACCGGTGCTTCGGAATGGTTTACCGATTTGTCCGCCGCCATGATGGGCCGCTCACGGGGCGGTTCGGCCAAGATCGCCATTGTCGCATCAAGCCTGTTCGGCTCGATCTCCGGCTCTGCCGTATCCAATGTGGCGTCAACGGGCGTCATCACCATCCCGTTGATGCGCAAATCAGGGTATGACGCCAAGACCGCCGCCGCGATCGAGGCGGTGGCGTCCACCGGGGGGCAGATCATGCCGCCGATCATGGGGGCCGCCGCCTTCCTGATGGCCGAGCTTTTGGAATTGGCCTATACCGAAATTATTCTGGCGGCGTTGATCCCGTCATTGCTGTATTATCTCGCGGTATTCGTTCAGGCCGATCTTGAGGCCGCCAAGAAAGGTATCGCGGCGCTTCCCAAGGAACGCATACCGCCCATGATGCGGGTCATGAAGGAAGGCTGGTTCTTCGTCGTCCCTTATGTGGTTCTGATTTACACCCTGTTCTGGATGAATATGGCGCCGCAACAGGCTGCGTTCTGGGCGGCGATTTCGGTCGGCGTGATCAGCATCATATTCGGTTACAAGAAACACCGCATCACGCTGAAACAGTTTATCGGCACATTCTCCGGCTGCGGGCGCATGTCCGTCGATATCATTATCATCGGCGCCATGGCGGGCGTCATCATCGGTATCTTGGATAAGACCGGGCTGGGCCAGGCATTGACCCTGATACTTGCGGCCATCGGCGAAAACAATCTCTGGCTGCTGCTGATATTGACGGCAATTATTTCGATCCTGCTGGGGATGGGGATGCCCACCTCCGCCATCTATCTTTTGCTGGCGACCATGATCGCGCCGTCTTTGATCAAGCTGGGGATCAATCCGATCTCTGCGCATTTGTTCGTGCTCTATTTTGGCCTCATGTCGATGATCACGCCACCGGTGGCCATCGCGGCGTTTGCCGCCGCATCGCTGGCCGGCGCGAAACCCATGGAGACGGGTGTGACCGCGGTGCGCTTGGGCTGGATCGCCTACATCATCCCATTTGTGTTCGTGCTGTCGCCCAGCCTGTTGATGCAGGGGAGCGTGGCCCAAGTGCTGAGCGCGTTGGTCCTGGCCTGCATTGGCGTTTGGATCGCATCGTGCGGTTTTATCGGCTATCTGTTCCGCCCCATCGGCGGCGGCTTCCGGGTGCTGTTTGTCGCTTCAGGCCTAGCACTGCTGGTTCCCGGCGACGCCTTTACTTACGGCGTTGCCGTAAACGGAGTCGGCGGCTTATTGGCGTTCTTGTTGATTGGGCGCGAATATTTGGCGCGGCGCAATGGTAGCGTGGCCAGCCCATTACAAAGTTAAGACTATTGAATTATTGGTCGTTCCGCTGCGGTGCGCCCATCATCCATCTGCCCTGAAATGAATTGCGGGATATTGCCCGCGGAGCTTAGCGAATGCCGATACCAGTCAATGAACGCGATGATAGGCTCAAGGGCCCCCTTGCCGGCGTTCGGGTGATCGAGCTTGGCCAATTGCTGGCCGGGCCGTTCACGACCACGCGCCTCGCGGATTTTGGCGCCGAGGTGATAAAAGTGGAAACGCCGAAAACCGGTGATCCGATGCGCGAATGGGGGCACCACCGCTTTGAGGACAAATGTCTTTGGTGGCCGATCCTGGCGCGCAACAAAAAATCCGTGACCGCAAATTTGCGGGAATCGGAAGGTCAGAATCTGGTGCGCAAATTGGTGCAAAGCGCCGACGTTCTGGTCGAAAATTTCAAACCGGGGACCCTCGAAAAATGGGGGCTCGGACCTGATGATCTGCACAAGATCAATCCCGGGCTGGTGATTGCCCGCGTCTCCGGCTTTGGCCAGACCGGGCCCTATTCAGACCGGCCCGGGTTTGCCAGCGTCGGCGAAGCCATGGGCGGGCTCCGCTACATCAACGGTTTTCCCGATCAGCCGCCGCCGCGCACCGGCATTTCCCTGGGTGATATGCTGACCGGCATGTTTGCGGCGCAAGGGGTGCTGATGGCGATCTACTGGCGTGATGCCTTGGGCGGCGGCAAGGGCCAGGTGGTCGATGCATCGATCCTGGAATCCTGCTTTTCGTTCATGGAAGGCTCGCTCGCCGAATACGACAAGTTGGGTGTTGTGCGCCAGCCCAGCGGCACCGGGCTTGCCAATGTATCGCCGTCCAACATATTTCCCACCAAAGACGGCAAGTGGCTCATCATAGCCGCCAACATCGATCCCATGTTCCGCCGCTTGTGCGAAGCCATGGGCCAGCCGGAACTTGCCGATGATACTCGCTTCGTCGATCACAAGGCGCGCGGTCATCACGCGGCGGAATTGGACGGCTTGATCGCCGATTGGACCAAAACACTGGATGTGCAGGAGCTGGACGCGCTTTTAGATAAACATGGCGTCGTCACG
>CAUZTZ010000264.1:0-6300 GCA_963582805.1 Alphaproteobacteria bacterium
CATGGTCAACCAGCGTAATTCTTCAATTTGCGCGAATCTACTCGGCGTTCGGTGTGGAGAGTGCGGCGGGTTCGTTGGACCGATCCGTTACAACGGCCCATTATTTTTCGATCGTTACGTGGACAATTTTAGGTTACGGCGATTTTCATCCGATAGAAAAACTGAGATTATTCGCTTCTTTTGAAGCCTTGCTCGGATATGCCGCGATGGCGGTGATTGCAGGCATAGTGGTGGTGATAATTACAAAAAAAATGATTAAATCTTGATGAAATACAGGGGTGATCTTTTAAGAAAACAGGGCCGTGAACCCGACTATTAACGCCGCTATGACCGATAGACTTCCGATCAGGTCCGGGATAACATCTCTCACTCCCAGGAAAGTCAAACGTCCAAGTGTGAACTTAAAGACAGTTTGGCTATTTCTACGCATGCTTGGAGAATGAGACATGACACCAAACCTTAAAGTTACAAGCTTTTGGCGTAATCGGAAGCGACTAGCGGACTGAGGCCAAATCGAAGGTTACAAAGAGATATTAAAAGATACATTAAACTACAACATAAGGGGATTCAATAGATATTTATAACTACATCTTGCTATTGGTCGATATTAATAAATAAATTTGTATACAAACGTGGCAATAATTGTATATCATCGTATCGATAAATTTATCGCTAAGACCAATGCATATGACGTAACGCCATAACAATTCGTTAAAAGATGCTGGAATTATTGAGATGGCCAAGGGCAAACATTTCATTTTCGATGAAGCGGTGAACGACATACTTCAGGATTTCTGTAATGCAAACTTTAATGCATCGGAGAAGACAGTCGTGCAGATCGCTCTAAGAGATTTTATCGAGAATGAATTGGATCGGCAGCCTGAAACAAGAAAGCGCTTTGATGAATTGCAATTAATGCGTAATAAAAATACCAGCGAAAACGTCCACGTCATGTCCGAATCCTCGTCCGAATAAATCATTCCGCTCACGATCCTATAAATCTCGAATTCTTACCGCACCATCGCCGCCCGCCGTCCCGGCACGACGCGCCGATAGGAAACCGCCTCGGCAATATGAATGCGGCGGACGCTGCCCGATGCATCCAAATCGGCCAGGGTGCGGGCGACTTTGAGAACCCGGTGATAGCCGCGCGCCGTGAGGCGCATGCTTTCGGCGGCCTGGGTCAGCAGTTTGCGCCCCTCCGCATCCGGTGCGGCGACGTCTTCCAGCAACTCGCCGTCGGCTTCGGCGTTGGTGCGGATCGGCTGAGCGGTCTCGATGCCTTCGTACCTGGCCCGCTGGCGCTCCCGCGCGGCGGCGATGCGGGCGGCGATGTCCGCCGATTTCTCGGCCGGCGGCGGCAGGGTCAAATCGGCCGGGCTGACCGCCGGCACCTCCACGTGCAGATCGATACGGTCGAACATGGGCCCGGAGATTTTCGATTGGTAATCGACGGCGCAGCCGGGCGCTCTGGAGCAGGACTGCATGGGATCGCCGAGATAGCCGCAGCGGCAGGGGTTCATGGCGGCGACCAGCTGAAAGCGTGCCGGATAGCGCACATGGGCGTTGGCCCGGGCGATGGTGCAGGACCCGGTTTCCAAGGGCTGGCGCAAGGCTTCGACGGCGGCGCGCTGAAATTCCGGCAACTCGTCCAGGAACAGAACGCCGAGATGGGCCAGCGATACTTCGCCCGGCTTGATACGCAATCCGCCGCCCACCAAAGACGGCATCGAGGCGGAATGATGCGGGCTCCGAAACGGGCGGGTGCGGATCAGGCGGCCGCCTTCCAACTCGCCGGCGATGGAATGGATCATCGAAACTTCGAGCGCTTCGCGCGCATCCAGCGCCGGCAGAATACCGGGCAATCGCGAGGCCAGCATGGATTTGCCGGCGCCCGGCGGTCCCACCATGAGCATATTATGGCCGCCCGCCGCCGCCAGCTTTAACGCCCGCTTGGCGGTCTCCTGGCCCTTGATGTCGGACAAATCAGGGACCGCCGTATTATCCTCGGCCATCTTCGGCTCCGGCGTGGACAGAACCTGGGTGCCTTTGAAATGGTTGATCAGCGCCAGCAGATTGGCGGGCGCCAGAACCTCGATTTCGCCGGCCCAGGCCGCTTCGCCGCCCTGCGCTTCGGGGCATATGAGGCCAAGGCCGTGCGCCGATGCGGTGATCGCGGCGGGCAACACGCCGTTCACCGGTCGGATGCCGCCGTCCAGGGTCAATTCGCCGAGCACGCAATAGGTGGCCATGTCATCGGCCGACACAACATCCATGGCGGCCAGCAAGCCAAGGGCGATGGGCAGATCGAAATGGCTGCCTTCCTTGACCAGATCGGCCGGCGACAGATTGACGGTGATCCGCTTCGGCGGCAGCGACAGGCCGAGGGCATTCAAGGCCGCGCGCACCCGTTCCCGGCTTTCGGCGACCGCCTTGTCGGGCAGGCCAACCACCGTGAAGGCCGGCATGCCCCCCGATATCTGCACCTGGATATCCACATCCAGAACCTCGATACCGTTGAACGCCACCGTCGTAATATGCGCAACCACCGGGTTTCCCTCCCCCGTTGAATATCGTTGCGCAACTATAGTGCGAACGAAAACGGAACACAAAGGGTTTTATTCGACCCCGCTGGCGGCGAATAAGGCCCGCGCCTGATCGCCGCCCAGATAATCGAAAAATTCATCTGCCAATGGAGGAGCGGCGGCGTGGCGGGCGATCTGGTAGGGCGTGCTGCTTTCGATCTCAGGCGGCAGGTAGCCGGCCAGCACTACCCCCTTGTCCCGGTAAAAGGTGATCTCGGTGGAAACGCCGAAGGCCAGGGCGCCGGTGGGGGCCGGGCCGGCCAAGTGGTCGTTAACTTGCCCGCCGGTGCCGAAACGCATCGTCTTGGCGGCCAGCGCGTCGGTCAGGCCCAAATCTTCGATAACCCCGGCCATATATTCGCCGCTGGGCGCGGTGGTGTAGATCAGGCGGCTGGCCGCCGCCATGGCCGCTTTGAGGGCGGCGAGGCTGGTCAGGTCCGGCGCCGCATCGCCGCTCTTGATGGCCACGCCGACGCGGATGGACCCTACCGATAGCCGCGCATGGTTCGCCAGCAATCCCTTTGCCGCCAGGGCGTCCATCATAGCGGTGGGCAGGCCGAGGATATGCGCCTCCATGGCGCCCGCCAAAATACCGTCCCGGATATCGGAGCCGTGGGTGAAGGACGCGGCGACGGTGCCGCCGCCAGCCGCCATAAATTTATCGGCGGCGCAGGCGACGCCTTCCTTGAGGGCGCCGGCGGTGAGGATGGTGATCGTCATGGCATTAAGGTGGCATGCAAAGGCTTTGAGGGAAATGCTATAATCGGCCGAGAGATCAGCCCAGTGATTAGCCCAGTGATTAGCCCAGTGATCCTTTGAGGAATCCATCCATGGCCGCCCGCCAAGCCGTCGCTTGTTTCCATCTGACGCCAACCAACACGGTTACGGCGAATACCTATTGGGCGTTTTTTCAGATGATGATGGCCAGCGTGCGCCGCGCTTCGCCGGCCGCCGAAATTCATCTGCTCACTTTGGATAGCTGCCCGGTGCCCGAAACCCTCGGCTGCGATCTGGTGTTCCGGCGCGCATCAACGCGCCCAATCGAAGCCAGCTTCGATCAATTGATGGCGGAGGAAACGGCAACCTGGCGCGCCTACGAAGCCGCTGGCCACCTCACCGGCCCGACTATTCTCATCGACGCCGATCTGATGTTCCAGCGGGACCCGTTCGCCTTGTTCGACGGCGGCTTCGATGTGGGGTTGACCTATGTTACCGGGGCTGAGCTGCATCCGTTTAATTCTGGCGTCATCCTGATTGACCCCGGTCGCGGCGGCGTGGCGCGGGATTACCTGGCGGCGGTCGACGATCTGGTGGCCGACTACGCGCCCGAGCTTCGCTCCTGGTATGGCGATCAGATGGCCATCGCCGCGCTGCTCGGCAACCCGGAATTCCCCGAAGGAACCTCAGATGTGATGGATAGCGAAGCGGGCGCCGTTCGCTACCGATTGCTGCCGGCGGCGGATTGGAATTACAGCGCGCCCCTGGATGCGCACGATGCGCCGCAATTCGCGCCCGCCCCGGATGCCGGCATCGTCCATTTCAAGGGCGAGCGCAAAGAATTTATGCTGCGTTACGCATCCGAAGTGCTGGGTCTGGAAATTGCCGAAGACGCGGCCAGTCCCGGCGGCTGGCGGGTGACCGATCCCAAGTTGTCTTAAATGGAGTTGTCTTAAAGCTTGGCTTCGATGGCGTCCCAGATGTCGGCTTCCAGTTTGGTGCCGTCGAAATGGTTGATTTCCTGTAAGCAGGTGGGCGAGGTGACGTTGATCTCGGTCATATAGTCGCCGATCACGTCGATGCCCACGAAGATCAGGCCTTGTTCTTTCAGGGCCGGGCCGATGGCGGCGCAAATCTCTTCTTCGCGGGCTGTTAGCGTCGATTTGAGCGCCGTGCCGCCCACATGCAGATTGGAGCGGGATTCGCCTTTCGCCGGCACCCGGTTGAGGGCGCCCGCCGGCTCGCCATCGATCAAAATTATGCGCTTGTCGCCGTCGCGCACGGCGGGCTCGTAACGCTGGATGATGATCGGCTCTCTGTAGAGCCCGGCGAACACTTCCAACAGCGCGTTCAGGTTTTCGTCGTCCGGGGTGATGTGAAAGACGCCGGCGCCGCCATTGCCGAACAATGGCTTGACGATGATATCTCCATGCTCGGCCCGGAACGCCAAAATCTGTTCCCGGTTGCGGGTGATCAGGGTCGGCGGCATATAGTCCGGAAAATGGGTCACGAACAATTTCTCCGGCGCATTGCGGACGGCGACCGGATCGTTGACCACCAAGGTTGCGGGTTGGATATGCTCCAACAGATGGGTGGCGGTGATATAGGACATATCGAAAGGCGGGTCCTGGCGCATCAGCACCACATCGACGGCCGCCAGATCAAGCCGCTCGGGCGCACCGAGATCGAAGTGATTGCCCTTTTCTCGGCGCACGATTAGGGGCCGCGCGGTGGCGGTGAGGGTGTTTTGGTTAAGCGCCAGATCTTCGGTCAGATAGTGATAGAGTGTATAGCCGCGCGCCTGCGCTTCCAGCGCCAGAACAAAGGTGCTGTCGGCGTCGATGTCGATGGCATCCAAGGGATCCATCTGAATGGCGACGGTGAGGCTCATGTTGGTCCGGCACCATCAGATCAGGTTAAAGGCGGCTTTTTGATGCGCACATGATTGACCACCCGGCGCACAAATTCGATGTTGCCGGCATGGGCGATGACCCGCTCAATCTCTTGTTTGTGCTGGGCGATGCCGATCAGATAGACAACGCCGTTCACCGTTTCGATCGCGTAATTGATCGACAAGACATCGCCGTCCAGGGTCAGCTTGGCGGTCAGTTGGGTGGTGATCCAGGTGTCCTTGACGTAGTTGGCGGCGGTGCCGGCCTTGTTCAACTGCACCTCGTTGATGACTTCGGTAACGCCGCTGGCCTTCCACGACAGCGCCACCGCTTGATCGGCGAGTTTGGTATCGGTGGTGGTTCCGGTCAGCAGCACGCGGCCCTCATAAACCTCCACATCGATGATCGCCAGGGACTTGATATCGGTGACCAGAAACTCTTTCAAGATAAAGGCTTCGATTTTTAAATCGATGGCCCGGGTCTTGATGCCGCGCTCCGACACGGCGGCGACGCCAACCCCGGCGCCGGCGCCGACGGCGGCCGCGCAACCGGTGAGCGGCAGCAACAGTACCAGCAATATGGCGAAGTGTGGCAATCGATGGCGTGGTTTCGGAGCGTTGGTCATAGCGTTTCCTTTAGCGAATCGCCTATTTTACCGCGCCGGCGCGCATGCGCAAAGCCTCAAATTATTCTTCTGGCCGCCACGCGCCCGGCAAATGTTGCGGCCAGCCGCCCGGCGCCATCAGGATCACATCGAAGCGCAAATCCAATGCGGCGCAATCTGGATGGCGGGCGATATAGGCGCCGGCGGCGCGCGTGATCCGGGTCTGCTGGCGCGCAGTGATGGCATAGGCGGCGGATTCGAAATCCCTGCGCGCCTTGACCTCGACAAAGGCCAGCGCCCTGCCGCGCCGGGCGATGATATCGATCTCGCCCACCGGCGTCCGGTAGCCACGCTCCAATATCCGGTAGCCCTTGCAGCGCAAGTAGAGCCGGGCCAGCCGTTCGGCGCGGACACCGAAGGCAAAGGCGCGGAGGCGCCCCTTATCCGCCATCTTTAAGCGCCAGTGCGCGGCTGTAGATTTGCTTGCGCGGCAAGCCGGTTT
>CAUZTZ010000265.1:0-6291 GCA_963582805.1 Alphaproteobacteria bacterium
CTGCTCGACATCGCTGGCGATGTCAGCGCACCGACCTTCGATGAACTCTATTCGGGGGAATGGGAGCACCCTACATGTTGCGGGTGAGTGCGTTAACCGGATAGGCAAGGATCAGCCCGAGCAGATGCTTGCCGGCGCTTTGAATTTTTTCCAGATCGGGCACGAATACTTCCGCCGTCTCGCCGCCCATGTCGTCGGCTTCTTCGTTGAGCATTTCTGAATAGCCGATGATGGCGTTCAAGGGCGTGCGCAATTCGTGGCTCATATTGGCAAGGAACGTGCTTTTGGTTTCGTTGGCTTGCTCGGCCTGGCGCTTGGCTTCGCGAATCTCGATCTCCGCATGCTTGCGCTCGGTAATGTCGCCCATGGAACCGGCCATGCGGTAGACCTGGCCATCGTCGCCGCGCAGACCAAGGCCCCGGTGGTGGACCCAGCGCACCTCGCCGTTGCCGTCGATGACGCGAAACTCGGTGGAATAAAACGCGGTCTCGCCCTTCAAATGGGCGCGCATGCCGGCCTGGAATATATCGCGGTCCTCTTCGACGATGTGGGACTGCCACTGCTCGGCGGTGATGGTGGTCTGGCCCGCTTCGAAGCCCAAAAACGCGGCCAGCCGTTCAGAATTGTAGATCTCGTCATTGCGCACATCCCAATCCCACATGCCTTCATTGGCGGCGTTCATGGCCAAGGAATGACGCTCTTCGCTTTCGCGCAATTGCTCGATGGCGACTTCCAGGGCGTTGGCTTTCTGCCAGCGGTCGATGGCCAATCCCATATGGGTCGAAAAGACTTGCGCGACCTTTATATCTTCTTCGGAAAAACCCTGTTCCTTGGAGGTTGCGAACATCATCGCGCCAAGGGTCTTGTTGTAAGCGACTAACGGCAGCCCCAGCATGCATTTGGTCTGAGCGGCCAGGTCTTTATCGGGAAACTCCCGGGCAAGCTGATCGGCATCGGAAACCAGCTGAATGCGCACCGTTTGGATAACGCTGCCGGTCAAGCCTTCATCGATGGGAACCGCATCGATGTCGGTCTTGGGCAGGCCGCGCCGGGTTTCAAGAATGGTGCGGAACTCATAGCTCGTTCCATCGTCATTGATCAGGGCGTAGTTCAGCCGTTCAAAATCAAACACCCATTTGAGTTTGTTCACCGCGCCCTTGAGCAAACGCTCCAGATCGGGGGTCCGGGCGATCAATAGTATCACCTCGGACAACAGCGCATTGCGCGCCGCTTGCGCCTGCCAGGCCTCCTCGCCGGCGGGCTCCCCGGTTGCGGGTTCAGCTACATTGTCGTCAGCCATGGTTCCTCATCGGTGGGCCATTTTAAGACGCCGGCGTCACGATGCCAGTGCTTGGGCAATGAAATCATCGACCGGCAGCTTCAGGGAATCGGCGATGGTGTCCAGGTAATTGCCGAGCGCCGCCAAGGCGATGATCTCGACCATTTCTTCGTCGCTGACGCCCTGATTGCGCACGTCTTCGTAATCGGCGTCGGTCAGGTTCTGACGGTCCATGGCGCATTTTTCCGCGAAACGGACGATGGTTTGCACGCGCACCGGCGACAGGGCGCTCAAATCTTTTTCCAGGGCTTCCAGCGTGTCCTGCTCGATCCCGGACGAGACGCAATTGACCTTATGGATGGAGCCGCAATATTCGCATTTGTTGGCCGACGCGACCTTAAACAGGATCATCATCGCCAGCGACATGGGCAGCGAGGTTTGCAGGAATACGTTCTTGAGAACTTCCCAAGTGCCGCGCAAGGCATTCGGCGAATTGGCGAGGGCTTTGTCGATATTGGGCACGAACGGGATACCCATGTCACGCTGGATATCGGCGTAAAGCTCGGCAACTTCGCCGGACGCTTCGGCTTCTTCGATCATTGGCACTTCGGTCATAACGTATCCTCCAGATTTCGTTCCAAGAAAAAATTTATGAGCCGCTGTTCAGCAGCGTGTCTATTTTGTCCAGAAGACGGGGCAATTCGACCGGTTTGGTATCGTAATCATCGCAACCGGCCTCCAGGGCTTTTTCCCGGTCGGTAGCCATGGCGTGGGCGGTCAGCGCGATAATCGGAATGGCGGAACATTCGTCGTTGGCCTTGATGCGGCGGGTGGCTTCCCAACCGTCGATCACCGGCAGGCTCATATCCATGAGAATCAATTCCGGCTTGTCCTTGAGCGCCATATCGACGCCCTCCTGGCCGTCGATGGCGATGGTCACTTCATGGCCCTTGCGAATAAGCCGCCGCGACAACATATCGCGGTTCATTTCATTGTCTTCGACAAGCAGAATTTTTGCCATAACCGCATGCGTCCCCTTGGTAATACAACGCCCCCGGACAGGGTATCGTAACCGATAACCATCTGCCTACCATAAGATGCTAAATCCGGTATAAAAGTCAGAAGTCGCACAATCGCGGAAAATTGAACGCGGCCCCAATTTTGGGTCTCTATTCTCTGGCCATGCCAAATTCCGCAGCCATCATGAACGCGCCGGATATCATCTGGAGCGACGAAGCCGCTTTGGTGGCGGCGCTTCAGGGCGGCGCTAGAGCTAAGCTTCCTGGTCCTTGACGAAGGCTTTGAAATCCAGATCGGCATCGATGATGTCGTCGGCCAGAAAAAACTTCAGCGCCGATTTCAGTTTCTCGCCGGCCAGCGGATTTGCGTCGGCCATCGCCGCCAGTTCCAAAATTGTTTCCATCTTGTGATCCAGATTTTGGTGATGGGCGGCGTGTTTTTCCACGTCTGGGTAGCCGACCTTGGTCAGCAACGCCTCTTCCCGGGAAAAATGCTGCTTGGCGAATTTGATCATTTCCGGGGTCAGATTGGCGCAACGCTCACCGTCTTGGCCGTCTATAACGGCGACGATTTTATCGATCTGCTGCATCAATTCCTGATGGTCGCGATCCAGAATTTCGCATTCCATTTCGAACGATTTCGATAGTTCGGCCATATCTGCTTATCTCCCCCTCTGCCGAGGTTGGAATAATTCCCTTGAGAACTATTCCGCTGCTTCAGCCGTCTTTCCATCCTTATCGGCGATTTCCAGGCCTGTTGATAATAGCGTCTTCAGCTCTGAACTCAAAATGTTTAGATCGTCCATCATAGGCTCGCCCGGCGCCGTGCCGTCGTCGGCAAAAACGAAACATTGTTCCGGATCAACGCGGGCAGTAATGCGGCCTTCCAACTCGGGAAGAAATTCCTTGTGTACGCGAACGAAAAATTCCTGAACGCCGTTCCGGTCCTTGGCAATTTTTAGACTTGCAACGCTAAAATGACCGAGAAGATGCGTCGAATTGACCTCAACCGGAACGCCGCCATTGTCGGCGCCGGCCGCGAGCAATATTCCTTCCGGGCGGATCAACACCTGGGCCGGTTCACCGTCCGCGAAGCCAATTGCCGGCACCGCACCGAACGGCGTTTGCACCATGGAATTTTGGACAATGCCCTTGATGGTGTTCATGAAGCCGAACAGACGGGCTACAAACTCGTTGTTCGGATGATAATAGATTTCGTGGGAGTCACCCGATTGCAAAATGCTGCCGCCGTGGCCGAGGATTTTAATCCGGTCGGCCATGAACATGGCTTCTTCCGGATCGTGGGTCACCATCAGGGTGGCAACGCCGGACTCTTTGAGGACATTCAGCGTCATCTGGCGGATAGAGGCGCGCATATTGGTATCGAGGCCGGAAAACGGCTCGTCCAGCAACAGCAATTTGGGTTCCGGCGCCAAGGCCCTGGCCAGCGCCACCCGCTGCTGCATGCCGCCCGACAGCATATGCGGAAACGCCTCAGTAAGATCAGCAAGGTCAACCTGATCCAGCCTTTCAGCGGCAATCGCCCGCGCCTTGCGCTTAGGCGTTCCCAAGAGCCCAAATGTCACATTGTCGATCACATTCAAATGCGGAAACAGGGCATAGTCCTGGAACATCAGCCCGATGCGCCTTTGTTCCGGCGGCACATGTAATTCCTTGGTCGCCACCGTCACATCATCGATGACGATGCTGCCTTCCTGCAGAATTTCCAGGCCGGCGGCCAGGCGCAGCAAGGTGGATTTGCCGCAGCCCGACGGTCCCAGCAGGCACACCAGCTCACCGCCGGGAACAACCATGGAAATCTTGGACAAGACCTGGTTGTCGCCATAGGCGTGGGCGGCGCCATGAATGTGCAAACCTTGCAACGGGGCTATCCTTGTTTGTGGCCCGGACGCGAACGCCGGATGGCCATGCTTAACAGGATTACCGGCAAAATGCCAAATGCGACGATCGCCAGAGCCGCCGGCGCCGCCTCGCCGATCTGCTCGTCGGAGGCGAACTCATGAACAATGGTGGCCATGGTATGGAAATCAAAGGGCCGCAGGATCACGGTCAGCGGCAGCTCCTTCATGGCGTCGACAAAAACCAGAATAACGGCGGTCAGCAGCCCGCCCTTGATCATTGGAATATGGATCCGGCGCAGGGTGCTGAGCGGGCCGTGGCCGAGACTTTTGGCGGCGCCGTCCATATTCGGCGTAATTTTGGTGAGGCTGGCCTCGACGCTGCCGAAGGACAACGCCAGGAAGCGCACCAGATAGCCATAGGTCACGGCAACGATGGTGCCCGACAGAAGCAGCCCGGTGGAAATGCCGAATGTGCGGCGCATGGCGCCGTCGATGGAATTATCGAGGGCGCCCAATGTCACCAGCACACCCACCGCCAGCACCGATCCCGGCACCGCGTATCCAAGGCTGGCAATGCGCACGATGACTTTAAGCAGCTTTTCGCTGCGCAGGCGCAAGCCGTAGGCCATGAAGGTGCCGATGGCGACCGCGAGGCCGGCGGCCAGGGTGGATAGCAAAATGCTGTTGCCGGCGAAGCGCAACATATCGGGGCTGGTGAACTGATCCAGATGCGCCCATGCATAGACGCCTAGGACCGCCACCGGCAGAACAAAACCTAATAGTACCGGCGCCGCACAAACCATGACGCTGAGCCACATTCTGAGCCCATGCAGCTGGTACCGGGGCAAGGGCTGGTACTTGGCGGAACTGACATAATAGCGCTTCTTGGCCCGCGCAAAGCGTTCCGCCAGAACCAGCACGATCACGAATATGAGCAGCGTCAGTGCCAGCTGCGCGGCGCCGGTCACGTTGTTCATGTTCAACCAGACATCATAGATGCCAAGGGTAAAGGTGGCGACGCCGAAAAAATCGACGGTGCCGAAATCATTCAAGGTCTCCATCATCACCAGCGATACGCCGATCACCACGGCTGGGCGGGCCATGGGAAAGGCGACCGAAAAGAAGCTCCGCCACGGCCCCCTTCCCAGCACGCGGCTGGCTTCCAGGACACCCACCGATTGCTCCATGAAGGCGGCGCGGCTGAGCAGATAGACATAGGGGTAAAGAACCAAAGTCATCATCGAAATGGCGCCGCCCAAGGAGCGGATTTCCGGAAACCAGTAATCCCGTTTCGACGTCCAGCCGAACCAGCTTCGCAACATGTCCTGCACCGGGCCGGCAAATTCGAAAATGTCGGTATAGACATAGGCGATCACATAGGCCGGCATGGCCAGCGGCAGCAACATCGCCCATTCGAACATGGGCTGCATCGGGAACCGGCAGGTGCTGACCAGCCAGGCCGAGGCGACGCCGATGAGAATTGTGCCGGCGCCGACCCCCAACATTAGCACCAATGTATTGAATATGTAGGTCGGCAGAACCGTCGATGCCAGGTGCGACCAGATGCCGTCGCCGGGCGCCGTTGCGATCCAAACAATGGCGGCGACCGGCAAAATCGCCAGCCCGGCGATCACGGCGGTGCCAATGGTCCAGGGGTTCACCCAGCCCCAGGACACTTTCCCGGCCGATGGGGCGAATTGCGCGGCGGCAGTATCTGACGGCATTCTCAAAACCCAGTTAAGTCTATTCCCAGTCCCGTTCAGGACGCTTAATTATTAAAGCGCACCCGATCCATGATCTTCGCGGCCAACGCCCGTTGTTCGGCGATTAACGACAGGTAAGCCTGGTCGGCCTTGAAGCTGCCCCAGGACGCCACCATCGGATGCAGGGCGACGCCTTTCTTGACCGGATATTCAAAATTGCCCTCGGCATAGATTTTCTGGGCGCTATTGCCCGACAGGAACTCGATCAGCTTGATGGCGCCCGCCTTGTTCTTGGAATGCTTGGTGATGCCGGCGCCGGAGATGTTGACGTGGGCGCCCCGGCCCGCCTGGTTGGGAAAGATCAGATTGGCCGACGCCGCCCATTTCTTCTGCACCGGCGATTTTTCGTTGGTCGCCATCTTGCCCAT
>CAUZTZ010000266.1:0-6290 GCA_963582805.1 Alphaproteobacteria bacterium
CGCCGACCCCCTGCTGGACCAGCTTTTGGATTTCTGCAACGGCCATACAGCGCGCGGCGGGGTCTATCATTTCCACGTCATGCCGCGCTGCCTGTTTGATCGCATTGATGGGCGCACGTCGCTGGTGGTCGGTTATGCCTTCGACGGCTATCCCATTTTGGCGCCATGGGAATGCACCGACCGGTCCTGCCAAACGGTGCGCAAGATCAAATCGAGCTGGCGCAAAATGGACAGCCAGCGCCATGTCTGGCGGTCCAATAAATATCAGGCCGGCGCCGGTGATCTTGACCGCTGCAACGGCATGACGCGGCCCGACGGCACCTACGCCTATTACGCCACCGATACATTCCCCTATTTTCTGGCCTGCTACCACGGCGAGGCGTCCTTCGGCCATGATGGCGCCCGCCGCGCCGGCCCGCCGCCCGGTGGGATTGGACGCCGGCCGCCGGGCCCGCCACCGCGCCGGCCGGGCGGGTTCGGGCCCCGCTACTAGGCCGTGCGCGCGATCATCTTTGTCCTTGCGATCGTTTTCTCATTGGCCGCCCCGGCGGCAGGGGAGATCGCGGTTCGCCTGGATTTTGCCGGCGCCGATCCGGTGATCACCACCGATCTCGGCTATAGCGTGCGCATCGAGCGCGGCCATATTGTCAGCTTCGCGGTTTCGCTGGTGCCATGCTCCAAGGGCAACCGGGCCGGAGGGGCCGGTTCCGGCCTCTTTATTTCCAGCGCCCGGGCCGGCCATGTGAGCGGCTCGTTGCCGGGCCAGTTGATCGAACCGGTGCCTGAGGCCTTGCATCGGGCTCAGCCCACCCTGTTCGGCCAGCTCGCGCCGCCTGAAAGGGACTATTGCCAGGCCCATTATGTGGCTGCCGGGGCGCGCCAGCTTGGCGGGCTGAGCCTGCGCATCGAAGGCGCGTGGCGCCGGGGGAATAGCGCGTGGCGGCAATTCCGCGCCGAATCCTCGGCCAGCTTCGGCGCCTTTTTTGCCTTGCGGGACGCCGCCGGGGCGCCTTACCGGGGCTCCGTCGCCGGCTTCCAAAACCTCACCCTGACCCGGGATTTGCGCCGCCTGTTCGATGGCGTCCGCTTTGCCGATGGCGCCGCCGCCGAAATGCGCAAGCGCATCCTTCGAAATTTTGTTAACCACGCCCGCGTCCGTCTGGCGCCTTAATTGAGGCTTCGCGTCTCACCGATAGCCATGAGTATTTTGTTGATCCCGGGCGCCGGCGCGGCTTCGAAGCGCTGCTTGGCCTGTTTCGGCTTATCGGCGCCCAGCGGCAGCGTGCCCCAATGCATGGCAATGGCGGCCTTGGCGCCCATGATGCGCGCCAGAGCCACGGCTTCTTCCGGGTTCACGTGAACCGGGCGCATGAAATCCCGGGGCAAAAAGGCGCCGATGGGCACCAGCGCGGTATCGACCGGGCCGATGCGCCGCGCGACTTCTTTTTCATAGACGGGACCCAGGCTGGTATCGCCGGCGAACCAGATGCGGTGTTCGGGCGCGGTTATCACGAAGCCCGACCAGAGGGTCTGATTGACGTCGAACAAACCCCGGTTGGAACGGTGAATGGCCGGCGTTGCCTGGAAATTGACGCCGCCGAATTTGTCGATCTGGTACCAATCCATCTCGCGCACATTGGTAAAGCCCAGCCGGCGGAGCGGCTTGGCGAGGCCAAGGGGCGCCAGAACCCGCGCTTTGGGATGATCCCGGGCGAGACGTTCCAAGGCCGGGGCATCGAAAGAGTCGTAGTGATTGTGGGAGATGACGATCACGTCAATCTTCGGCAAATCTGTTAACGCAATGCCCGGCGGCGCGTAGCGCTTTGGGCCCATGAAGGAGAACGGCGAGGCGCGCTCCGAAAAGAACGGATCGGTCAGAATATTGAGCCCGCTCAAACGGATCAGAAACGTTGCGTGCCCGATCCAAGTCAGATTGGGGCCCGGGCTTGAAGCCGCATTGGATGGGCTGAGCACATGGCCGGGCGGCAAAATGTCCGCCTCCGGCGTTTCCGTCAGGCGGCGAAATACAAATCCGATAAAGCGAAACGGCTTGATGTCACGGGCCAGGCTGCCGGGCGGATTGCGGAACCCTTCGGCGGTGTGATGATATTTGGCCGCATCGAAAAAGGCTTCTCCGTCAATGCCTTGCGAGCAGGCGGCGAGGATAAACGCCAGCAGCGTGACGGCGGTAAAACGTATTCTCATTGGCCAAAACCTGTGCGGTCGGGCTTAAGGGGGCGTGGCGAAGGCATCGTCCGGCAGGGTGAACAGCTCGTGTTCCTCGGCGACGCCGCGCAAGGAATGGCGGCCCATGGACACCAATTCATCGGGAAAGCATTGGCGGAATTCATCGGACATGAGGACCGGCCGGTCCAAGGTTTTGGTCAGGTTTTCGAGGCGTGCCGCTTCATTGGCGGCGGGTCCGATGACGGTAAACTCGAGGCGCGATTCGGAACCGATATTGCCGTAGGTGACATCGCCCAGATGCAATCCGATACCATAGCCGATGGCCTCCAGCCCGTCCTTGACACGCAACCCGTTCACTTCCGCCATGCGCCCGACCGCGGCCCTGGCCGCCGATACCGCCTGGCCGGTGGCGATGCAGCGCCCGGCTTCGTCATATTCGTCGATGGGAAATATGGCGAGGGCGGCGTCGCCGATAAAGCGCAGAACCTCGCCGCCTTCATCGAGCACCGCATCGGCCATGGTTTCCAGGAACTGATTGAGCATATCCAAATAGGCCTTGCGCTCCATGCTTTCCGACAGCGCCGTCGAATTTCTGAGATCGCAGAACCAGATGACCGCGTGAATATCTTCGCCGTCGCCGCGCTGAACCAACCCGTCCAGAACCCGCTCGCCGGTCTGCTTGCCAAGGAAGGTGTCCAAAAGGGTCACCGCCGTCCGCCTGAGATAATGCATCTCAATCAAGCGGCTAATGATCGGGATCACTTCGTATATATAGCCGAGATCATCGGTGGAGAACCCACCCTTGCGTTGCGATGAGAGGGAAAACGCATTGACCTGGCCGTCCGAAAACACCATTGGCATGGCCACGTAATCGGTGGCGCCTTCTTCCAGCAAATCTTTCAGCACCGGATAGTCCAGTTGCGGATTATTTGTGTCGAGACGGCGGCGGACACCGCCGGCGCCTTCGAGGATGGGCGCGAACGGGCTGTTGGTGAACTGCTCGGCATCGACCATGGTGCGGTCGGCGCGGTATTCGGCAACCTCCGGCTCGCCATTTTGCCAGGTAAATATGCGCGCATAAAGCTGCGGATGCAGGGTGCGGATAATCAGCCGGAAGCGATGTATGTGGATGCCGTATTCCACCAGGCCGCTGCAAAATTTGTAAACAAGATCATTGGTTGATTTGGCGCTCCAGGCGTCGTGCATCAGCCACTGCGCCAGCGGATTTATGCCGCTCGGGTCCGCATCGCGCTCCGGCGCATCGATTTTTTCGCCGTTCAGATACCAACCATCCATCCGATCCCAGTAAAAGGCGACGTGACCGGCGATCGCCGCCACATTGTCATCGGGCATATTGTAGCCCCAGGCAGCGTTGGTTTCGGTGCGCTCGCCCACCTTCAAGGACCAATAGGTGGCATCGCCCTTAAAGGCGCAAAGGCTGGCCAATTCACTTGCAACCAAAAACTCTTGGCGCACATCTTCCATGGGAAAATAATAGGCCGGCGTCAGGCCAGATTCATGAAGCGTGATCACCCGGTCCGATTGGGCGATAATCTCGCCGTTGAATTCAACGCGAACCGTGCCGTCCAAAGGCTCCAACGCCAAGAGATAGCCTTCACCGGGTATTACCTGTTGATCCATATTGTGTCTCCTCCTGTTCTCACATATAGCCGATTTTTGGCCCATGGGTAGTGGCAAAAGCAAATTGGGCATCACATTGGGGTTATTGGCCAAATTTTTTGCCTTCTTTCGCTTAGGGCTCGATTGAGGCAAACTCCCGGCCTATGAAGAACCTTTATGACGATAAACAAGCGGCGCGCATGGCCCGCCAATACAAAAAAAACGGTGCGCATGCGGATCTGGCGCACCGGCTCTATACATCGCGGCTGTTGGGCGGTGATGCCGCCCTGGTGCGCCACGGCGGCGGCAATACGTCGTTGAAGGCAACCGCCTGCGATGCCGCCGGGCGCCTTGTCGACGCGCTCTATATAAAAGGCAGCGGCCATGATCTGGCGGACCTGGATATCGCCGGATTGCCGGCCCTCGATCTGGCGCAATTGCTGGCGCTCAAGGGGCGGCGCGGGCTGGGTGATGCGCAAATGGTGCGCGCCTTGCGCGCCGCGCGCTTGGATGCGGATGCGCCCGATCCATCGGTGGAAACCTTGCTGCACGCCTTTCTGCCGCACAAATTTATCGATCACACCCATGCCGATGCGGTATTGGCGCTGACCAACCAGCCAAACGGCGCCCGGCTTTGCGCACGGGTCTTTGGCGCTAACGTGATCGTTCAGCCCTATGCCATGTCCGGCTTCAAGCTGGCCAAGGAAGCAGCCAGGCTTGCCGCCGATAACCCTCGTGCCCAGGCGCTGGTGGTCCTCAAACACGGCTTGTTTACTTTCGGCGATAGCGCCAAAGAGGCCTATGGCCGTATGGCGCGGCTGGTCTCGGCGGCCGAGCACCATGTGCGCGCCGCGCCGCAGCACCCCGCCCCGGCGCGGCGCAAGGCGCGGGCTTGCATCGATGCCGCCAGTCTGGCGCCGATCCTCCGGGGCGCCGTCGCCGGCGTTTTGGATAGTGGCGATCGAAGCCGGATGATTGCAGAATTCCGGGGCGGCAAGCCGATCCGGGAATTTGTCGATAGGCCCGCTCTGGTGCGCCTCGCCGCCAAAGGACCGGCGACCCCGGATCATGTGATCTGGACCAAGCCGGGGCCCTTGATGCTGCCTTTCATCGCAAACGGCAACGGCGCTGAGGCTAAGATATTTGAGGCGGTGGCCGCCTACGCCAAGGATTACCAAGCCTATGTAGCCCGCCACCGGCGCCGGCTGGGCGGCAAGGTCGCGCCCCTGGATCCGTTTCCACGGGTGGTGCTGGCGCCCGGCTTGGGTTTGTTCGGTCTTGGGCCATCGAAGCGGGAAGCCGCTATCGCCGCCGATCTG
The DNA here is from genome assembly GCA_963582805.1 of Alphaproteobacteria bacterium. Classification (GTDB taxonomy): domain Bacteria; phylum Pseudomonadota; class Alphaproteobacteria; order Rhodospirillales; family UBA2165. Next base: position 5,127 of record CAUZTZ010000266.1, read on the forward strand.
TTCGAAACCAATATCAAGATCATTTCCGATGCGGCGCGTATCGGCAGTTACACGCCGGCATCCGAAGCCGATCTGTTCGACATCGAATACTGGCCGCCGGAACAGGCCAAACGCGCCGCCCAGGGCGCCGCGCAACCCCTGGCCGGACAGGTGGCGCTGGTCACCGGCGGCGGCTCCGGCATCGGCGCGGCGACGGCGGAACTTTTCGCCGCCCAGGGCGCTGCCACGGCCGTGCTTGATCTGGACGCGGTCGCCGCCGAAGCTGTGGCCGATGCAATCGGCGGGCTTGGGCGCAGGTGCGACGTCACCGATGAAGCTGATGTCCGGCGCGCCTTCGATCAAGTCTGCCGCACCTTCGGCGGCGTCGATATCGTGGTCTCCAACGCCGGCGCCGCCTGGCAGGGAGAGATCGGCACCGTCGATGACGCGGTTTTGCGCAAAAGTTTCGAATTGAATTTCTTCGCCCATCAAAGCATCGCCCAGAACGCGGTCCGTGTCATGCGCGCGCAAAAAACCGGCGGCTGTTTGTTGTTCAACGCCTCGAAACAAGCGGTCAATCCGGGCGCTGATTTCGGCCCCTACGGGCTGCCCAAGGCGGCCACCCTGTTCCTGACCCGCCAATATGCGGTGGATCACGGCAAGGACGGCATCCGCACCGGCGCCGTCAATGCCGACCGCATCCGGTCGGGCCTGTTGACCGGCAAAATGATCAACCAGCGCTCCAAGGCGCGCGGCTTGAGCGCAGGCGATTACATGGCCGGCAACCTGCTGGGCCGCGAAGTGACCGCCGAAGACGTGGCCCGGGCGTTCCTCGATCTGGCCCTGGCGCGGGCCTCCACCGGCGCCGTGATCACCGTCGACGGCGGCAATATCGCGGCGGCCTTGCGCTAGAGCCAAGATCATCGGTTTCCGATCAGCGCTATGTTTGCAGCGCATGGTTGGCTGCGACATGCAACACCGGGTTCGGCATATACATTATTAGCATTTATATACATTTATACACATTTTTGCTGGCCTCAGATCAAAATCACCGCCGCAAATCCGGATTCGCGCCCGCTAAACGGGAATTGCCATGCGTTAAAGACATGGCGGTGGAAAAGGGGTCAATTCCCCTCGCAAACGACGGCAAGACCCAAGATTAAGCAACCTGACGTCTGGACTTTT
>CAUZTZ010000267.1:0-6232 GCA_963582805.1 Alphaproteobacteria bacterium
TATCCAATGTAGTTGATTTGATACAAAATATCCAGTCCCGGACAGGATAATACCCCACCCGGCCGGGGTCACGTCATTTTTTTATTGCGTTCACGATTGATTGGGTTATACCGGCGCGCCGGACCTAGCGGCCGGGCCTTATCGAGGACGCAATATGACGCCGAAGATTGAAGCATTCGTTGCCCGCCACCGGCCCGAAACGCCCTGTCTGTTGTTCGATCTGGATATCCTGGCGGACAATTACCGGCGCCTTGCCGAGGCTTTGCCGATGGCCGACATATACTATGCGGTGAAGGCCAATCCGGCGGCGCCGGTGTTGCAAACCCTGGCCGGCCTCGGCGCCAACTTCGATGCGGCGTCTCTGGCGGAGATCGACCGCTGCCTGGCCGCCGGCGCCGATGCCAGCCGTATCGCTTTTGGCAATACCATAAAAAAGCAAAGCGATATTGCGGCGGCGTTTGCGTTGGGCTTGCGCATATTCACATTCGATTGCGCCGAGGAGCTGGAGAAATTGGCCATCGCCGCGCCAGGGGCTTCCGTAATTTGCCGCATATTCGTCGATAATGACGGTGCCCGCTGGCCCTTGGGCGCCAAGTTCGGATGCGCCGCCGGGGCGGCATCGGCGCTGTTGGTGAAGGCGCAAGGTTCGGGTTTGATCCCACATGGTGTTGCCTTTCATGTGGGCTCGCAACAGACCGATCTGGCCAGTTGGGATTTGGCCATCGGCCAGGCGGCGATGATCTTCACCCAGTTGCGCGAGCGCGGCATCGAATTATTGGTGCTGAATATCGGCGGCGGTGTGCCGGTCGCTTACGCCCAGGACGTGCCCGAAGAAGCCGCCGTGACTACCGCCATTCAGCAATCATTGGCCCGCCATTTCGGAAACCGGATGCCGGCCATCATGGCCGAGCCGGGGCGCTGCCTCTCCGCCACCGCCGGCATGGTGCGTTCGGAGGTGGTGCTGGCGACCCGGCGGGACGGGCAGGATGTCCGCTGGGTCTATCTGGATATCGGCAAGTTCGGCGGCCTCACTGAGACCATCGGTGAGGCCATTCAATATCCCGTCGTTACCGAGCGGGACGGCGGCAATCCGGTGGCGACGGTGCTGGCCGGTCCCACCTGCGACGGCGCCGATGTTCTGTACCAAAATGCCGGTTATCAATTGCCGGCAGACTTGCGGGCCGGCGATTGGTTGGAATTCCGCCACGCCGGCGCCTACACGGCCAGCTATGCGTCGGTAGGCTTCAACGGGTTCGGGCCGTTGCAAGAATATTATCTGTAGCGCCGGGATTTCATGATTCCCGGCCGGCCCTTTCAAAGCTGACGGCAATCGGGTCCAGCAAATAATCCAAAACAGTCCGCCGCCCGGTCAGCAAAAACACTTCGGCCAGCATGCCCGGCATCATTGATTGAGCGGCTTCGGGCGCGATGCGCGCCTTGAAATAGAATGCGCCGGTGTTGGCGTCGATCAGCTTGTCGGCGGATATGGCGGTGACCACGCCCTGGATTGGGCGAAATTGGCGGGCGCTGAAGGCGGTCAGGCGGATGCGCGCCGCCATGCCCGCATAGATGATATCCCGGTCGCGGGGGTGCACGCGCACATCGATCACCAGCTTGTCGCCGGCCGGCACCAGACCCATCAGCGTTTGCCCGGGCTGGATGACGCCGCCGGCCGTATGAACCTCCAAACCCTGGATGAAGCCGTCGGCGGGCGCCACGATCAGGGTCCGCTCAAGCACGTCCCGGGCCCCGTTGATGCGCGTGGCCAAATCGCCGAGACGGTTATCGATGCCCTCCAATTGGGCGTCGATTTCGTTGGACCGGTTGCTGGCCGGTAGCGATATCTGGGCGCGAATTTCTTCCATATTGCGCTTGGCGGCCTCAATCTTGGCCTCAAACTCGGCGATCTCGCCCTTAACGAAGGCGGCTTTGCGTTTGAGGGCCATGAACCTGGATTTTACCACTAGGCCGCTTTTCATCAGTTTCGCGAGCGGCCCAATCTCTTCTTGCAAAAGCCTGAGTTGGGCGCGGTTGGATTCTACCTTGCCCGCATAGCCCTTGGCCTCGCGCGCCAGACGCTCGATGCGGAGGCGCAAAATGTCGGTTTGATTTTTCAGCGTTGCCCGGCGGGCGCGAAGGGCGGCGCGCTGGACCTGGATCAGGGCGCGGATTTTGGCATCAATGGTCAGTTTGGCAATGGGCGCCGGGATTTTCAAAACTGAGCCAGAGCGTTCGGCGATCAGGCGCGCCCTGAGGATTTGGCCGGAGCGCCATTTGAGGGTCAGGATATCCAAATTGGTGCGCGCCTTGGTGTCGTCCAGATAGGCCAGCACCTGACCTTTTTCGACCACATCGCCGTCGCGCACCAGAATTTCGCGGATGATGCCGCCTTCCAGGTGCTGGATATTCTTGGCATGGCTTTCGACTGACACCACGCCGGGCGCAATGGCGGCGCCATCGATGCCGGCGCTGGCCGCCCAGAAAAAGCCGCCGCCGATAAAGCCGATAATCAACAACGCGCCGAAGATTTGCCAGCGCCGCACCAGCGGCGCCAAAGCGTCGTCCCTGTCTGTTTTGCGTCCTGAATTTCGCCGAAATATTTTCATGATCTCGCCTCCAATAGCCGCTCGCCCATGGGTATCTGCGCCAATCGCGGGCCCGCGCCGGCGCCATGCAGACTGAGGCGCGTGCGTCCAAAATCTCTGATTTCAGTGAGCCCGCCGTCTTTAAGCTCAAAGGTTTGATCGGCGCGCACATAGATGCTTGGCCGGTGGGTCGCCATCAGCACGGCGCCGCCTTCGCCGGTGAAGCGCTCGACCAGATGAATGAGGTCGCCGACGCCGTCATTGTCGAGATTGGAATGGGGCTCATCCAGGAGCAACAGAGCCGGCTTGCCGAACACCGCGCGGGCCAGGGCAAGCCGCTGGCGCATACCGGCGGACAGAATACCCTCTTCGCCGCCGAGGCGCGTCTGATAGCCCTCCGGTAAGCGCAGGATATCGCCATGGACGCCTGCCTCGCGGGCGGCTTCATAAATGTGATCCGCCGCCGCGTCTTCGAAGCGGGCGATATTTTCGGCCACCGTGCCCGGCAGGAATTCCACATGCTGGGGCACATAGCCCACATGGCGGCCCCGGTCATGGGCCGGCCAGCCGGCGATATCGGCGCCGTCCAGGCGCACCAGGCCCGACGCCGGAGCCAATGCGCCGGCCAGCATGCGGATCAGGCTGGTCTTGCCGGCCCCCGATGGTCCCACCAGGGCGGCGAAATTGCCGGGCTCGATTTTGAACGAGACTTCGGAAAACACTATTGGTCCGCCGGTGCGCGGCTGGAAGCGCAAATTGGTGGCTTCGATCCGGCCCTCGGGCCTCGGCAGCGGCAAAAATTGCGCATCCGCGCCACTGTCGCCCAGCACCTCGGCGATGCGGCGGAGCGATTGCCGGGCGCTGCGCAATTGCCGCCAGGCGCCGATCAGTTGCTCCACTGGCGCCAGCGCCCGCGACAACAGGATCGAAGCGGCGATCATGGCGCCGGCGCTGAGCTGGCCGTTGATGACCAGATGCGCGGCGCTGGCCAGCACCAGGATTTGCAGGCCCAAGCGGACAAAGCGGGAGACAACCATGGCCAGCCCGATCGCATCGCCCCCCGATTGGTGAAATTGCGATGCCGCCCCGATTTGCCGGCGCCACCATTTGCTCAAGCCCGTTTCCATGCCGAGGCCGGCCACCACGTCCCGCTGGCGGCCGATAGCGGCGGCAGCCCGGTATTGCCCGGCGGCGGCGGCCACGGCGCGTGAGTGCGAGCGCCGGCTGGCGGCATCGGTGACAAATGCGAGGGCGCCCAGTACGCCCGCGCCAGCGGCGGCGATCCAACCCAGGCTCGGATGCAGGGAAAACAGCACCAGAATAAACACCGGCGTCCAGGGCGCATCGAACACCGAGGTGAGACTATTGCCCATGAACAGGGACCGCACTTTTTCCAGATCGCGAAAATTGTGGGCGAGGCGGCCGTTGGCCAGGCTGGCGGCGAACAAGGGCTGGTTAAGCCGCCGTTCCAGCCAGACGCCAAGGCGCACCAGCATGCGCGAGCGGGCCAGCTCCAATCCGGCGGCGATCAGCAAAGCGCCGAGGACGCCGCCGGTAATAATCACCAGCGTCGCTTGGCTCTCGCTGGTCAAAACGCGATCGAACAATTGAATCATATAGACCGGAACCGATAAAATCAGCAAGTTGATGAACAAGGAAAATGCCATGGCGCTCACCAATACCGGCTTAGCATGACCCAGAATGCGGCGAAATTTCGATGCTTCGGTGTTCATATGATGGCTCCTTTAATTCCCCGGAAGAAGCTAGAAGATGAAATCGTCGGCACCCAGGCTGGCGGTCGTGACCGAAGAGAAGGTGACGCTGCCGCCGTCCGCCAAGTTGAGGACGCTGCCGCCCAATCCGTCGTCGGCCAGATCCAGATCGGCAAAGCCGCCATAACCGAAGCTGCCGAGATGGACGGCGTCGGCGCCGATCTCGAAATCGGTGATCACGTCGTTGCCGCCGCCCGATTGCATGATGAATGTGTCTTTGCCCGCGCCGCCGGTCAGGGCATCGTTGCCGGCCTCGCCGCGCAAGGAATCGTCGCCATCGCCGCCATCCAGGCTATCGTGGCCCCAGCCGCCATAGAGCCGGTCCGCGCCGGCGTCGCCATACAACGCATCATTGCCGATATCGCCGAGCAAGGCATCGTCGCCATTGCCCCCATGAAGGCTGTCGTTGCCGAGGCTGCCCCGCAAAATATCGGCGCCGCCGTCGCCAAACAGCGCATCGTTGTCGAAGCCGCCGTCTAAATTGTCGTTGCCCTCGCCGCCATGCAATGTGTCGCGGCCGCTTTCGCCGAACAAATAGTCGTCGCCGTCGCCGCCGTTGATGGTGTCGGCGCGGGAGCCCATGGAAAATCCGCCTACATCGCCATAGATGACATCCGCGCCGCCGCCGCCGTCGATAATATCGGTGCCGTCGCCGCCATAGATCAGATCGCCGCCGTCGTTGCCATCTATCAAATCGTCACCGCCGAAGCCCTTGATGATATCGTCGCCGACGCCGCCGCTTAGGGTTTCGGCGCTATTGGTGCCATCGATCAGCAGATCGGGGGTGGCGGCCAGAAAATCGGCGAAGCTGCCGGTGCCGGTGAAATCGGTGCCCATGACGTAGGCGCCGCCGCCGGCTTCCAGCCGTTCCAGGGCGTCGCCGGAGAAATGGCCGGTGATGGTGAGCGAACCACCATCATTGAAATCGAAGGTCAGGTCATTGCCGGTATGGGATACCTGGTTAATTTCCGCCCAGGCGTCGATGCCGTCGAACCTGAGAATATCGTAGCCGTCGAAATCATAGATCACATCACTGCCGGCCAGATCGTCGGTTCCAATCAGATAGACATCGCCGTCCTTGCCGCCCTCCAGCCGATCATCGCCCAAGCCGCCGGCCAGTGTGTCGGCGCCCCAATCGCCGATAAGGGTATCGTTGCCGCTGCCGCCGGTCATGACGTCGTTGTTCCAGCCGCCGTTCAACAGATCATCGCCGCCGCCGCCGTTCAAAGCATCGTGGCCGAAACCGCCATAGAGCGCGTCGCCGCCCTCACCGCCAAGGAGCACATCATTGCCGAAATTGCCGACCAGCGTGTCGGCGCCGGCGCCGCCTTCCAGGCGATCATGATCAAAGCCGCCATTCAGGTAATCGTCGCCGTCTTCGCCGAGCAGCACATCGTTCTTGGCCTCGCCATAGAGGCGGTCGTTGCCGGCGCCGCCATGGATGATGTCGGCGCCGTCCCAGATGGAAAAGCCGTTGCTGTCGCCATAGACCAGATCATCGCCGTCGCCGGCAGAAATCGTGTCGGCACCGGATAGCCCGGTCACGGTGTCGTTGCCGCTGCCGCCGGTCAATGTATCGGCGCCCGCCGTGCCCACCAGGGTTTGATCGGCATCGGGCGCGGGCGGCGGCGGAGGCGGCGGCGGAGCAGGGGCGGCGGCCACGGTATCTGTTTTGGTGTCCGATGCGGCGCCCAAGGGTGCGGTCACCTCGGTAAATTCGTCGGTGTCCTCTTCGCCGGCATCGTCTACCGCCGCGTCCGATGCCGCGCTTGCAGACTGGGCCGGCTCGGAGGCGGGCTCCTCCGCATCGGCTTCGGTGGACCCGAATGTCTCCAGGCTGGCCGATAGTTGGGCGGCGTCAGTCGCGCTGGCGTC